>JBBTYD010000001.1:0-2412 GCA_038061925.1 Patescibacteria group bacterium
TCCAAAAATTCAACAAAAAGTTAAAGAGCTGGAATCAATAATGCTTCAATACAAACAAGAACTTGGTGTTTTAGACAAAGAACTTTTTCAAGCTATTTCTGACTATCAAAAAGCTTTGGATGAAGAGAGGCTAAAAGAAATTAAAGAAAGTCTTACAAAACATGAATAATGAATTTGAAAAAATCGACACAATTCCTCCTAAAACAGATCAAGAACAAACTCCTGCCCTAGAACAACCTGGTGTTGAACAGGAAGTTTCTGAAACAGAATTTCAAGAAAATTTAGAACAAGCAACTGCTGAAATTGAAAGTAGTCAAAGCGAAGTTATGGCAAGTGCTGATAAGAGAATTGAAAATGTGCCAATATCTTCTGGTTTGAGTGGAGAAAAAACCACTGAAATATATGAGCGAGGCGATTTTGCTGACCGAATAAAAAATATTAGGAAAAGAATTGTTGCTTTGGTTGAAAATACTAAAGAAAAAATAAAAGCTTTTATATCCCAAGAGGATAGGGAAGTTTCAGCAACTGAAACTTCTGAACAAGAACCGCAGATTAGGGATTTTTCTGATGTATTAAGACATAGAGACTCTATTGTTTCAGAACTTTCACCTGAAGGAAAAGTAGAGGTTGCCGGAACCGCGAGTGAAATAGCGGCCATTACCGACACTGCGCGGGAAATAATAAATGAAAATCAAGGGGCAGAAACGGTTGGGCCAAAAATTTCAGAAGTTAATCTGGAACAAAGACCAAATCGACGACTTGCTAGTGGCGAATCTATTCTGGATAAAGAGAACCCGTTTCAATATATGGTAGCGGTTAGGGTAAGCAACAATTTACCGGTTTTTGAAAATGGCAAGCTGGTTCTTAAAACAGCGTTTGATATTACAAGAGGCAAAGTTCCTAGACCAACTTTGCACTTCACAGTTAATTGTCGAGTTGGAAACAATGATGGAGGAAATTGGGATGATGTTGGTTATTCTTTTGTCATGCCAATGGATAAAATGGTTGAAGCCAACGGTAAACCCTATGCTTTTGGTAAAGATGATACTTTTTGGGCTACTGCAACAGGGGTGGAAATGCCAGCAACCAGTAAAATTATTTACCGAGCTGATAAAAAAGATGACCCAGAATTTAAAAACCTAATGGAACAGTGTCGGCAAGATAATATTCCCATAGAATTTATTGAAAGTCTTGCAACTGATGATAGTATAGTAGAGCGTGTTTTGGGGCAGGATGGTTATGATAATTATATACAAAGAGACCAAGATAAAAATACAGTTGACAATGAATTTGCTGACAAAATGAGTATCAGACGTAGCGGCTATGGCAACCATACCGGTTCACCTATTTGGCAACTGGAAAAAAGTTTTTTATATGGACAACCGGGATATGAACCAAAAAATAGCATTGAAGCTAATATAATGTTCGAAAATACCCCGTTTGAGCAGCTTTTTGAACTATCCAATGCTCCTGCTGACATTCCATCCGAGGTGAAAGCCAAATTTGAAGAATTGGTGAAAAACAACCTAGAATTATTACTGGCTAATGATCTGGTTTTTGAAAAGTATGCTCAATTTAATGGTCAAAGTCCGTTAGGAAGGGGAAGTGCTTTTGCTTTCAAGGAGCATTTTTTCCGGCAGAGTATAAACACACTAATAAACAAAGACCAATTTTATGTTGATTTTTTTACTAGAAATCCTGATACTAAAACGCAAATTCAAAACAAATTAATAGAAAGTGCTGATAAACCAGAGACTCGACCGGTTTTTATAGAAATGTTAATGGATAGAGATCCTGAAAATATTCCAACTGAATTAAAAAATAAAATGATAGAAAAAAATATTGAAAGAGGTGGCTTCACCGCATTTCAATTGGCCGAATTTTTCCAAGATCTTTTAAGTCCTGAGCAACAACAAAGATGTAGAGAAAGTATTGTAGCAAACCTTGATAGCTTTGTTGATTCCGCAACACCAGATGTTTTGGAAAGAACAGCGAAAGATATTCTTGGAAAGAGAGACTATTTTACAGAAAAATATGGGGCAGCTTTTGTTCAAAAATTTGAAAATTATACAAAATAAATATGAAAGAACCTACACCAAAAATAGATACAAACAATGAGTTGTCTTTACTACTTGCCTTACAAAAGGACTTATTAAATAAATTGGAAGAGCAAGCAAAAGAAATAAATTCTAACTCAGATAAAGATACGAAAAATGGGTGAGTAGTATAATTTGTAAGATTATTCTTTACAAATTTACACTATACACAGTAAAGTTGTAAAGAATTCACAAAAGTGATATATTGTAGATATGTCTACAATTATAAAAAATAAACGCAAGCTAATAGGTCTTTCTCAAAGTGAGGTGGCGGAAAGTTTGGGGATATCACGACCCACTTATGTCAAACTTGAAA
>JBBTYD010000002.1:0-72047 GCA_038061925.1 Patescibacteria group bacterium
TCCTTACCACAAGTCATCCGAAGACGTTGTACGATCTACCGGTTCGGACCTCCATCCGTCTTTCGACGAACTTCATCCTGCTCATGGCAAGCTCACCTGGTTTCGGGTCTTATGCATTCTACCCATATCAATTAAGATACTGACGCGCTATTAACACTCGGTTTCCCTATGGCTCTGTTGTTTTAATCAACTTTGCCAGCAGTATGCATAAACTCGTTGGCTCATTCTTCAATAGGCACGCTGTTGTTCATCCGAAGACGAACTTCAACTCCTTGTAGACATACGGTTTCAGGTCTATTTCACCGCCCTAATCGGGCTGCTTTTCACCTTTCCCTCACGGTACTAGTTCACTATCGATCTTTAAGAGTATTTAGCCTTAGCGGTTAGTTCCGCTGGATTCCCCCCGGCCATTCATGTCCTGGGGTACTCAAGAATAACAATAAAAGAGATAAATTATTTTCGCTCACGGGACTATCACCCTCTATGGTGTCGCTTTCCAGCAACTTAAGCTAATAACTTATTTTTTGACTCTTCTAGAAAATCTACATTGTCATCTTACAACCCTAAGAGTATTGCTACTCTCAGTTTGGGCTTCTTCCTTTTCGCTCGCCGCTACTGGGGAAATGCATATTTGTCTCTACTCCTCCTGGTACTGAGATGTTTCACTTCCCAGGGTCTGCTTTTTTATCATAAAGATAAAAATTGTTGAGGTGTACTCAACAGGGTTTCCCCATTCGGAAATCTCCGGATCAAAGGTTGCTAAGCACCTCCCCGAAGCTTATCGCAGCAACGCCACGTCCTTCATCGCCTCTTAAAGTCAAGGCATCCACCGTACGCCCTTAAATTTCCTGTTAAGAAATTTGAAAACCACAAAATTAAACAACTCTCTTTAACTTGTTTAAAAACTTGACCGCTCAAATTCTTTAAACAAAGAGAGTTTTTACTTATCTGGGTTTTTGAAGACCCTTCTTACTACCCGATAAGTTTTTAATTTTCAATTTTCTAGCCTTACTGTAAAAGAAAAAACCGCCTTTCGGGCGGCTAACAGACAAAAGAAAGTCTGCAATTAAGGCCGCCTTTTGAACTTGTTTCTTATCATATTCATACTGATAGAAAAAGTATAATCGAAATCAAAAAAGATGTCAACTGGGGACATCTTTTTTGCCAAAATACTCTAAGAAACTAAAGAGACTTATATTATCTATGAGAAACTTCTTCACTAACCTTGGCGATAAATCGCGCCGCCGCATCTCTGCCACCCAAACCGAAAGCTAGAGCGCCACCGATTGAGAGCATTGCAATTATGCCAGTGAAAAGGACGCTCATATAGTAATCAGCTACCCCAAGCTGCCCTAACGCAATGATGAAGGCAAATATCCAAATAGCATACTTCGCGATAGCGCCAAGCATATTGGCAGAAGTCAAGTTTATGGTTTTTGCGGAAGCGACCACTGTTTTAGATAAACCTTCAGCCACAATTGAAGCAATTATTAAAACAAGAGCAGCCACGACAACTTTAGGCAAAAAACCCAATACGCCATTTTGCAAGAAATCTTTTATACTATTCAAGCCAACCAAATCAAGCGAAGGAATAAGAAAAACAACAATCACAAACCATTTCACCACTTGTCCAATAAAGTATCCAGAATCGAGATCCATCCCCGCCTTTCTAAATAAATTGTCTACGCCAATAGATCTTAAAAGATTGTCTATTTTAAGAGAACGAAAAACTTGCTCCAGAGCTTTAGCGATAATATTACCTAAAACCCAACCTATCGCAAAGAATATAACCGCGATGATAAGCTTCGGAGCAAACTGAATAAAACCCCACCATAAATTTTGAAGCGATGCGTTAAAAACATCACCCCATGAAAGCCAAATGTTATTCATAATAGTAAAAAACATTAATTAATAAGACTTTTAAGTTTCGACCTTATAAAGTTCTAGCTATTATTATACCAAATTCTAATTCTTTTTTAAAGCCTGTGTGGATAACTCCTTAACCTGCAAGAGAACCTCGTGGGGATAGTCTAAAATGTCTCGGACAAGCTTGTCATACATATTCAGCCTATAAATAAACTCTTGGGTCTCAAAAATAGCGTAAACAAGCTCCGTGCCAATTTCTGCTTCAAGTCTGCGAATTCCTTGTTCAATTTTGCCCCGTTTCATTTTATCCCCAACAATGAGCAAGTCCACTCGACTATCCTCATTTTTAATAAATACGCCAGAAACCACAATGAGTTTCACCTGTCCGACTTTTTTTAAATTATCTAAAATATTTTCTTTATTCAAATTATCCGATCGGACTAGCAGATCTTCAAATTCTCCCGCATATTTAAAAAGATAATTAAAATACCAATCTGATGAAGCTCTTCCTCGTTTTTTAATAAAATTGACAGAAGCTAAAAGCTTCAGTTCTCGGCGAACGATATCGGGACTTACTCGGCTTCTTTTGGCAATATCTTTACTCTCAAAACCCTTGCCTTTATTGAACAAAAAAAGCCTCATTATTTTTACCCTGGCTCCATTTCCTAATATTTTCCCTAGAATTTCCATCCACCTATTGTAATGCTTTTTCAAGAAAAAACAAGCAAAAAAACGGAAGCAAGGCTTCCGTTTTTTCTATGTTAATGACTACTTGAACAAGAAAAACGGAAGCCTTGCTTCCGTTTTTCTTGTTCTTTATTTCAGCAAGGACTACCCTTGCTGGGTTTTCTGGGTTATTTTAATTCAATCTTCCCACCGGCCGCTTCTATTTTTTTCTTTAAGTCATTAGCCTCCTCTTTCTTCATTCCCGCCTTAAGAGTCGAAGGAGCGGCATCAACCAAATCTTTAGCATCTTTCAAACCTAGACCCAAGGCTTCTTTGACGATTTTCATTACCGCTATTTTCTGCTCACCAGCGGAAGTAAGCATCACAGTATAAGCAGCTTGTTCCTCTGCGGCGGAAGCCGCTCCGGCGCCAGCGGGAGTGGCCGCCACCGCGGCGGCGGATACTCCAAATTTTTCCTCAATAGCCTTTACCAGCTCGTTTAATTCCAAGACTGAGGCGCCTTCAAGATCTTTCATAAACACATCAAATTTTGACATAATTTTTGTTGCCAGATAGAGGTTTAGCCTCTATCTGGCTTTAGTTAATAATTATACTTTTCCTTTCGCTACTTCATTCACCGCGATAGCCAAACGTTGCATCGGACTCTGGAGCAAGAACGCCAATTTTGAAAGTAACACTTCCCTTGTCGGTATCATCGCTAACTCCATCATCTTGCCACTCTCAATAAATTTACCTTCGAAAATTCCACCTAAAATATTTAAAATTCCTTTGTGGGTTTTTTGGAAATTATAGATTTCTCTCGGAGTTGTTGTGGCATCTTTAGAGCCTGCCTGCGCAGGCAGGTAGGCGATAGCGACTTCCCCGGCCAGTTCCGGAATTTCACCTTCCGCTTTCCCTTTTAACGCGCGAACCAGAAGCGTCTTTCTGGAAACTTTATACCCAACCTTTTCTTTTCGAAGATTTCGACGCAAGATTGTTTCATCACTTACTTTCAAACCGTGGAAATTCACAAAAACAAGAGATTCAGATCCCTTGATTGTTTCCTCTAAGTCTTTTATTATCTCTTCTTTTTTTGATTTTTGTAACATAGGTGATTTTTAATTGTTTCTACTAAAAAACAAAAAACGGCTTTCGCCGCAAGTTTCACCCTCCAATATCAAGGACTCTCCTTGATATTTTGAGATATCGACCCACTAAATAGGACTTACTTCGCCTGTTGCCTACTTTCTTTGCGGTAGGTAGACTATAGCACAGTTATGTTACTTTGCAAAATGAATCACCAAGAAAACCCCAGTAAGCCCTAAGGCTATCATCAGTATAAAAATAATCAACGTCTTAAAAAAATGTTTTGTTATCATAATTTTATTATATCATACCATTAATAGAAAAACGGAAGCCTTGCTTCCGTTTTTCTATTTTTATCGGTACCCGTTCAGCCACAAGATAATAGCCAGAATAACCAAAACCAAAATAAAAGAATGATAAATATCCCAATGAGAATATATGTTTTTTTTCTTTAAAAAATTTGAAAACATCGAACTGCCTTCTATAAAAATAAGAAAGGGAAAAATAGCGATGAAATACCAAATTTTAAAAAAAAATGCAAACATAAGTTTAGTGTCAAAGTGTCTCTTTGACACAAGTTATTTCTGAATTAAAATTGTGGCAATATTCTGAGATGTGTCACAATCCACTAGCCAGGTAGCTGGCAACTTTGCGCTAGAGAGCTTGATTATCTTAAAACCCCAAGCTTTTATATTAAAGACAAAACCGACTTTCACTGTGCGATCGACAGGCGCGCGGTTATCTAGCATAATAGAAGTATTGTTTTTGTAAGTGACATTATTTGGACTGGCTTGACATATATTATTAAGCTGAATGCGGGCATCTTTATACTTTACCAAAGCTTGCGCGTAAGTAATTGATGTAGGCGCATTAGCATTAACACTGCCAACGCTTGTATCCTCGGTGGGAATCACTTCCTGACCGTTTTTTGTGTTATCCGTTACAATTGGAGCAGGATTTTTATTCAGTGACCAAAGCGCAAAACCAACCAGAGCTAAAACCACAATCAGTTCAATAATTAGTTTGTCTTTCATCCCGTTTAGAAATTACACTATCCGTACTTATATTTTTATAAATAAAGACGGTTAATTTTTAATATTTTTATAATAGTATAGTTTTTATATTATATCAAATTTTCAGACAATAGCAAAAAAGCAAAAACCAGCCAAAAAGCTGGTTTTTGAGAACCACAAATTCACCTCTCTCCTATTTCCTACTGAGCGTTCATCAGAGCTTTTGTTTTCTTTCCAACGAGACCGTCAGCCACTAGACCGTTATCCTTCTGCCATTGTTTTATGACTTTAATGGTCTTTGGACCCAGTTTACCGTCAACTACCAAGCCAAGATTCAATTTATCATTCAAGAATCTTTGTAGTTCTTTAACCGGCTCGCCCTTGCTCCCATTTTTGAGAGTGGTGGCGCCGAAGTTATACACTCCGGTAGTGGTAGAAGAAGGCGCTGAAGTATTTCCTACACACGACGCTCCATTAGCCGTACTAAAGCCACTAATTCTATTTCCACATCCTGGAATTTGAGGACCCGTATTGTTAACACATAATACTCCAGTTGAAGTATTGTACTTATTTCCACCAGAACATCCTTGCGTAGGAGGAAGTGGAACCACTACCTCCGTTCCGCTTCCTGCAACAGTGATGGTGTCTGAGACAGCCATTGACATATTGCCGGCAGCATCCCGGAACTTAGCATAAACTGTCTTTACTCCATCTCCTGAGACAAGCGTCCAAGTTTTGCTCGTCGCATAAGTCTCCCATAATGCTCCAGCAAAACCAGCGTCATTTGAGATAAGCATTTGAGTAGCGTCTGTGGCAGAGAGAGTCAAAGTTGAAGTAAGTACAGCACTTGTCGTTGCTCCAGCATTGATACTGACTGAAGTATTAGTAGGTGCTGTTGTATCTGCAGGTGGAGTAGCCGCATATCCTCCGCCTCCGCTGCCGCCTCCTCCGCTAGTTATCGCTCCACAAGCAGTCGTAGAGGGAGTGACCGTCACATCTAAGCTAGCGGTAATAATGAGCTTGCTTTCTCCATTTGTACAAGTAGCGGTCAAGCTTCCGTTGTTAGTAAGAGTGTGCCTATTTGGAGAAATGAGAGTAAAGGTAGCTGATGCCGGAGTAACTACCTGTAAGGTCGTAGTATCCAGCACGATTGATGTCGCTTCTGAACCGCTTAAAATGGTGTAATTATTGCCGTTGATTGTGATTACCACATCAGCGCTATAAGTCAAAGCAAAAGCAGAATTGGCTACACCAACAAAGAGAGATAAGACAGCTATCAGTAAACCTAATTTTAATTTTTTAATCATTTTGTTTTTAAGATTATATATACGGGATTCGACCTCCCGCCTACGCCGAGGCTTCGGCGAGGCAAGCAAGATAATCTCTAAATCCCGCATATTTTTTGTTAATAATTTAAGACTTAAGAAACAAAATAATTATGCACAAGTAATGGCACCTGTTGTATCGGCGCCACTTGCGCCAATGAACCACTTTGTACCATTTGAACGAAGTTCAATAAAGTCACCGACATCTTCTGCAGTAGCAACAATAGTTAAGACAGTCGCGGCGGCACAAGAAACATCTAGTGCGGTAACCTTAAGAGTACCCTCAATAACTGCTGTAGCTGCTGTTATAGTTGCGTTAGTTGTGACATCAG
Organism: Patescibacteria group bacterium; assembly: GCA_038061925.1. Lineage (GTDB taxonomy): Bacteria > Patescibacteriota > Minisyncoccia > Phycocordibacterales > UBA9973 > UBA9973. Next base: position 6,289 of record JBBTYD010000002.1, read on the forward strand.
CTGCTACGACGAATCTATACACAACACCGTTAGAAGTAGCTACGGCAGGAAGAGTAATAACTGGAGCAGTAGCTAGATAGAAAGTTCTACCACTCATGGCAGCCGTTAATGCCTGCGTACCAGTAACTGCCAAGGTATCTTCAAAGTAACGCACACCACTAACTATATTACCAATAGTGATTACCTCTGTACCTGAACCGGTAGGAGTGCCTGTACCGATGTTGATAACTTTTCCACCTGCAAGAGTCGTAGCTCCTGTACCGATGTTAATAGTGGCAACACCTGTAGTGTTTGCACCGTCGCCAATGTTAACAGTTTTTGAACCTGCGCCTGAAGTAAGTCCTGAACCAATGTTTACAGTATTCGCTACTGCAGTGTTTGCCGCCGCAATATTTACAACATTAGCGCCTGCTGTGCCACCAGCAATCGTAACAGTAGATAGACCAGCGCCACCACCAATAACAACTGTTTGTGTACCAGAAGATGAACCAAGAGTAATATCGCCTGTTCCATCTGATTTACCAATTACAATAGTATTGCCAACTACTCCCGGATCTAGAGCAATAGCTCCACGAATAGTAGTAGCGCCAGTTTGCGCAGCGCTTCCGATTGTTATCGCAGAAGTGGCTGCACCGGATGTTCCAAGAGTTACGGTAGAAACACCTGAAGTAGAGGCAAGCGCAACTGTTTGTGCGCCAGTACCACGACCGAATGTCATTGTGCCGACATGAAGGCCTGTACCACCAAAGGTGATTGTGCCTGTGGTCATTAGAGTACCAGCGGTGATTGAACCGGCTAGTTGCGCATTACCGATAGTTACAACATTAGCGGCTGTGCCACCAGCAATTTGCACTGTTGAAACACCAGCGCCACCACCAAGTATTAGAGTTTGATCTCCAGATGAAGATCCAACTGTGATATTGCCTGTTCCTGCCGTACCACCGATAATGGTTACACCCGAAGTGTTGCCAGTCCCAATGTTAATAGTTTTAACCGCAGCGCCTTGAGCGACATTGACTGTCTGGTCAGCTGAAGATGTACCAAGGCTGACAGCGCCAGTTCCAGCGGCTGCGCCGAGCACAAGAGTGCCGGCAGTACCCGGGGTCAAAGAAAGACCAGCCGCTACGCCAACACCAGTATCAGTACCACCATAAATAATAGTACTTCCACCAACCTGACTAGCATTACCAATTGTAATATCACCAGTTGTAGCCGTCGTCGCAAAACCCATTGCCGAACCGACTGCGCCGGTGATTGTCAGCGCGCCGGTTTCAGTGAGCACATTTGCACCGATAGTAAAAGACGCGAGTGTTTGCACTGCTCCAACTCCCGCGATAAGAGATAAAGCAACAAATCCTAAACCTAAACCTTTAAATATATTTTTCATATTCTAATAATTTTATCCCACTTTGCCAAAGCTTCGCGGGACGAGCTAATAATAAATAAACCTGATAATGATAATAATTTTCCTCAATTGCCTAATAGTGCCCTTAAGGAAATGCACTGTTAGATAATTCAAGATGACAAAAAAGTATTCGACACTTTAATGCGTTATTAATTATACAACAAAGAAAAATATTAGAACACAATAGAAAGTGGGGATAACTCCCAAACTAGGGGCTAGGAGCTAGGAGCTAGGAGCTAGAAAAAAATGATTATTTGTCTTTTATTTTACAATAACCGTTCTTACATATACTATTTTTAATTCGTTTGACATCTTTTGTACCTATAAAATCCTCCAAACGTTTCTTTAATTTATCACACACAAAACAGCTTTTTTGAAAATGTTCGATGGAAAGCTCATAAAGATGTCCTAAATCCTGGAGATAATAAAACCATGAGATTCAAAGAACTTTACTATTTCAGACCCAGAAATGCTAGTTTTTATCTTATTAGGCATATGACGGGGTATGGAACTCGAAACTTGCAACCACTCCTGGATTTTTAACAAATTCATTTTCAACTTCATCCACCATTTCTTCTAAATACAAAGAAACAGCTTCTCCAATGTTCTTTTCAAGTTCCTCAAAAGTTTTGCCGTCAGTTACAATAGGAGCATTCAATCCAGAAGCAACATACATACCATCTTCATTTGTAATAGAAAACTGTATAACCTTTTTCATATTTTAAGTATAACATATTACTAGTCCCTAGCAACTAGCTAGAAAGAGCCTAAGACTCTATCCAGAAGCACCTAATTATTTCCCTTGCGCTGTCAGAGTTTCAGCAATTTTGCTGGTTGCTAGAAGCGGACCATAAAAGACAACGTTGTCCTTTATGAGATGCATAGTCTCCGGCGCCCAAAGAGCGTCTTTTATTGGATTAAGAGTAAAATTACTCTTAGTTTCATCAGTTTCATCTTTGACAACTTGCAAAATATAGCCGTTTGAAAGCCTCATATCAGGAAAAGTTGTTAATTTACCAACATATACTTCTCCGGTTGTCATATATACGACAGAATAAACATTGTTTTTATTTGCTTTATTCACCCAAAAACCAACTCCCACCACAACCAAAACCACTAGAGCTACTATTACGATATTTTTTTTTGACATACATTTTTTGATTATTATTTATAATAATAATATGACTTATTTTATTTTAAGTTTTTCTTTTCTAAAAAATCTACTCTGGATTTTAATTTATCATGGTCTTCATATTTAACCCTATTTAATGACATATCATCGAGCCTTCTATTTACACCACCAATATGATAAATCAAATTATTTTCAATCCTAGCCATATTTCTACCTACTTCTTCAAATCCTTTGGCTGTAGATATAGCCAATTTTTCAATATCACCCTTATTGTCCTCAAAACCTTTAGCAACCATCATCGCTAATTTATCAATTGTCATCTTTTTAGTTTTTACTTCTTTTTTCTTAATCATATTATTTTATCTTTTTTAGACTTTATAACATTAAAAACTTGATTACTTTATAACTAATCTTCCCAGTATATCAAACTATATTTTCGTCCGCAAGCTTTCTATCTCCGCTTGGAATATAGCTGTCCGGGCGGGATTGATAGTGATTGCCTTCTCTAAATACGCTATGGCTTCAGCGTATTCCTTATTTTCAACCAAATATGAAGCATAACCGGTAATTAAATCAATATTGTCTTTAGTATTTTTCAAGCCTTCAAGATAAATCTTTGAAACAATGTCAAAAGGGGCTTTTACATAATAATTTTCAAAATATGCATATTCCACCCAGTTGCTGGCTATCCGGCTGTCGGCAATAAGGGCTTTTTTTATCGCATTTTCGGCATTTTGGTAATCTTTCAGCCCCAGATAAACGGAATATAAAGAGCGGTAAATACGATCATTTTGCTCTAACAAAACGGCTTTTTTAAGGTAAGGTAGGGCTTGTGCATACTGCCCCTTTAGGTAAAATTCATGGCCTTTATTGATTAATTCTTTGTAAGTAGGAGCGGGGGCTGGTTTCACTTCTTTCACGACGCTTGTGGTCGAGGTCCCGATTTCGGTCGGGATTTCTGCTGGTCTCTCTTGAACTGGGGCTTGCTCTTTCCTGGCGAACAAAGAAAGACCTCCAACAACAAGCAATATCATTGTAATGTATGCGAAATTTTTATATGAATTTGATGCCATAACAAAGAATATAGCATAAAAAGGCAAAACAAAAAACCACTCCGACCTAGGTCGGAGTGGTTTTTTGTTAAGCTAATAGATATTCGACCTTCTAAAAGCTACCTCATTAACTAATTAAAGTTATGAAGGATTTACGTGTGAGAGACCGAAGATGTCACCCTTGAAAACGTAGTCTGCTTCATTGTAATCAGCAGTACCAGCGTTAATACTGAATTCAAGGTTAGCGGCAGCGTCGTCGCTGAGCCATGGCTGTAGAGTGTTGCCATCGGTAGTAAGACCACCGGTGTTAACATAAATCGTTACCGTTTCACTACCGCCAGATGGAATAGTAAGTGTACTATCCGCAAAGAGAACTGAAGCAGAGGTGCTACCAGTTGTTGCAGCCATGTTAACTGTGTCAAGCAGAGTTCCTTCAGCATCACGAAGCGTTACAGCGTCAGTTGCTGTTGTCAATGTGCCTGAAATCTCAAAGTTAATCTTGAGCGTGTCATCACTGTCAAAAGTAACGTCTTTGTTACCCATATTTGTGATAAGAAGTCGGCCCGCGACATAGTTAGCATTTGCTCCAAGAACAGTTGATACTCCTGCGTTATTGAATTCAACTTTTGGATATGTCTCATAAGCGGTGTGTGTAGCGGCGTCAACACTTGTCTGTGTTGAGTCTACAGCAGAACCGGAAGCAAGACCCGTGGTATCAATATCACCAGCAGCGTCAACGGTAGTAATAAGAGTATCACCATTTACGAATCCTGTGCCATCAATATCATTCAAGATAACTTTAACAGTCACAAGCTTGTAATCACTAGCTGGAATGACGAGAGAGCCCGTAGATGGGAATACTTCTGCAAGACCTGCGCTAGGAACTACTGTTCCGAGAAGCGTAGAGCCATTGTAGAACTTGTAAGAAGCTACAACGTCATCGCCACTTGTACCATCATCCGTAATCTTAATACTGTCAACATTCAAGTTTTCAGTATTATTGGCAGCCAGTCTGAATACAGCAACTGTTTGTTCAGCTGAAGTATCGAGAAGCAAAGCCGCGGTAGGAGATGAAGAGTCAACAGAAACCGTCAGCGTACCGCCGGCAGAAACAGTCATTACTTGACCTGCGCCTGAAGGAGTGAGAGTAACTGATGTTCCGGTAGTCTTACCATTTGCGGTAACATCACCAGAGTCAGTATCTATACTGATAGCGAATGTATCACTTGTAGTAGCGCTAGCAGAAAGGTCGGCAATTATAGCGATATTTACCGAACCATTCTTGGTAACACTAACAATCGGATTAAGATTGAAGGTCAGAAGAGCGTCTCCATCAGCGGTGCCGGTGAATTGCTTTGTATCTCCAATTTTCGTTTCATACACATCGCCTCGAGTGCTCAAAGCTGACGTCAAGTCTGCCCAGATTTCAACATTATCCACGTCTTGCGCGCCGGAAGCAGTAGTTGTATCTAATTCGTCCACAGTGTTCTCCACAACGATAGTGGAGACATTTACGTCTTCACCAGAGTTGGAAGCGGACAATGTAGCCGTAGCCCAGATGAAGTCTTGCTGACCCTTGACGACACTGCGAGCCGCAGGAGTCGTGTTGGTGACAGCAGTAAGAGCAGCAGCTTGAACTACCATAGTATTACCGGAAACAGCTGAAGTAGGACTTGGAGTGACAGAGTCATTGGAAGTCATACCTTTCGCCACGATACCAGTTGAAGGAGCGTCAAGATCAATCTTGATAGTGTCGCCAAGGGAAACAGCAGACGCAAGATTTGCGGTTACCTTAACTTTCGTCACACCAACAGGAAGGATAACAACATCCGTAAATGTCACATCTTCCGTGCCTGTGATTAAGTCTTTAGGACCGGCAAGCAAAGCGCCTGTCGTAGCGTCAACCAACTTAACATTGGTGACTTCATCATAAGTCATCGTAGCTAAAGTGGTATCAACATTGATGGAAGTAAGCTTCATTGGTTCACCCAATACTTGGAAGTCAAATGTTGCCAAATGCACATCCGAACCGGAACTAATATTGCCGGCTGCCGGAGTGGAAGACGACTTAGTGACGGTGAGCGAACCAGCTTGAATTGTCTGGTTGCTTCCGCCTTGACCGTTAGTCAAAGAGTTCGTAGGTGTGATGTAGAAACCGTAAGTATTACCTACAACTTGAACACGGACATCAGAACCGTCAGTAAGGTCTGCGTTTACAGTCAAGCTTGAGCCGGAAACGATGTCAACACGAACTTCAAACCTTCGAGTCTCGCCTTTTTCAAGGACGATATTCAAATTATTGAAAGTTGCCAAACCGTTTGCGTCCCAAGAAGCGGCTGTGCCGAGAGTGACCGCTTTGGAAACATCAAAAAGCTCAATGTTTGCGATATCTGAAGAAGAAGCCGTACCTTGTCTTTCAACGGCAATCTGTTTGACTGTCACCGCTTCAACTGAACCGGATGTCAATTTGAATTTATTAAGAACTACGTCTGTAGCACCGCCGTCCGGCTGTGAGTCTGTAACTGTTCCATCTTCATCAGCAGTCAATACGCCGATATCAAGAAGCACGGTACCCATAAGGTTACCCTTAACTGGGAATGAACCGCCGACTGTGACATTTGCTATTACATCGGAAGCTACATCAATACCAAGAGCCACACTTTTACCACCAACTGTAGCGTTAACTATACCTGCGCGAATGTAAAAAGATTTTACAGTGTTAGCTGGGATAGTTAGAGCTGGAGAGAAGGTAATCTGTGCTTTATTGTTAGTGTTTAGACTTCCAGATGAAGAAACCTGCACCATGTCCTCATCAAGAATCTTGATGTTTTCAACATCAGAATTGATAGAGAGACCATAGCGAGTCACATACAAGCTGGTAATGGAAACAGCTGTAGGGCCAGCACTGATTGTGAACTTTGTAAAGTTCGCATTGCCAGCGTCTGGAACTGTGCCGGAAGCTGGGTTGTCAGCCGCAAGCGCAACTGCAGCAACTCCAGAAGACACAACTACACCCGTGGAACATGATGCGCCAGTCGTAGAACTAAATCCGGAAGCGGAAGTACAACCGGCTGGAAGTGTCGTGCTGACTACAGCCGTACATGCTTGACCCGTCGTAGGACTAAATCCGGAAGCGGAAGCACAACCGGCTGGAAATGTCGTGCTGACTACTAAAGCCGTACATGCTATACCAGTCGTAGAACTAAATCCGGAAGCGGAAGCACAACCGGCTGGAAATGTCGTGCTGACCGCGCCACCTGTAAGGGCAGTTCGGGACTTAGCACCGAATATTCCATCGGCTACTAAACCTACGCTAGACTGCCAAGCGACAACAGCAGCTTTGGTTATGTTGCCAAAGATTCCATCAACTGGAGAGACACCAAGAGCTGTTTGAAGTTCCGTTACTTGAGTGCCCTTTGAACCTTTTCTCAAAGTGGAAGTGATAGTTGCATCAGCTGAACTTGTTGTAACAACAAAAGCTAGAAGCATTACCATCCCTAAAAGAAATTTTAATTTTAATAATTTACTCATAAATTTTTTCTAATTTTTATCCTGCAGTGAAATTTTTTTAAAATTTTACTGCGGGATTTTACGCCATTAATTAGTTTCGACAAAACTAAAAGCGTAATTTTTTTCTATCTTTATTTTCTATTCGCTAATAAATAATAATTAAAAACAATTTGTAATGCAACGAATAAATAAATAAAGAACAGATGTTTACTTAATTGAAAACCGAACAAAAAACTTTTATTCAATTTTCAATGACCATCCATTTTCACTGAACTATCATTTGAGATTTTTTCGACGAAATCGCAAACGAGAATTAAAGTGAAAACAAATATAAATTCTGTGAATACAGAACGCATTATGCCCAGCATGATTTTGCTAAATCAAATGCGCATCCGCAAACACTAAGGACATTATAATATATAGCTCAAAGAAAGAGCAATATATTATGTGGATAACTCACTTTTGGGTGAATAGAAACCACCTGCCAATACTCTCATATTTTTAAGTAAAATGCAAGAAATGGGTTAGGTTTGAAGCTGGGTCCTAGATACCAACTTGTCAACTTGGCAAGTTGACAAGTTGGTATCGACTCCAGCGTTTCTCTCCCGTCTTTTTAAGGACACCATCTTTCGTCATAGACATTAATTCTCTTTGGAGTGTTTTCTCACTACAGACAAGTGACCGATATGCTCCAGTATTTGTTTTTTCTTTAATGTCCTTTATAGTGGAATTTCCTCCATTATTTTTAATAATATTAATTATATCTTCTCGTCTTTGCTTCTTTAATATATCAAATCCCAAACGAAAATTTTCAGCTTCATACGGAGCAGGATTATTTTTATTTGTGTTCTTTATGTCCGATAAGGCTTTCAACAAGGTACTTCCCTTTTGGACACCAAGCCTAGTGTGTCCTTTAAAATTTGATTCTTTTTTTTCTGAATGTCCTTTAGGAAAAGGCGCAATTAATTTATTCACTCCGGCTTTTGGCCATCCATCGGGAGAGGAAGAATCCCGAAAAAATTCTGTAAGCCACATAGACTTTTTATTTATATATTCCTGCATAGATCCTTGTAGCTCAAGAAATTCTTTTTTTAAAATAGCGCAATTCATTTCGGAAATAAAATTCATAGCTGAAGCAATATCTAAAAAGGACACGGTTTCGGCTATTTTTGTACTAGCTTTTGCTGACTCTATGTGCCCAGCATAATTCTGCTGAATCAAATGCATGTCTGATATGATTTCAGTACCTAGACTTCTTAATTTGTGTCTGATGGGTTCATCTTTGTCTATTATGTCCGTTACCATATAGAGCGCTGTAATAAGTCTAGGAGTCTTAGTGTAGGAAATAGAAAAAGAAATGTCCATTAAAGAAATGTCTGTATCGGTCCCCATGTCTTTAAAATTTTTATTCATAGCTTTATTCTCGGCTAACATTTGTCCATTATATATAGGACAAGTAAAAAAGCAACTACAAAAATTGGATTATTTTGTTAAATACGATATGGATATTTTTTTGTTTTATAAAAAGAAAATAAAATGCTTTACTCGGGTCCTCGGAAGGGGGTCAGCCAGACCAGCTCGCAAAGCATTTTATTTTCTTTTTATATTTTTTATATACTAAAATATGTTAAAATGCTTGCATGGTAAAAAATGGAAACAAGGGAGATGGTCAGGAATATTCCAAGGAAAATAAATGGGGATTAAAAACTCAAACTAAACACGGAATAATGGCAATTATTTTTTTTGTTTTGGCGTTATTTTTTTTAATGTCTTATTTCGGTGTGGCTGGAAAAGTTGGAATATTTATCCATAATAATTTTATAAATTTGCTTGGTTTAGGTTATATTCTTCTCCCGGTATTATTTATTATGCTCGGATATTCATTCTTAAAATCAGAAACTCCCAATATAGGGTGGACCCGAATAATCAGCGGAATAATGTTTCTTCTTTCCAGTTTGGGAATAATAGACATCACTTTAAAACATTCTGGAGGATTATTGGGAAAAATTTTATCAACCCCTTTTGTATCTTTTTTTGATGTGTATGCGAGCATCATTTTTCTCGGCGCAATTTTAATAATTTCAATTCTAGCGATATTTGACGCAAAGTTAAATCTCCTTCCATTTTTGAAAAAAATTTGGAATTTCAGCCTAAAGAAAAAAGAAGCGCAAAAGGAACCCGTAGAAATTAAAGAGGATATTGGAGAACCTATCCCAGAAGAGGAAAAAGAAAGTACTGGGGAAAAAATAAAAAAAGTATTAGGAGTTGGAAAAAAGAAAGAAGAGGAGGAAGAGGAAGAGATATCAATTAAAACCAGACGGGGCGGATTAGTTTCCACGTACACGCCTCCTCCACTCTCGCTCCTCGAGGAAGATAAAGGCAAACCCAACACCGGTGACATAAAAGCGAACGCAAATATAATAAAGCGCACCCTCCTAAATTTCGGCATTGAAGTGGAAATGGATGAAATAACCATCGGACCGACTGTCACGCGTTACGCGCTCAAGCCGGCCGAAGGGGTAAAACTTTCCCGCATTGTAGGTCTGCAAAACGACCTCGCGCTTTCGCTGGCGGCGCACCCGATCAGAATAGAGGCGCCGATTCCGGGAAAATCTTTGGTCGGCATCGAAATTCCAAATAAATCAAAATCAATCGTCGGTCTGGCCACCCTTCTTTCTGACGAAAAATTCAAAAATTCTTCAAAACCTCTGACGACCGCCCTCGGTCGCAATATTTCCGGCAAAGCGGTTTTTGGAAATTTAGCCAAAATGCCACACATTCTCGTCGCCGGCACAACCGGTTCGGGAAAATCAGTCACGATCCACTCGATGATCACTTCTCTTTTATATAGAAACGGCCCAGATGATTTGAAACTGATATTGATAGATCCGAAACGTGTGGAATTGACTCTTTATAATAATATTCCGCATTTGCTTACGCCTGTTATCACCGAGCCCAAAAAGATAATTTTGGCTCTTAAATGGGCAGCTAAAGAAATGGACCGCCGTTATGATATTCTGGAAGCGGAATCCGTGCGAGATATAGAGTCTTATCACGCTAATATATATAATTCGAAGAAAAAATCCCTCGAGACTACCCTGGATAGCGGAAGCGCGCTAGATGCGGACCGCTTGCCATACATTGTCATCGTGATAGACGAGTTGGCGGATATTATGAGCTCCTATCCGAGAGAACTTGAATCCGCGATCGTGCGCCTAGCGCAAATGTCCAGAGCCGTCGGCATACATTTGATACTTTCCACTCAGCGTCCCGAAGTAAATATCATTACCGGTTTAATCAAGGCCAACATCCCGGCCCGGGTCGCCTTAAAAGTATCTTCCCAGGTAGATTCCCGCACTATCCTCGACGCTGGCGGAGCGGAAAAACTTTTGGGCGCGGGCGATATGCTCTATTCTTCGGGAGAAGCTCAACCAGAACGCTTGCAAAGCGCTTTTATTTCAGAATCAGAAGTCAAAAAAGTCGTCAAGTATTTGACAAATGCATATCGAGATGAAATTCCGGGAGAAATAACATTAACTTCAGAATCTATTGGAGCCGATAAAAGCATTTTTGAAAGCGCGTTGGAAAATGAAAAAAATATGGAAAATGACGATGAAATGTACGAAGAAGCTCGGATGTGCGTAATCGAAGCCGGCAAAGCGTCAACTTCTTATCTGCAAAGAAAATTAAAATTAGGATACGCTAGAGCAGCCCGGCTGATGGATAAACTAGAAGAACGCGGAGTAATAAGTCCCGGAGATGGCGCAAAACCAAGAGAGGTTTTGGAGAAAATCACGCGCGACGAGACTGGAACAAATATGATATGAGAGCAAATTTTACTTTTTTAAAGGTCCTCGGAAGGGGGTCAGCCAGACCATTTAAAAAAGTAAAATTTGCTCTCATATCATAAAATATGGACAACAATGCGAAAAAAATATTACAAATAACCACTCTGTCTGTTTTTTTTCTGCTTATTATTACTTATGCCTTTTTTCGCTCTCAGGATCTGATTTTTGGAGTGCAAATAAAAAATGTAAATATAGTCGATGGAACAAAAGTCGCAAGCAGTGTTATGGAAGTGACCGGAAATGCAAAAAATGCGACAAATTTAACCTTAAACGGTCGGGAAATTTCAATAGATGAAAATGGTAATTTCAACGAGACAATTGCGCTTCTGGCAGGATATAATATAATAAATATAATAGCCAAAGATAAGTTTGGATATGTTGATAAAAAAAATTATAAGCTAATGTATTAGCTAAATAATTTTTCTTTTTTAAAGGTCCTCGGAAGGGGGTCAGCCAGACCATTTAAAAAAGTAAAATTATCAAGCTAATGATGTGGATATGTTAAAGAAAAAAGAAAAAAAGGAAGACAAAACCGTGGGAATAGCGGTGCTGGAAGATACTTTGAAAGCAATTCAAACAAAATTTGGAGAGGGGTCAATAATGAAGTTCGGCGATTCGCCAAAGGTGGATGTCAATGTAATCCCGACTGGCTCTATTGGCCTGGATATGGCGCTCGGGGTCGGCGGAATACCGCGCGGTAGAATTATTGAAATATTTGGGCCTGAATCTTCCGGAAAAACAACTTTGTCGCTTCACATCGTCGCGGAGGCACAAAAACTCGGCGGAATTTGCGCATACATAGACGCGGAACACGCAATGGATCCAGAATATACCAAAAAGCTTGGAGTCAATATAAATAATTTGCTCATTTCCCAACCAGACAATGGTGAACAAGCGCTTGAAATTGTGGAATCTTTAGTGCGAACAGGCAAAATTGATGTAATCGCCATTGACTCAGTGGCGGCGCTTACTCCCAAAGATGAAATCGAAGGCGATATGGGCGCGTATCATGTGGGCAAGCAAGCTCGCCTGATGTCTCAAGCGCTTCGCAAACTTACCGCGATTGTCGCTAAATCTAAAACGGTGGTAATTTTTATTAATCAGATCAGAATGCAAATCGGGGTGATGTTCGGCAATCCGGAGACTACTCCGGGAGGAAAAGCATTGAAGTTTTATACTTCGGTGCGTTTGGATATTCGCAAAATCGCGCAGATAAAAAAGGGAGAGGAAGTGGTGGGTTCACGCACGCGCGTAAAAATAGTAAAAAACAAAGTGGCCGCTCCATTTAAACAAACAGAGTTTGATATCATCTACAATGAAGGCATTTCCAAAGAAGGTGAAATTATGGCGCTCGGAGAAAAATTTAAAATAATAGAAAAAACTGGAAATTCTTATTTCTACGTGCCCGCCGAAGCCTCGGCGAAGACGAGCGAGAAAATAAAATTGGGCGTAGGTTATGATTCTACTCGCACCTTCTTAAAAGAGAATAAAAAAATATCGGACCAAATCTTAAAAGAAATCCGCCAGAAGTTTTCTGAAGAAGCATAATTTTTATGTCCCAACTTCAATACAACGAAATTCGCGAGAAGAAAATAATAATTTATAACAATGAGCCTTGCGAAGTGATTGAGTCTCATGTCGCGAGAACTCAGCAAAGAAAACCGCAAAACCAGGTGAAACTCAAAAGTCTGATTGCGGGCAAGACAATCGCCGCCACTTTTCATGTTTCTGAATCGGTGAATGAGGCAGATATCGTAAAACGCGATATTACTTTCCTGTATCATAACAAAGGAGAATATTGGTTTTGTGATCCAAGCAACAAAAGTAAAAGATTTAAATTAGATGGATCACTTATTGGAGAAGCAGAAAAATTTTTAAAACAAAATGGAAACGTGACGGCTCTCGTCTGGGATAACGGTGAAGAATCCGATGACGCTAAAGCGACGGGCAATGGAAAAATAATCAAAGTCGCCCTGCCAATTAAAATGGAATTTAAAGTGAAAGAAGCTCCCCCGGCCGTGCGCGGGGATACGTCGAAAGGAGGGATGAAAGTGATAACTCTGGAAAATGGGACAACTCTCAACGCTCCGATGTTCGTAAGTGAAGAAGATATGATTAGTGTCAATACTGAAACTGGAGAATATGTAGAACGGATTTGAAATCTATTTGACCACAAAAGGAAGCAATCCTAGGAACCGCGCGTGTTTGATGGCGGAAGCCAAGGCGCGTTGATTTTTAGAAGTTACACCAGTACGCTTATGGTTTATAATCTTGCCGTTAGGGTTTAAAAACTTCTTGAGGATTTCAACATCCTTATAGTCTATGAACTTTATATTATTAGCGGAAAAGTAATCTTGTTTCATTTTTTTATTTATTAAAATGGAATATCTTCAGGGTTAATATTTTCTTCCGGGTATTCTATACTTTCGACTTCTTCACTTTTATCACTTGAAGTTTTTTGCGCAGTTTGGGTTCCTCCTGCAATTCCTCCTCCCTTTGGACCAAACTGGGTGCGATCGGCCACCACTTCGGTGCGATATTTTTTCTCTCCACTTGTCTTATCATCCCAGCTTCTTGTCTGAATCCTACCCTCCACCAATATTGAATTTCCTTTTTTCATATACTGCGCAACTGTTTCCGCTTGACGTCCAAAAACCACAATATTGTGATAATCAGCGGACTCCTGGCGTACACCATTCTTGTCTTTCCAAACACGATTGGTCGCCAGAGAAAATGAACAAACTTTCACACCGGTTGGCAACGAACGGAGTTCTGGATCTCGAGTAAGGTTCCCTATTAATATTGCTTTGTTTAAATACATATAATTTTAATTATTGATTTTTAAATTAAGTAATCATGAATTGATTACACTGCAATCAACGCGTCTATCTCTTTATCTATTTCCTCTTTGTTAATAGAAGTAAGAACTTCATTATTCACGTTTTTCTTCATTAGGGGTTTCTTATATGTCTCGCCTCGCCCAAATCTTTTAGCCGCGATAGTGTTTTCTTTTACTGTTTTTAATATTAAAAATCGAATAAAGTTAGAATCAAGATCGAGATGCTTTTTTAGCTCCAAAATCTTCTCCGAGTCCATCATAAATTTAGTCCAACCAAAATAAGCCGTACTAAATTTATGGCGTACGTTGGATGTTATTTTTTGCATCGAGTAAGCGAGGTTGGTAATTTTCGGCATTTCGTCTGAAATAATCTCACCCCTAAAAGATAAGATAAGTTCTTTAAGATTGCCATAAATAATTCCTACGTCTTCCTCTTTGATTGCAGGCACCAAAAGATATCCGAGTTCGTAAACCCTGGAATTTAAACTCTCTGATACTTCATTTTTGTCTTTAATTTCCGTCTCTGGCATAAATTTCATATTAGCAAAAACCCTCTAGAAAGTAAACCCCGATACTCAAAGTGAAAGCGTTGAGGTAAAATTTATATTTAAATCTTAAAAACTCGCCTGGCATTAGCAATAATAGCCAGGGCTACTTCCGATTCAGATATATTCTTAATCTCGGCGATTCTTTTGACCACTTGTTTTACGTAAGCGGGCTCATTCCTTTTGCCTCGAAAAGGAACAGGGGTAACGTACGGAGCATCCGTCTCTGACATAATCATATTAAGCGACGTATTTCTAATAATTTCGTCATAATCTTTTGTAAAAGTGATAACCCCGGTAAAAGAAAGAGTGAAACCGAAATTCAAAAACGCTTTTGCTTCTTCCCAAGTCCCAGCAAAAAAATGTACATTGCCTTTTACTTTTGAATGAGCTTTTAAAATTTCAAGAGTGTCGAGATACGCGTTATGCTCAATATGATTTACGCCATGGCGTATATGCAACATCAGCGACTTATCAAATTCATTGGCAAGTTCTATCTGCTCGATAAAAGCTTTTTTCTGTTTTGAAATTGATTCTTCCGTGCAACGATAATAATCCAACCCACACTCGCCGATACCAACTACCTTCGGGTCTTTCAAAAGCGCTCGGTAAAATTCTTTATTAAAAACTTCTCCCCGAGAAGCGAATTCTTTTCCGCCTTCGCCCAATTCCTTTTTATCATGATAAGAAACGCCAGTATGGATTGGATGTAAACCGACGATAGCATACACGCCTTCTTTGTGTTGATTGGCTATTTCAACCGCCTTTTGGGAAGTATCTGCTTGCGTACCGACATTTATTACCCAAGTATCGTTCTCAAAAGAACGCTTTAGAACCTCATCTTTGTCTTCGTTAAAGACTTTAAAATTGACGTGACTGTGGATGTCTATGTATTTTGGCATCATATTATTCTTTGCGTAAAAAAAGAGGTTTCTTCGGTTTTTTGTTTTCTTTTATCAATTTTTTAAGGATGATATTTGTTTCTGGCATTATCGGATTTAGCATTCTGGCAATTTGATATAAACGAAGAACCATATTGGAAATTAATTCTTTTCCTTTTTTTTCGTCTATTTTCACAACTTTGAATGGTTGTTTCTCTTGAATAAACTTATCAAGTTCTCCGATCTCGTTCCAAATATAATCCACCGCTTGCTTGATATCGAACTTTTCAAAAAAACTGAAGTATTTATTGAAATCAGATTTTTCGGGAATTTCCGGACATCTATCTAGGTATTTTTCGGAAAGTGTCAATATGCGCGAAACCAAATTTCCAAGTCCATTGGCTAAACCAGAGTTATAAACCTCCTTGAAACGTTTTATTGTGAACGGACTGTCTTCAAAAGTGGATATCTCCCGCAAAAGAAAATATCGTAGCGCGTCTGTGCCATATTCTTTCACAATATCGGCTGGATTTATCACATTGCCGATAGATTTGGACATTTTAATTCCACCCTCGCCCGTGATAAAACCATGATAGAGAATAGAGTCAGTGGTGGGCAAATCGGCCGACAGCAACATTCCTTGCCACATTACTGATTGGAATTTCACCATATCTTTACCGGCCGTTTGAACTGTTTCTCCATCTCGCCAAAATTTTTCAAAAGCTCCTCTATTGTCGGGCCATCTTAAGGTTGAAATGTAATTTATAAGAGCGCCAAACCAAACATACATAACTTGCGTATTATCTCCCAGTATCGGTATTCCCCAGGAAAAACGTTTTCGGTCGCGCGAGATTGAAAAATCTTCCAGATCGTTTTCTACAAAACTTATAGCTTCGGCTCTGCGCCATTCTGGAAAAATAACTTTTTCATTGGAAAGATATTCCAGAAGTTGCTTTTTATAATTTGTCAATCTAAAAAAATAATTTTCTTCTTCAATCATCTCGGGTTTTTGGGTCAGATGAAGCGAACACTTGTCGTCCAGAAGATCTTTTCCCGTAATAAATTTTTCGCATCCGACGCAATAAAGTCCTCGATAGGTCTTTTTATAAATGTCCCCTTTCGCGTCACACAGACGCCAAAATTCTTGAACTGCTAAAATATGTTCTTTACTGGTGGTTCTAATAAAATTATCATACGAAAGATTAAGCACGTTTTTGAGCTCTAAAAATTTTTGCGCATAATAATCAACATAATCTTGCACATTTTTACCTTCTTTTTTACTCGCTTCCCAAATCTTTTGACCATACTCGTCCGTGCCAGTGCTAAAAAAAACATCTTTTCCGATAAGACGCTGATATCTCGCAATGGCATCTGATTGCACAATTTCAAAAGCAAAACCAATATGAGGATCAGCATTCACATAAGGAATCGTCGTGGTGATATAAAAACTATCTTTTTTCATTACTTGTTTGTTCGAGCTAAAGTCTTATTCTTTTCAATATCACTCAGAAATTCCATCACAATAACCGCCACTGGAATGGCCAGCACTAATCCCCAAAATCCACCCAATTCAAAACCGATCAAAGCGGATAAAATGATGACGATCGGTGAAAGACCCACTATCTTTTTAATAATAAGCGGAGCAAAAAGGAAAACTTCAAATTGATGAATGATGAGATAAGCCCCAGTCACCATCAAGGCACTTGAAATTCCGTTGGAAAGGTAGGAAAAAGTAAAAGCTGGAATCAGAGCAACCCAAATACCATAAGGAATCATTTCCATTACTCCTGTAATAATGGCTAGAAGAAGCGCATACTCTATACCCAAGAGTGAAAGTGTTAAATAAATGAGAACGGCCACGACCATTCCCAAAACCATCTGCCCTTTCATCCATAAGGCAATCTTACGGCGAGAGCGCTCCCAAAGATCCACCACATAATCTTCACGTTGAATTGGAAAAATAAGTCGAAGGAAATTTTCTATTCCCTTTTCTTGAATTGAAAGATAAAAAGAAACAAGGATAATCAATATAAAATTGAAAACGCTTCCAAAGACAGCCGAAAATATTTGAAAAAATCCCCCCGAAATATTCAAAATGAAAGCTTTGGAGACTGAAAATAATGTAGTCAGCGAAAAGTTGCTTCCGAGGGTATTCACTATGTCCTTAGCGCCAGAGAATGCTTCATTTTGAAAATAATCTAAAAAAGAGACACCTGGTATGTAAGTCGAAATAAAGGTGGAAAAATTATAAACTTCAGTTATCAAAAGCGGGGCAAAAAGATAAAATAATCCGGCTAAAGTAAGAAGCGACAGAACATACAAAATCACAATCCCAAACACCCTATTAATCCCCACTTTTCTAAAATAAGGGACAGCTGATTCCACAAAAGAAGCAATCACGATAGAGGTTAAAACTATAAAGCCTAAATCTCGCAAGAACCATAACAAAAAGAAACAGAGCAGAACGAGCACCGCTCGAACCATCGTCTCGGTAGTGATAGAAATAGAAGTGGTGGCGTTTTTTTCAAACATAGAAATATGATACCATAAAAATGAAGAGAGTAGAAGATTAAAATTTCAGTATTTTCAAAAACCGGGTCTGAGTGGTAAAAGGCCCAATAAGCGCTAAATTAAGCTTTTTATTCGTAAAAATATCTTTGGCTAAATTTTGGATTTGATTGGCTGTAACCTTGCGTATTTCTTCAGCTTTCTCGGAGGCTTCCTGAATTTTATGTTTTAAAAGTTCTTGTCCACCGTAAAAATTCGCGATATCGTCACTCGACTCCAGAGATAATTTCATATTACCTATTAAAAACTCCTTAACTTTATTTAATTCTTCGGGAGTAACCTGGTAATTTTTTAATTTTTTGCATTCAAGAAGTATTGCCTGCAATACTTCATCAATCCTTTTATTATCCACTCCGGCGGAAATTTGAAAGAATCCATGATCCGTATAAGAATCATTAGATGCACGAACATAATAACCGACACCCATCTCTTCCCGAAGTTTGATAAAAAGACGTGAACTCATTCCCCCACCGAGTACTCCACCCAGCACAGAAAGAATTACATTTTCCCGACTAAATAAATCATAAGTGCGTACACCTAAAATAAAATGCGTCTGGTCTGTTTTTTTATAGTTAATCAATACCTGCGGATATTTTTGTTTTTCTTTCACTTTTACTTTGAGACCTTTGTTGCCACGCGCAACCTTGCCAAAAATTTTTTTTACTTCGCTCATTACTTGCTTTTCTGTCACTTGTCCAGCGACAGTTAACACAGTCGCTTCTGGCAAATAATGTTTCTGATGATAATTGATAAAATCTTCCCGTTTCATATTTAAAATATTTGCCTTGGAACCCGCGATCTTCCAGCCTGCTGGCTGGTCTCCATAAAGCAACTTCATCAGCAAATCCTGCACGTGCTTGTGGAGCATATCTTTATACATATTTATCTCCTCTATAATCACGCCTTTTTCTTTCTGCATCTCCACATCTGGAAAAGTAGAATTGAGATATATATCTGACACAATATCAAAAATTCGATCAAAATGGCGAGCATCAGATTTGGCATAATATCCCGTGTATTCTTGCGCGGTAAAAGCGTTGTACTGACTTCCCAATACGTCTAATTCTTTTGAAATATCAATAGCCTTGGGTCTCTTAAGAGTGCCTTTAAAACACATATGTTCCAAAAAATGGGAAATCCCATTTATCTTTTTTGTTTCATATTTTGATCCAGCTTCCACTAAGACCAACACCGTCACCGTCTCGTTATCTTTCATTGGCACGGTGATCACCCGCAGTCCGTTATTTAAAACTTTTTTTGAGAATTTCATAATTTAAGGTAATTGATTTTTAAATTTTTCTAAAATAATAGGAACTACTGAGTGCAAAGATGTTGGAAGTTTATCAAGTCGAAACCATCCTAGATTGTCAAATTTATGAGGCTCACCATTAATAACTTTAGATGGATCAACCAAAACTAAAAAGGTTATATTAATCCAATGCGTATTTTGAGCATCTAGATTTCTGAAGACATCCATATAACCTAAAAGATTATATGCCATTGGGTTAACACCGTACTCTTCTTTTAATTCTTTTTTAAAACAAGCTTCAACTGTTTCCCCAATTTCAAGACTACCACCACCAAAATCCCAAACGCCATGTTCGTCGCGACAATTTAGACCTCTTTTATTCATAAGATAATTTCCCTTACCATCATGACAAACATAACCAACGGAAACACCGATATAATCAATCCCTTTTTGCATAAATAAAATATATCACAAAAACCACATCTTACATAATTTAAATTTATTGACTATTTTTATGCTATAGCATAATTATAGTTTAAACCTGACTGAACTCATAAATTAAATTCCCTTCGAAGATTCTTGTCATTTTCGATGCTATCCGCAATTATATAAATTAAATCTCTACCTACTTTAAAATCTACTTTGAGCAACATTATCAAATCTTCACAATCATAAGGATAAACCCATACACTATCTTGTAAACGAACAAAACCTATCTGCCTTAAAGTATGTCGAACTCTATTTCTTAAACTTTTCCTTTCCTCTTTAATATCAAAAGTGAGAAGCCGCCATTTCCCATCCCATTTTCTGGGCTTTTTTATTTTGTAATCATTTATTTCCAATTGTCGCAATTTTGCTTCGCCTTTCGAGGTCAGCTGTGCAAAATTTCTATTATCTACCTTCTTCCATAAAATTAATTCATTCTTTTTTAACCTCTCTAAAGAACGATTGAAAGAATATTTACGAAATTTACTTTTCATAAACTCCGGTTCTAATTTACTTAAAATTTTTGTCATTTTTGGGGCTATCAAAGCGACACCAAGTCCACCTATGACAAAAATTGCAGTCAAAATAGCTTTTTGAAGATTAGCCTTGCGAGTTCTTTTCTTTGATTCTTTTTCTAACTGTCCCATATTATTTGTTGCTACTAACATTGACTATAAGTATGCTATAGCATTATTATAGTAAATCCTGAAGAAAATTCAAGATTTTTCTTTAAATTTCTTACCTTCAACGACAATGAATCTTTATTAATTTATTTTCTCTTTTATATAATTTTTTAAATCAGAAACTTTTACTCTTTCTTGTTTCCCAGTATCTCTGTCCCGCACGGTCACTGAGTTATCAGCCAAAGTGTCAAAATCAACCACAATGCAAAATGGCGTGCCAATTTCATCTTGCCGGCGATAACGCTTGCCAATATTGCCATTGTCATCCCAGGCGACACGACCAAATTCCGCTTTAAGCTGAGCAAACACTTTTGTGCTGGCGTATTCTACAAGTTTTGGTTTGTTTTTAAGCAAGGGCGAAACAGCACAGATTACGGGAGCAATATTGGGTTTAAATTTTAAATAGGAACGTATTTCCTCGTCTTTATTCTCTTCAGTGTAAACAGAAAGAATCAGAGCAAGAACGGCCCGGTCGACACCAAAAGTCGGCTCAATGACATGTGGAATCATCTTTCCCCCTTTTTCTTCATCTATGTATTCGAGTTTATGATTTTTTAAGTCAAAATCTGTCCTATAAGCAAGACCAAAAAGTTCTTTTTTCCCGAAAGGATAGTCAAATTCAAAATCAACTGTCCGGCTGGAATAATGCGCTCTATCTTCCTTGGCCACTTCCAGTTCGTGAACTTTTGCCATATCGAGTCCGATCTCTTCCATAAAGTCGAGCATCTCATCTTTCCAATATTCAAAATATTTTTCCCAATCTTCTTGTCTGATAAAATACTCAATCTCCATTTGTTCAAATTCTCGCTCTCGAAAAAGAAAATCTCTAGGCGTAATCTCATTCCTAAAGGCCTTACCGATTTGCGCCATCCCAAAGGGCAGTCTAGGGTGAAAAGCATCCACTGTGTTTTTAAAATTAACAAACATTCCCTGCGCTGTTTCCGGCCTTAGATAAACAGTGGCAACCGAATCTTCCATTGCGCCTATTTGGGTGGTAAACATCATATTAAATTGTTTCTTTTCCCCCAATTTGCCTCCGCATTCGGCGCACTTTTTTGCATCTTCAATTTGATCAGCGCGAAACCGTCTCTGGCACTTTTCACACTCTACCAGCGGTTCAGAAAACCCGGCTACGTGCCCTGAAGCTTCCCAAACTTTTCTATTCATTAAAATAGCCGTGTCTATTCCATACATATCTATCCTGGAATCTACGAATTTTTTCCACCAAAATTGCTTAATGTTATTCTTCAAAGTCAAACCAAAATGCCCCCAATCATAGGTACCAGCTAGCCCACCATATATTTCCGAACCTTGGAAAATAAATCCACGCCTTTTACAAAGTGAAACTATTTTTTCCATTAAATCATTCTTTGGATCTTTATTCATTTTTTTTTCTCGCATATAATTCAGCAAAATTACCCTCCGGATTAATTAATTAACTACCGTGCCCCCAGCCGGCGGGAATTGAGGGTCATTGTCTAACTGTGTGCGAAGCGACGTCTTGCTTAATTTCACATCTACATTAGCAAAATCATCATGCCCCGTCAAAACTGCATCATTTAAAAGAATTGGAATAGTGCCAACTTGAGAAAGTGAAGGAGTAAAGACAATTTGAAAGGAAACGCTTTTGTTTGTGGTAGTGATACCAGCACCTTTCGGGATACTGCCTATATTCCAAATTATTTCTTTGGTGGAAGAATTATAAGTTAAATCTTCGTCCGAGGGCACTATTAGTCCGACAAAACTTACCCAGGAAGGAATGGAAGAATGGATAACCGCTTTTGAAATATTATTTGCTGTATTGGAAAGAGACCAGACTATTGTATAAGTTGTTTGTTTCTCAACTTTTGGAGGTATTGAGCCGGTGTTAGTAAAAAATCCAGAATAATAAAGAACCTTGGACGTAAATCCAACATCAGAAATAATCCGGACTATTCCTGAGTCAGAATTATTTAAATCAGCTGTGGCATAGCCAGAAACAAGTTGCTTGCCGGAAATAGAGATATTTATATTGATAGAAGGGTCAGAAAGCATCCCGCCTGCAGCCGAGAATAAAGAAAGTGGAGAAATAGAAAAACTTACAGACCCAGAATCGCCTGGGTTTGCTTCTTTAAAATTATTTACGGAATTTTTATCCCAAGTTATTATATCTTTTAAAGAATCATAAAAACCTTGTTGGGCACTGACTGTTTTACGATCAACCGCATTTCCGGAGATTTTTGCCTGAATCGACAAATCATTCACTTTTGTATCTAAATTATTTATCCACTTTATTTCGCCACGGATGGGGGTTTTTATGTCTGTCGCGTACTCTCTCCCTGATACGCCATTTATAAAAAGCTTTACCTCGATGAAAGGCTTTTTTATTGTAACGGTATAGGGCAGAGAATTAAAAACAACATCAATCATAGACTTATCGGCGCTAGATTGCGACCCGCTAAAGATGTGGAAACTTTTTTCTTCTCCGTCAACAACATCAATCATTTTACCGGTCAGAGATATATTACGCTCCGCGCCAGAGGCAAGATCTCCTAAATTCCAGGTATTATTGCCAAGAGAGGGAGCTGGAATAGATGATGCAAATTGAAACCCAACTGGATAATCAAGCTTAAGCAGTATTCTGGAAACTGGTCTTGTAGCGTTAAGTGTCACTTTAATATTGAGAGTGATATTTTGATTGGGACTTACGGTCAGAGGCGCATTGACAAAAAGATCCAGAGGTGTAGAATTTATGGTAACATTGTAAGATTTTTCTTTTACAAAAATAGCATTTGATCCCTCGACTCGATACTCTAGAGAAATTTTTACAGGACGCACGGATCCTGGTTGCCCGAAAAGCACTAATTTTATATTTTCATTGCGTACTGCCCCAGCCGGAATCGTACCTAAAGACACACGACTCGTTTCAGTTCTTGCCGATGAATCTGGGCCTGCACTAGAATCCAGAATATCCGAAGATCCCTTTGGATATTTAATAATAAAATCTGCTAAGTCGAGCGCAGAACTATTTTTATTTGTAACACCAACAACAAGTGACAAGTCTTCTCCACCAGCCGTGAAATTATTTCCAAGTATCGAAATATCAATATTATCATTAGACACAGTGTTTCCTTTAGAAAAGAATACATAGGAAGCATATCCCAAAGTGAGGATAAAAAAAACTAATGAAAATATAAAAAAATTCTTAAAAATAGAAGTCTTCATAAAAAATTTATCTTGATTGGAAAAAGGGTCAGCTTCAACTTTCTTGCCACTTTCCCATGTATCCGGCACGTCTTCTCTATTTAAACGTGTAAAATTATCTTGGTGTTCTATTTTTGTTTGATAATTTTTACTGAAAAGCTTGCCTTTGAGTTCTTCTATTCTGTTTAGTTTATCCCTATCATTTAATGACATTCTAGAATTGTACCACCTAAAAGAAAAAATCAGAAGAAGCATCTAATTTCTTGTAATTTAATATCTCCATCTATAAATGTGTCTCTTTAAGCGCCTTGTTTATTTGGCGCAATACCTTGGTCCTATCTCTGGAAACTTCAAACACTAGATTTTCCTCAAACGGAGATTTGATAAGATTTTGGAGTATTTCATTTTCGCCTATATATCCCAAATTATTTAGTATACGCAAAATGATAATTGTTTCAATATTAAGCAAGTCTTCTTTTGTTACGCTTTTTTCTAAAATAAATAGACCTTGGAGTAAATCAACAAACAGGGCTTCATTCGGTTCAATGCCGGCCAGTAGACGTTTTAATAAGCGCGCAATATTCGCAAAAATTTTAAAAGTTTCCGGTGTTTTAATAATTTGTTCTAACACATTTGTTTTTGATGCATTCGTCACCCGAAAGATATTCCTACCTTGCACGAAATCAATTTTAAGATATGCAAAATCTTGCAAAACAAAACGCAATTTTGAAGACATCTTCCGCACCCCCGAGGCCGTGGCCGTGATCATACCCAAATTACGAGTAAAAATAGAATAATATTTTCCGGCTTCGCCAAAATTACGACTGTCTAATATTATTCCTTCTGTGTGAAAAATGTGGTGCATGAGAATTACAATGAATGACCTATCGGATTTGCAATGGGTTTTGTTAAACTTTTTATATCATTGGTATTAATCAGAAAAATACCAAGTTTGCCCTCAAGAGTATACAGAGTCACGTGGGTAGGTGGATATTCTACCTCTAATCCATATTTTTTATTTATAATTTCAAAGAATTTATCCAGATTTAACACTTTACACATAACGACTACTGTTTTTAGATCATTTTTTTCAGCAAATCTAAATTCCTCAGTATAATTTAAAATATCTATATCATTTTTTTCTACAAAATCACAAAAATCTGTCACTACTAAATTTTTAAAGTCAGGAATTGAGATCTTGTATTTTTTTATAATTTCACTAATACACACCAAACTAACATGAAAAGAGGACTTTAATGATAATGTATTGTTATCTATTCCCACTTCTTTCGGTAAATTTTCTAATGAAACTGGTAATCCAATAGTATTGGTTGCTGAAATTGTATATTTATTGCCACAAATAAATTTTCTTTCCATTCTTCTATTTTATCACAAAATTAAGAATTAAAGAAAACAACCAAAGGTACTATTGTCTGCGATAGCGAAGTTTAGTACCTTTCTCAGATTAACTAATTCTTGAAATCTTAAGCATTTTCAAATGGTCTTGAAGCTTTATTTTCTTAATATAATCAAGAAACTCTTTTGGTAACGGAGAAGGTCCTCGCCAGACGCTTTTCTGAATTAGAACATAGTTAAATTTTTTGAGATGCCACCTAAGCCATTCCCTCTCAGCTTTTTTAGCCTCTGGTATATCAAACATAATTAGCAAATTTTTAGAGTCATTTTTTAAGAAAGGAGAATTGAATTGGATTAAAGAATCATATTTTTCTGCAAGATACTTTTTTCCTTTGGAGGTCAAAAACCATGCAGAACCACTCTTGGCGATATATTTTTTCTTTCTTAATTGGCTGATTCCAGATTTAAGAGATCCATATTTATACAAAGATAATTTTGGCAAACCAAATAAATTCACATGCGTACCTTTGTAAGGGATGGTAGTATGACTTAATTCTTCTAAAATGTTCGATATGATAGACATAAATATATTATATAGAAAAAATAAAAAGGTAGCAAACTCAGCGATAGCGTATTTCAGTACCTTTCTATTTTACCACATTAAATTTATTTAATAATTTTTATCAGATCCTCTGACGTGTTAACAATTTTTACAGGTTCTGCTTGCAACTTCTTCTGATTCAAAAAGAATTAACTTCATCTTTTATTTTTCAATTTTTACCTTAAAAACCAATTCATCTATTTTAATTTCTTTGCCATCATTTTTTTTAAATTCTAGCTCAGATGCCAGAACAGTTTTTTTTAGATCAGCTTCAAATTTTTTTATCAATTTTTTACCCAAGTCATTTGTTTCAAAAGTGAGTGAAACAATATCGTTTGGCGTCAATCCAATTTCTTTCCTCATATCTTGTAAAGCCCGCGCCAATTCGCGATAGTTCCCTTCTTGTTTTAATTCCGGAGTTATGTTTATGTCAAGAACAACTTCGGCTTTGATATTTTTATTCTGTTTTACTTCTTTTACGTTCAATTCATCTTTTAAAAGCTTAATATATTCTTCTCCTAAGTCAAAATTTTTAACTTCCAATTTATTTAGGGGCTGACGAACTTGAATTTTTTCTTTTTGACGAGCTTCAAGCCCAAAAGAAGCAATAGCGCGAACTATTCTCATTTCATCTATGATTTTTCTATTTATTTTCCCCGCTTCTGGCCATTTTCCCAAATGCACGCTTTCTGCATCTTTCTCGTTTTTCAATTTCAACCAGATATCTTCCGCCGTGAATGGTGCAAAAGGAGCCATAATTTTAGCCACAGTTTTTAAAATAAAATATAAAGTTTGTTTGGCCTCGCCCGGAGATCTACGGCCGAGAGCTTTTTTGCCCTCTTCCTTGATTCGCTCACGAGAACGACGCAAGTACCAGATCGAAAGATCTTCTATAAAATTTTCAATCGGGCGAGAAGCTTCATTTATATCGTATGTTTCCATGCCATCTGTAACTTCACTTATTAGTTGATTCAGGCGCGCCAAAATCCACTGATCGAGCATATTAGAACTGAACTTTGAATTACCAGTCGCAATTTCTAGCGAACGATCACGGTACAATTCATAAAAAGAAACCACATTACCAAGTCGTCCTATTATTTTGCTCGAAATTTCTTGGACCGATTTTTCTGAAAAATTCACATCTTCTCCTTTCATTAACGGACTAGTCATTAAATAAATACGCAATGCATCAACCCCGTATTTGTCTATAAATATCCACGGATCCGGATAGTTCTTTTTTGATTTTGATATTTTTTGACCATCCGAAGCAAGGAGGGTGCCAGTCGTGACAACATTGTCAAATGGCGCGTGCTTAAAAAGAACAGTGGAAAGAACATGAGTATAGTAAAACCACGTTCTGGTCTGAGCAATATATTCAGCCACGAAACCAGCCGGAAAATTATTTTTCTGCCAATCCGGATTCTCAAATGGATAATGATCTTGAGCAAAAGGCATAGAGCCAGATTCGAACCAAGAATCAAGAACTTCCGGCACTCTCTTCATTTCGGATTGGCAATGGCAGATAAGTTTCAGGTTGTCGATATAGGGTCGATGATAATCAAGTTCATAATCGGAATTATGTGGAATAGGAATAAAATTAACGACTCTATATTCCGCATTTGCAAAAAGATGAAATTGGCCAGACACTCCTTTCTCAACTTCTTCTGAATGTCTGAATAATCCGCCAGTCATAGAAATAGACTCATTGACATTATATCCATTCAATATAGAAAAAAGCATCCAAAGCGGAGCCCCGTGTGAAATTATTAGTATATTTTTGTTCTGGTATTTTTCTTCAAATTCATAAAAGATATTTCCGACTCTCTTTTTCACATCAAGCAATGATTCTCCGCCATGAATCGGATTTAAAAACCTTTCTCTGGCGTTTTTAAACATACTCTTATACTCATCCCAAGGTTTGCCTTCAAAATCTCCCGCATCTAATTCTCCCAATCTTTTATCAAAAATCACTTGCTCATCTTTTAACCCCAAGCTTTCTTTTAAAACATGGAACGTCTCGCGAGTACGCATAAAAGGCGAAACAAAAACAAGATCAATATTTTTATTTTTTAATTCTTTGGCAGTTTTTTGCACTTGTTCCTCTCCATTTTTCGTCAAATGGTCGATATTTTCCACCAGAGAAGAGACGACGCCATGCAGATTGCTTTTGACATTACTTTCTGCTTCCCCATGGCGCATCACAAAATATTTATTATTGGACTTTTTTGTTTTGGCTTTCAGATCGGAAAGAGAACCGATAAAAATTTTCTCCGCGCATTTTAGACACTTCCAAACAGGCAAGGGTGAAGCCCAGTAACGGTTTCTGGAGACATTCCAATCAGGCGCATTTTCAACTATATTTTTAAATCTTCCTTCTTTTAAATGTGGAGGAACCCAGCGCATTGCATTCGCTTTTTGAATTATTTGTTTCTTGACTTTTTGAATATTTATAAACCAAGAAGACAACGCATAATAAATAATTGGCGTGTCACAACGCATACAATGTGGATATGAATGGATTATTTTTTCTTTCTCAAAATAGGCTCCTGTTTTTTGTAAATATTTAATCACTTCAATGTCCGCCCGCAGATGAGCGTCTTTGTCTTCCGGCGTATCTTTCGGTTTTACTTTCAAGCCGGCAAAATCCGTCACTTCCTTTTTAAATCTACCTGTCTCATCCACGTGAATAATCCAAGGGAGGTCATTCTGCTTGGCGAGATTCATATCGTCTTCTCCGAAAGCGGACGCTTCGTGCGCCAGACCCGTGCCTTTTTCGGTAGTCACAAAGTCCGCATGCCAAACTTTCCAAATATTTTTTTTATTCGGCAGATCAATATTTTGATAATATGGGAAAACCGGTTTGTATTTTTTGCCCAATAAATCTTTTCCTTTAACTTCACCCAATATAGAATATTCCTTATCTTTCAACACGCTTTGCAATGTTTCTTGGGCCAGAATCAACATATTGTTCCCTATTTTTATTTTTACATAAGAAATATCTTTATTGACCGCAATCGCGGTATTCCCGGGCAAAGTCCATGGAGTCGTAGTCCACGTAAGAAAGTATGTACCGGGTTCATCTTCCAACTCAAATTTTACATAAACAGAAATATCCGTAATATCTTTATAACTGTTATCCATCGCTATTTCAGAGTTCGCTATGGGTGTTTCACACCTCGCGCAATAAGCCAAAACCTTCACCCCCTCATAAATAAGACCTTTTTTATTTAATTCACTAAATGCCCACCAAACGGATTCAATAAAAGTATTGTCCATCGTTTTGTAACCACCGCGAAAATCCACCCATCTTCCGATGCGCTCTACCCCGCTTTCCCATTTTTTGTCATATTGTAAAACTTTACTGCGCGCGTGTTCCACAAAAAGATCTATGCCAAACTTTTCTATCTCCTGATGTCCAGCAATATTCAAATCTTTTTCAACAATATTCTCAATCGGCAAACCATGACAATCCCAACCCCATTTTCTAAGAACACGATAGCCTCTCATGGTTTGATAGCGCGCGATCGCATCTTTGGCTGTACTACCTAAAATATGTCCATAATGCATGAGCCCGGTGGCAAAAGGCGGGCCATCATAAAAAACATAGTTGCCTTTCGGAGCCTTTTTAATCAAAGACTTTTCAAAAATTTTATTTTCTTTCCAAAACTTCAAAACAGCTTCTTCGCGAAGAGCCACCTCTGACTTTTTTGTTGTACTTTTATTTTCCATTCTATTACATCTTCTCCGGGACAACAATACCGAGCAGATGGAGGCCTGTTTTCATCACGAAAGTAAAGGCATAGGTTAAAGCCACTTTGTAGGCTGAAGTTTTATCTCTCTTGTCCACGATGGATATATTGCCATAAAAACTATTAAACGCGCGGGCCACTTCTATCAAATAATTCGCAATGTAATGCGGTTCATATTCTCTCGCCGATCGTAACACGATTTCAGGAAATCGGTATAATAATTTTTCTACTTCAAAAATTTCAGGCGGGAAAGCCTGAGGGTCTGGAAGGATATCTTCCTTTTTCGCTTTTTCCAAAACGGAATTTGCGCGAACGTAAGAATATTGCAGATACGGGCCAGAATCTCCTTCAAAAGAAATAGATTCTTCAAAATTATAAATAATGTCTCCACCAGTTGCTTGCTTGAGCACTGAATATTTTATGGCCGAGACGCCGACATCGGAAGCAATTTTCTTTCTTTCTTTTTCAGAAAAATTACGCTCTTTTATTTTTTCTCCGATTAGTGAAATAGTGTCTCGAATGAGCGACTCTCCAGTCACCGTGTTGCCTTTGCGAGAACTCATTTTACCATCAGCCAACTTCATCATCCCATGGGTTATATGAAACATTTTTTTCTCATGCTCAGGATGAATTAAGGAAATAACTTTGGCAACCACTTTCATATAATCCGCTTGTTCATTGGCAGTAACAACAATTGATAAATTCATATCCGGGTCTGTATTAAATTTCTCTTCTGTTAATCCCAGCTCTTTAGTCTCATAAGTGGGCAAACCCTCCGAAGTGATAAAAACTCGAGTGTGTAGCTTCGGATCATGTTTTTCAGCCTTAAATACAATAGCCCCGTCTGACTTTTCAAAAACTTTGCCTAAATTATCTTTAACAATCCTCTCCCCAATCGGCGCCATCTGGCTCTCTAGGAAATAGAATTCGAATTTTGTACCGAGAACTCTATATAAATCTTCGAAGGCTTTCATTGTCACCTTGAAACCCCAATTATATATTTCATTTATTTTTTTGTCAGTTTTATCATAAATTTTTTTATTTATCTTATCTATTTCTTTTTTTGCCACAAGCTGACTGACCGAATTACTTTCATAAGCTTGGGCGCCTTGCGTGTAAGCTTTTCCTATGTTGGCCGCTTGGATAATAGAAGAGCTTTTTTTGTCTTGTAATTTTTTATCTTTCAAAAGACTATATATGGCTTTCGCCACATGAAGCCCAACATCGCCCTGATAATTGGCCCGAGACACTTCCGCTCCTGAATGTTCTAAGATTCTCGCCATTGATTCACCAATCGCGTTTGTCATCAAATGCCCAATATGAAAAGGTTTAAAAGGATTCGGGTCGGTATATTCAATCATTATTTTCTGGTCAATCAAAACATCATTTTTCCCAACATTTTCTCCCTTATTCAAAATTTCTTCAACATTTTCAGCAAAAAATTTACGGGCTAAAAAAAAATTTATAAAACCTGGGTCGGCCAGATCTATTTTTCCAATTTCTTTTGACAATTTTTTTTCGAGTTCTCTTTTTATTTTCTCCGCCAGTTCTTTTGGATTTATTTTTGATTTTTTAGCACAAACCATAGCCACATTCGTGGAGTAATCTCCATTTTTAAAATCTTCCGGATGTTCCACCACAAAATTAGATTCTTCTATTTTCAGATTTCTAAGAATTTTTTTTATTAAATTTTTTATTTTTTCTGGCATTTACAATTTTAGCGATTTTTTGATAAAAATTTTTTTAAAAACATTATTATATTATTTTTTCCCCGTACTTCCAAATCTATTTTCACCCCGAGCGGACTCACTGAGTATCTCGGTTTCTTCTAGCTCTCCAATGGCTACGGGCAAGATTACAAGTTGCGAAACTTTATCACCTTCTTCAAAAGTATAACTCTTGTCTGACAAATTTACTAAAAGCGTATTATATTCACCTCTATATCCTGCATCAAAAACTCCACCCGTATGAACAAACCCTGCCTTTGAAATACTGCCTTTATCCATAATGAAAGCCCCATAGCCTAGAGAAAATTCTAGCGCAAATCCATGCCAAAAACGATGCTGCTCACCTGGCTTTACCGTGACTGTTTCCATCGTATACAAATCCATACCCACATCTCCCGGATGATGATATTTGGGCAATTTTGCGTTTTCTTTAATTTTTTTTATTTTTATAATCATTTAAATAATTTTATTTCAAAACTTTTTTAACCTTTCTATAAATTTCTTGATGAATATTTTCGCGAGTTTCTATCTGGCCATTTTTTGCGCATTCTATTTTAATCCAACCCTTTTGCGTCTTTGAAAGCCATAGCGCTGTTTTATGAGAATTGGTTAAATACGGAATGTTTCCCTCCATAATATCCTTCCGCTTTCCCGTATACGCCCGAGAATTTATCCGGTTGCGTTCCTTTATCAACTTTAAAATAATATTCATCGGAACGTGCAAATAAAAAACAGCCTCCGGTCTCGGAACCTTAAAAACTTTATATTCCATTTCATCCAGCCATCTTATAAAATTTTTACGTTTCTTAGTATTGACAATTTTTCCGCCTTGGTGAATTTGATTGGCGCTCACATATCTGTTTGAAAGAATTATATAACCTTTCTTTAACCAATTTTTTATTTCTTCGGAAGATTCCCACCGATCGGCCGCATAGGCGATAGAAGCAATTTTAGGATGAATATTTATCCAATTATAATATTGCTCCGATAGACAGTGCCCGATAAATTTGCCGAAAAAGTTTTTATAATATTCTGGAAAATCAAAAAGTCTGACGGTATAACCATCTTTGATAAGTCGCGCGCCCAAGAGTTTGACTTGCGTCGCCTTCCCGCTTCCGTCTGTGCCATCGATCACTATGAGTTTGCCTCTTTTCGCCATACCTAAAATATAGCAGAAAAACACCTAAATTGAAAATTAATTTTCTACACAAATCTTTTTGGTATTGGAAACTTCTTGGCAAGAGTTTTGATTTCTTTATGCGCAGATTCTTTCAATTTCTTATCATCTTTATTTTTCAAGACCTGAATCATAAGTTCCGCGACCCGTTTGCATTCTTTCTCCTTAAAACCTCTGGTGGTGATAGCTGGCGTGCCAAATCTAATCCCAGAAGGATCAAGGGGTTTTCTGATATCTCCCGCAATAGAATTCATATTGAGTGTTATCCCTACTTCATCAAGCACCGTCTGCGCTTCTTTTCCGGTCACTCCCAAAGAACCAAATACGTCAGCCAGAATAAGATGATTGTCCGTACCGCCACCAATCAAGCGGATATTGTGTTGGCGAAAAATTTCTGCCATCGCTTTGGCATTTTTTAAAATCTGCTCTGCGTATTTTTTATACTTGGGGGTCATCGCTTCTCCAAAAGCTACCGCTTTGGCGGCAATTATGTGCATATGCGGTCCGCCTTGGATTCCAGGAAAAATAGCTTTATCGATTTTCTTGGCTATTTCTTCACTCTCCCGAGTGAGAATTATTCCTCCGCGTGGACCCCGAAGAGTCTTGTGGGTAGTAGAAGTGATAATATCAAATCCATCATCAAATGGATTGCGTAAAACGCCAGCGGCAATAAGTCCGGCAATGTGCGCCATATCCGCCATAGTGATAGCGCCTACTTCCCGAGCAATTTCCACAAACTTTTTATAATCGAGTGTTCGAGGATATGCCGAGAATCCAGCAATGATTAATTTTGGTTTTTTTTCTATCGCGGTTTTACGCAAATTTTCAAAATCAATTTCCCCCGTATCTGGATTTTTCATTTTATAGGTAACAAATTTATATATCTTCGCGGGAAGAGTCATCGGGTGTCCATGCGTGAGGTGTCCTCCGTGTGAAAGATCCATACCAAGAACTGTGTCTCCGGGTTCCAAAAGCGCAGCGTAAACAGCCAAATTGGCGGGAGCGCCAGAGTGTGGTTGAACATTAGCAAATTTGCAATTAAATAATTTACAGACACGCTCGATTGCCAGACGTTCAATCGCATCCGTAAAATCTTGCCCTCCATAATATCTGCGCCCCGGATAACCTTCAGAATATTTATTTGTAAATACCGAACCATTCGCTTCTAAGACATCTTTAGAAACATAATTCTCGGAGGGAATAAGCTCCAAGCCCTCTCTTTGCCTTTTCTCTTCGGCTTTTATTAATCTTTCTACTTGTTTGTCTCGCATATTTTTATTATAACATGAGTTTTTTTATTTATCGGCGAAATGAAAATCCAGTATTTTGACCATCAGATTTCATAATTATATTACCCAATAAATCAGTTCTTAAAATCTTTACGCCAGATGAAGCTAAAGTTTCCAATGTATCTTGATGCGGATGGCCATATTTATTATCCTTGCCATTGGAGATAAGCGCGTAGGAGGGCGTTACGGCTTTTACAAATTCTTGTGATGTAGAAGTGCGGGAACCATGATGTCCCACTTTCAAAACAGTGCTTTTAAGCGCATCGGTGGAATTTTCTCTAAGAATTATCTTTTCAGTTAGCATTGTCGCGTCACCCGTCAACATAACGGAACTTGCGCCGTAAGTGAGCTTGGCGACCACTGATCCATCATTGCTTGCCCAAGTTGAGACATCTTGATCCGGAAATAAAATATCGATTACTGCCCCGCCTCCAATCTCGAGTCGCATTCCCCGTTTTGCCAAAATATCTGGAATATTTTTATTTTTTATTTCGTTCTCAAGATTTTGATAAGTTTTAGAATCATTATAAGTGCCAGACTCAAAGACTCTATCCACTTTATACATTTTCAAAACATCCAGAAATCCGCCAATATGATCTTGATCGGGGTTAGTAATAATAATTGCGTCTAGATGCTTATCGAATGGAGACATCACGCGCGCCAGAGCGCTTAATATCTTTCTGGGCGGACCGCCATCAACTAATATCTGCGTTCCAGTCGGCGACTCAATAAAAAATGCGTCACCTTGACCAATATCTAACATCGCAAAAGTAAGTCCTCGATGAGAATCTTGAAAGTCTTGATAGAAAATACAAATAGCGACTATAAAAAGAAAAAAAGTGAAAATAAGCGAGCCATATTCCTTGAAATATATCTTGCACTTTTCAAACATGTTATAATGTTAGCATATTAATAATTAACTAATAGAATTATGCTCAGTAGATTTTGCAAAATCGCATGAAAAAATTTGAAGAACTAAAATTTGATATTGGAGCATTAAAGGGAATATCCAAAAAGACCATTGAGGAACACCTAAAACTTTATGCTGGATACGTGAAACATAGCAATCTCATTTTGGACCATATAATCGAACTTTCAAAAGACAGCGAAAAAAATGCTTATGAACTTGGAGAAATTCAACGCCGTTTTGCTTTTGAATTTGATGGAATGCGAAATCATGAATATTATTTCAAGAGTTTAGAAGGCGGAGTAAAAATAATGAAAGAAGAAAGTCCGCTTAAAAAAGCGATAAAGGAAGAATGGGGTAGCGTTGATCTTTGGTTCGCCCGCTTCAAAACAATTGCTCTGACGCGAGGGATTGGCTGGGCCGTGCTTTATTATGACCCCATCGATAAAAAAATGATCAATGCTTGGATCGATGAACAGCATCTGGGACACCTAACTGGACTTCAGTGGATTTTTGGAATTGATATGTGGGAACATTCCTTTTATCTGGATTATGCGACCGATAAGAAAAAATATATTGATGCTTTTTTAGACAATGTTAACTGGGAAGTCGTAGAAGAAAATTTTAAAAAGGCGCAATAAAAAAATTTTTTATGTTCCCGCCAAAAAGTCTATAAATAAAATAGATATAGATCGGAATTGTTAAAAATAAAGGAAAATCTGGAAAAGAAAACGCCGCAAATGGCAAATTGGAGAAAAAATTTATAATTCCGAGTTCATAATGCAAAAACAGATATGAGATATATCCGAGCGGCACAACTAGCACATATGAAATAAATCCGATAAAACCAGTCATGAATCCAAGGATCATTGTAAGAGGAATAAAAGGTAAAATTAAAACATTAGCCGGCAAAGCAACAAGAGAGAAATTACCCATTTTGTAAAGAATAAAAGGGAAAACAAAAACATAGGCGGCAAAAGTCACAGACACAATATCTCTCAAGCCGAAATGTTTAGGCACCCAGAAGAAATATTTTTCAATGCGAGGAGCTAGAAATATAACCGCGACCGTCGCAATAAAAGAAAGTTGAAAAGAAACATCGTAAACAAGCACAAATGGATTGAGCGTTACCATTCCCACCGCGGCAAGCATAAGCGCTCGCGCGACATCGTAATTCCGACCGGTGGCGCGAGCAATGAGCGCCAAAGTCGCCATGATACCGGCCCGGATGGCCGTGGAACTCCCGCCAGTCATTAATATAAAAAGAAAAATTGAGAAAATACCAGCACCAATGCTGATATTTGGAGGTAAAAAGGCAAATAATTTCATAAACCATTGCGCAACCATGGTTACATTGTAACCGGAGAGAGCGACGATATGGATCGTGCCGGTATTAACAAAGCTAGCCCTTAAGGCCTGATTAAAAGAAGATTTCTCTCCCAAAATAAGCCCGCCTAAGAGAAGTGATTCGGGATTTTGAATCGCTGAATTTATTTTTTCCAAAAATTTTTCTTTGACCGAAAAGAGCATGCTTTTGATAAAATTGCCATTCCCCTGCGAAATAGTTTTAATTTTAGGATAATTCATTACATAAAAAATTCCGTCTTTTCTTAAATAATTTAGATAGTCAAATTTTTTTCATTGATCCGTAAAAAAATTCTCCGGTTTTTTTAAAACTCCTTCAAATTTAATTTCATCACCGTATTTATAATCTTTACCCAAACTGGCTGATAGCAATATTCTAATCTGGTTTTTCCCAGATATCGTTTGAACAGTTATTTTTTGATTATTTTCTCCAACACTTGGCTCATCAATAATTTTTCCAGAAAAAGAGACTCGCTGGCCTACTTGCGATTCAAAAATACTTGACGCCGGCACGTCAACCGCCTGAAACCTTAAAATTCCAAGACAAAATGTTAGAATAAAAATTGAAGATAAAATTCCCCATTTATCTTTTGAGATCAGAGAAAAAAATAAAAATAATCCAAAACTAATCACACCAAACAGAATTATTAAATGAAAATTTAACGAAATAAAAGAGCGCCAAAGAACTCCCAATATAAAACCAAAACAAATGATAAAAAAAATTCTATCTCGCATTTAGGAAAGACGCAAAAAATTATTTATTATTTTTTAAGTTCTACTGGCTCTCCCTCCGCAAAACTGGTGGCAATGAGATCAGCTCGTTCATTATATTTATCTTCATTGTGTCCTTTCACATAAGTCCATTTAGGTTTCAATTCTTTGGTAAGCGTATGAAGCTTTTCCCAAAGTTCTCTATTTAAAACAGGTTTTCTGTTAGCATTTCGCCAATTGTTTTTCATCCAATTTTGTATCCATTCTGTGATTCCCAAAATCACATATTTGGAATCCGAAACAATTTCTATATTACTCTTAGCTAGGCCTTGCCTAGCTAGAAATTTAAGCGCTTCAATTGGAGCAGTTAATTCCATTTGATTATTAGTAGCGTATTCTACCCGTCCCCCTATCTCCTCTATATTCCTTTGGCCGTCATAATTTTGCCTCAACAAAATGACAGCGGCCCAACCAGCTTTTCCTGGATTTCCTCTCGCTGCTCCATCAGTGTAAATTTTAATCTTGTTTTTAGACATATTTTTACGGTATATCAATAATTCTTAATCTTAATTCTTCTCGACCGCGAAAACGAGACAAATCGAAAGTGGCTAACAAGTTTACAGCCAGTCCTTCTGTTAAAATATTTTTGAAAGAATTGACACTGGAAAAAAAAGAAATTGCCTTGGCTTTATTATTATTTTTGTCAGAAAAAATAATTTCTAAATGCTCACCAGAACCATTCTTGCCAAATTTTTTTATTTTTTCTATTTTTACATTTTCAAAAAGAAAAATGGGTTTCGGATTGCCAAACCCAAAAGGCGCCAATTTCTCTATCTCTCGCCAATTTTTCATATTTACATTTTCTAAAATCAGCTTCATATCATAATTTTCTTGCCTTAAGCTCGCTCGAGGGTTTCTTTTTACCTTATTAAAATTTGCAGATAATGCCTCTTCTAAGAAGTGAATTTTATCTTTCTGAACAGTAAATCCTCCAGCCAGCTCATGGCCACCAAAGTCTATAAACGATTCGCGGGTCTCTGCCATCAGCTCCACCACCGAGACCGAACCATCGCTCCGGCAAGAACCCTTGATGCAATCATTCTCATCTTTTCCCCAAACAAAAACAGGCTTTTTGTAAACATCCGAAATTTTCCCAGCGATAAGTCCCAACACCCCCACACGCCAATTGGGATTTCCAATTACAATTACTTCAGTTATTTTTCTTTTTTCAAATTTTTTATTCACCTCGCGCATAATACTCGTCACCATTGTTTTTCTTTCATCATTTATTTTTGACAAATGGTCCGCCAACCTACTTCCTTCTATTTCATCCGCGGTAGCGAGAAGTTCAAAGGCCCTCATTGGATCATCCATCCGAGATGCAGCATTCAGTCTGGGGGTCACCATAAAACCAATGTCATCTTCTGAAAGATACCTCTGATCAATATTCATTTTCACTAGAAGTTTTTGTAACCCTGGACGAGGAGATTTTTTCAACACTTTCATTCCAAAATGCGCGAGCGTTCTATTTTCTCCTACAAGCGGAACCATATCAGAAAGCGTGGCCAGTCCAGCCATATCCAACATCCATTTTTCCATACCATCTTTTATTTTAAACTGTTTATTCCCTTGGCCATACTTTTTTATAAAACCTTGCACAAATTTAAAAACAACACCTGCGCCACAAAGCATTTTTTCTTCATACTCGTCTATTTTGGGATTCAAAATCGCATAGGCGCGAGGCAAAATAAAAGCGGAAGTCGGCAGAGAATTTTCGAGCTGGTCTGGCTGACCCTCTTCCGAGGACCCGAGAAAATTTTCTGCCGACGAAGTTTTAGGTAAATGATGGTCAGTAATTATCACATCAACACCAAGGGTAGATGCTTGGGCCACTTCCGCCACGGCTGTAATGCCAAGATCAACGGTAATTAATAATTTTACGCCAGATTCTGCAAATCTTTTTAACACGTCAAGATTAAGTCCATATCCTTCAGAATTTCTTTGTGGTATATAAACCTCATAATTTTTGTGATCTATCTTTTTAAATAAATCACTCAAAATTACGGCTCCTGGTATTCCATCGCAATCATAATCCGCATAAATGATTATTTTCTCTTTGTTTTCTACCGCTTTATGCAGTCGCACACAAGACCTCTCCATATCTCGCATCAAAAAAGGGTCATGCAAGTCTCGCCGATAATCTGGATTAATAAAGATATCAGCTTCCGTCTCGGTTAGAATGCCTCGCTTCTCAAAGAGTGTCTTTAACAACTCGCCATATTTTTGCATAACTAGAATTTTAGCATATAATACAAATATGAAGAATGATTGTATTTTTTGTAAAATAATCAAAGGAGAAATATCGTGTAATAAAATATATGAAGATGATAATGTTTTGGCTTTTTTAGATATTGCGCCAGTGAACATCGGACATTCTCTAGTAATACCCAAAAAACATTTTTTAAATATTTACGAAACTCCTGAGGGAATATTGACGGAAATGATGAAGGTTGTAAAAATAATTTCTCATGCTCTAAAGAGCGGACTAAACGCGGATGGTATAAATATAACAATGAACAACGAAGGAGCCGCGGGACAGGTAGTTTTCCACTCGCATATTCATATAATCCCAAGAATCAAAAATGACGGCTTCGGTTTATGGTGTGGCAAAAAACCCTATCAAGAAGGCGAAGCAATAAAAGTCGCTAAAAAAATTGTTTCTTCTATTCCATAAGCGCCCTAAGCGCTGGTAATTCTTTGCCTGCTAAAAATTCCAAAGTAGCGCCCCCGGCCAGACTTATGTGCGAGTAATCGCCGAGACTTCCATATTTTCGAGCAACATCTATAGTATCTCCACCAGCAATAGTGGTATCTCCCCTAAGATTTTCTTTGCAATTTTTCATAGCAACAAGTATAGCCTTTGAACCTTGCGCAAATTCTTCATCTTCGAACTTTCCCATCGGACCGTTTAAGAAAACAGTTTCGGATTGATTGATAACAAGAGAATATTCTTTTTGAGCTTCTGGTCCGATATCAAGAATCTTCCATCCCATAGGAATTTCCTCTGTAGTGATGATTTTTGTAGAAGTACCGTCAGATATAACAAGATCTCTTGGAATTACAATTTTTTTACCCAAAGACTGCGCTTGTTTTAATATATCTTTTGCCTCTTGCACCCAATTCTTTTTTTCACGTTTCGCTTTATCTACAAAAACATCTTCAATGAAAGAATCTCCAAGTACTCTGCCTTGCGCTTTCAAAAAAACGTTCGCCACGGCTCCCCCGACCAGAATGGTATCTGCTATAACTAATAAATTATGAATAGCATCCACTTTATCGGAAATTTTTGCTCCGCCAATAATAACTATAAAAGGATGTTTCGGATTCTCTAGTAAAGAAGATAACATTTCAACTTCATGTCGTAAATAAAGACCGGCGATAGCTGGCAAATGCCTTTCAATACCAGTCGTAGACGCATGAATTCTGTGCGCTTGAGGAAAACCATCAAAAACAATCATATCTTTTCCTTTGCAGAGTTTTTGCGCAAATTCATCATCATCAATTATTTCCTCGTTGTAAAATCTTACGTTTTCAAGCATTAAAATATCACCAGAACACATATCAGAAATTTTTTTATCCACCGATGGGCCAATACAATCATCAATTTGATCAATTGGGTGATTTAAAAGCTTACTTAATCTCTTCGCATGAGGATTGGTGCGAAGCGTTTCCACAATTTTTCCATCAGGACGCCCCACATAAGTAAGAATAACTATTCTACAATTTTCTTTCAAAAGATATTGCAGTGTAGGAAGCGTTGCCGTTATGCGCATATCATCTACAGGCTCCAGAATCCCATCTACTTCTTTCAGTTCAATATCATAAGGCGCGCGATAAAGAATAGTCTTACCTTTCAAATTTACGCTCTCTAAGATTTTAAGCTTCATCTTAAGAAATACTTTCTGCGATACTAATAATTTCTGTAAACTTTTTTGGGTCTAAACTCGCGCGACCCGGAAGCAGTCCATCGACCCCTCCATTTTGTAAAAAATCAAGGGCGTCTTTTTCATTGGCCGAACCGCCATAAATAACTCGCGCGCGCGCTCCATCCGCGCCAAATTTATCAGAGAGAATTTTGCGAATAAAAATAGTCATTTCCAAGGAATCAGCCGGGGTAGCATCATAACGATTGATCGTGCTAGAAATTGCCCAAATTGGTTCGTAGGCAACAATAATTTTCGAAATCAAAGTTTTTTTAACTCCATTTAAACATTCTTCCAGTTGTGTTTTCACTAAACTAAAATAACTGTGACTTTCATCACGAACACTTTCCCCGACGCAGAGCACCGAAACAAGCCCCGCTCCGAGCGATACCTTGATTTTTTTATTAACGAACGCATTTGTTTCTCCCAGCGCTCGTCTTTCCGAATGCCCCAAGATCACGTACCTAGCGCCAATATTATAAAGCATTTCGGCAGACACTTCGCCCGTAAAAGCGCCCGGCTCATCCCCAAAAGCATTTTGCGCGCCGAGTTTTATTTTGTTGGTTCTAATTTTTGTTAATTTTTCCAAATATAAAAACGGCGGACAGATTACAATTTCTGTTTTTTTCACGGTAGAAACATTTTTCACTACATCATTAAACAATTTTTCCGCCTCTTTCAGAGTAAGCGGATTCATTTTCCAATTGCCAATAATTATCGTCCTCTTAGCCATAATGGCAAATTATAGCATAAATAACATAATTTATTGAACTTCTTTCCAGGATGTTATGCCCCACCCACCCGAAGGCCCATTCACAAAATTAGCGTTAACTAACCCGCTATCATAAATCACGATAGCATTATTGTTTAAATGAATATATTTACCATTTAAAGATTTTGCAATGGCATTATTGCTTAAATTAACTGTGCCATTAGCAGCATATAATATAACAGCTCCGCCATTGTTTGATAGTGTTATAGCTTCCGTTGAAGTGGAAGTGGAAAGCACCATTAAATAACTCCCAGCAGAACCTGAGCCGTCGAACACAGCATTATTGCCTATATTTACAATACCATCCACAACTATGACGCCTTCCGAAGTGTCATAACTAGATGAAAGACTTACAGTGGCATTATTACTAACGTTTACATTGCCACGCACCCAAAGGGTCCCGGTTACAGTAAGGTGAGCGCCATTGCTTACAGAGAGATCCCCGGTAATTTCCTTTGGCCCTAAAGAAGAATCGCTACCAGCTGTGTAATTCCCAGAATAGACCCCCCCTGCTGTTCCTTCATTTTTCCAATCTAAAATATTTTGATCAGAAATGGGCATCGCAACTTGAGTTGGATCTGAGAGTGTTGTGTTGCAAGATTTATTATTACCGCTCCCAGTTTGACAATAATTTATACCAGCGATATTTGAATTATTAACTGTATGAGCGTAGGCATTGCCTACGCCACCCGTCCCGACAGTTATACCACTGATAAGACCCGTCAAACCACCAAGATATAAATTAAAAAAACCATCAAGATTAGACGGGCTGGTATTATTCCAGGTTCCAGAATACGCGCCAATTTTACCGGCTCCATTTGAATATTCGTTATTATTTGCGCCAATCATATAATATCTTGTTGAATTCGTAGACCCGTCAATCACAATCCAATAGGTTGCACCCGCCGTTAATTCTGGGTTAGAAGAAAATGGAACATCCACCCAACCATAGGTGGTAGACACTAAAGAAGCAGAAAGAGGGCCAGATGCCAAAGTGGTCGTACTCGGACTTCCACTTGAATCTGATACAATCCTGATAGTCAAATTAGAAGGAGTGCTAATTTTTTTAAGATAGAGTTTTACCTTATTCACTACTTCCGTTACGCTTACTTGAAAACTTTGGGCAA
This sequence comes from Patescibacteria group bacterium, assembly GCA_038061925.1. Classification (GTDB taxonomy): domain Bacteria; phylum Patescibacteriota; class Minisyncoccia; order Phycocordibacterales; family UBA9973; genus UBA9973. Next base: position 48,434 of record JBBTYD010000002.1, read on the forward strand.
AATCTTGTGTCCCATTTGCATTTCCAAAAATAATATCATAAGAAGGTACACCAGAACCATTCATCTGATCTGCCGTAAGCGCTTCCGAATTAGCGGATAAAGCAGTACCAGTGATAGATCCTGATCCTGTGATACTTCCATTTGAATAAACACTGCCATTCACAGAAGAATTATTCTCCATAGTGAAACCACCCAGACCGGTCTGTACGCCATAACTAAAAGAAACTCCTACGCCAGTATTTAAGACAAGCTCGCTTTTTCTTTGACGAGAATCAACATCTCCCAAAGAAGAAATGGTCTTTTCGTTATAACCAGAATCACTTATCGTAGCGGTGGCTGAATTATTTTCTAAAGTAATTGTATTTGTTAAACCTATAGCTTTACCCGTCTTGAGACGGAAATATGAATCTTCCGCCGCCGACTCAGAAAGAAAGAAACTCCGTTGAGATTTTATCAAATTATTAACAGTTCTAAATTCGCGCACTGAAGGCCCCACCAGTCCGGAAATTATAGCTAAAGATATAAAAAGAAAAAAGATGACAGATATCAACATTGCCGCGCCACCGTTTTTTTTAATTTTTTTAAAATCTTTTTTCATAATCAATAACTGCCTCTTAACACAATTGTATCGTAAAAATCCTGCGTCCGATCCAATGCGTCATTGGCAGATTTAACTGTTAAAAATATTTTCACCGCTTTGCCTTTTGTTGTGGTTATTTGCGTAAATGTTAGAGCGGTGACTGTAATATTGGGCGAATTTAAATTTCCTATATTGTTACCGGCATCCCAAAGTTCTATATTGGGGCTGATAAACTTAAATTCTACAGTTTTATCTGAACCAGTAGAGTCTTTAGCACTAAGCGTTAAATCATCAACACCAATAGAACTAATATCGTTAGCTTGTCTGATTTCTCTAGACATTCTTTCCATAATCGATCCACTTTGCAAAAGTTCGGCCTGTAATGTAGTCTCTCGAAACGCGTGGGTCATTATCACCATTGAATTGATTACCACCATAGACAGAAGAACAAAAAAAGAAATATAAAAAAGAAGTTCTAATACTGCATAACCATTTTCTTTTTTATTATTTTTGTTAATTTTAATCATAATCAGTTTAGGAAAAGATATCCATAATATAAAATTGCAAATTTTTAGTGACAGTCGCGCCACCTTCAAGCCAAGACACCATAACAGTGACTAATTTTGTTCTAATATCAAGTGCCCCTCCAGAACTTACAATGTTTTTAGTAGTATTATCACGGTTTACATCCGCTAAAACTATAGCGCGGGTGAAAATCCCCACAGCACCATCACTAGATGTGGTAGTCAGATTCCAGGTACCAGCAGAAAATTTGGGATAATAAGTTGCTCCAACCGCTAAACTAGAAATGTTACTCCATGCATTGTCGCGTACTATGCGTACTGCTTCTGCTCCCTCCTCCATTAAGAACGCCGCTTGGGTAGTGTGAAAGGCCTGGCGAGAAACATAAATGGATTTTTGAGCAACTGTCATCGCCGCTAAAACTGAAATAGTAATAATAGAAGCGACTATTAATACTTCAACGACCATAAATCCACTATTTTTAAAAAAAATTTTCATTTTAATTTACGCTCGCCATACCTGTAGCAAATATTGTAATAGTTTTAATAAAATTCGTACTAGAAATAATTATTGATCCGGTAACGTTAGGTGTACCGCTTAATCTATTAAAATAAAGATCTGCGCCTCCTCCTGCAATTGTAATAGTGGATATCGTTGCAGGTAAAGTTATGTTGATTGTTTCATTATCTGACGCCGTAGCAGAAAAAATTTTACCTTTAAAAATTATAACTTTATTGGACTCGAAATGCACTCCATACTCCGAAGAATAAAGAGAGGAAAGAGTTTCTCCGCGCGCCTTGTCGATAGAGGATAATATGTCAGCCACTCCACTTTTAAACACTTGATTTTCTCTGATCTGTGAAAATTGTGGAATTGCGACTGAAATTATAATACCCAACACTGTTAATACTACCAATAATTCTATCACAGTTATTCCCTTTTTGAGAAAATTTTTCATTATTTTATACTGCCTAAAATTGAATAGAGTGGCGAAATCATCGAAATGGCAAAGAACCCAACCCCCGCGCCAATCACAATCATCAAGAGAGGCTCGATAATGGTAGAAAGATTCTTAGTTTTATTTTCAATTTCTCCCTCATAAAACAAAGCAATTTCGAGCAACATATCTGACAATTTGCCAGTTTCTTCCCCAACTTGGATCATTTCCGACATCATTACAGGATAAAGCTTGTCATTGGCTCCAAAAACTTTCGAAAACGGAGCCCCTTTTTCTACGGCAATCTTAGCTTCATTTAAAATCTTTTTGTAGTAAATATTTTGCACTACATCTTCCGTAATTTCTACCGCGCGAGTGATGGAAACCCCTGCGAGCAACAGTGAGGACATAGTGCGAGCAGTGCGGGCGGTATTTAATTCTTTTGCTAAATTTCCGATGACTGGAATTTTGAGAATCGCGTAATCAATATATTTTGTCATAAATCCAGCGCGAGAAAGAAAGTAAAGTCCAGCCCCTAATCCAATTATAATAACAAAGGTCAGGATTAGATTATTGGAGAAAAAATTACCAAAAAAAATAAGGATCCGAGTGGAAACAGGCAAAACAACCCCAAGCTCTTTGAAAGTGCTGGCTAATGTTGGCACCACAAAAGCAAACATTAAAACACCAATTACAACCATCGCGGATAGAATCACCCCGGGATAAATAAGAGCCCCCCGTATTTTCTTGGTCAAAGAGTGCGATTTTTCCAGGTTCATCCCAATATCAGAAAGCGCGCCGGCCAGGTTCCCTGATTCCTCGCCGGCGCGAGTTATTGATATGAAAAGTTTTGAAAAAACATTAGGAAACTTTGAAAGTCCGCTTGATAAACTTTCTCCAGAATTTATCTCATCGGAAAGAGATGTCAAAATGTCGCTAAGTTTAGAATTTTTTGTTTGCTTTTTTAAAACAGACAGCGCCCGATACAATGAAAGTCCAGCTTTTAACATTCCACTTAAATTTTTTGTCAAAATAATTTGTTCATTGACGCTTATTTTGGAAAAAATACTTGTGAAATGTGACATCTTGTCAAAAAAGCTTTCATCTTTCTCTTTAATCAATAAAGGCGTGTTTCCGCGAGATCGCAGATCGCGAGCGAGCGCTAGACGATTGGCCGCATATAAAATACCTTCTGAAATTTCCCCTGTTTTTGATTTTGCTTTATAAAAAAAAAGCATATATATTGTGTATTATACACACTTGCTAATTTTTACTCCGAAACAACCCGAAATATTTCTTCCAAAGTCGTCACGCCCAATACCGCTTGATATACTCCATCTTCCAGCATCGTCATCATTCCTTCTTTTTTCGCTTGAACTTCTATATCATCTTGAGATTTTCCACTGATAATCATTTCTTTGATGGTGGGCGTAATTTTTAAAACTTCATGCATCCCAATACGCCCTCCATACCCATCTTCAAATTCGCCACTCTTGACCGCTTTATAAAAAGGAATTTTGTCCCAAGTATCTTTGACACTCACGATATTCTCGATTTTTAAAAATCCTAGTACTCTGTCTAAATCAACAACCTTGGCTAAATTTTTTATTTCGACGGACGATAAAAAATATTTCTCTTTATTCGGAGTAAGCCGGCGTATCAATCTTTGCGCGATAATTGTTTTGACGGTGGCTGTTATTAAAAAAGGCTCAACCCCCATATCGATTAATCGAGGTATGGCGCCAGAGGCGCTATTGGTATGAATAGTCGAGAGAACCAAATGGCCGGTAAGTGAAGCATTCACCGCTAGTCCGGCTGTTTCGCCATCTCGAATCTCTCCCACCATTATTATATCCGGGTCCTGACGTAGAAGAGAACGCAGGCCATTGGCAAAAGATAATCCTATTTCCGGTTTAACTTGTGTTTGGTTTACTCTCGGCATTTGATATTCAATCGGATCTTCCACGGTGGAAATATTGACTTCCGGCTTATTCAAAATATCAAGCATCGTATAGAGGGTGGTTGTTTTTCCACTCCCGGTAGGACCGGTCGCGAGCACCATTCCAGTCTTTTGCGAGAGTGACGCATGTATTCGCTCTAATCCTTCTCCATGAAAACCAAGCGTTTCTAACGAAAATCCATGCGCATTTTCTTTTAAAATTCTCAGTACCGTTTTTTCTCCAAAAAAAGTAGGCAGAGTAGATACCCGGAAGGAAATCTTCTCTCCGTCTTGTTCTTTTTTAAATCGGCCGTCTTGGGGCAATCTTTTTTCATCCAGTCTTAAATTTGAAAGCACTTTGATGCGCGCGGTGATTCCGGCGCCAGCATTTTTATCCAAGATCATCGCATCGCGCAATATGCCGTCTATTCTGTAACGGACAGTGAGTTCACCCTCTCCTGGTTCTATATGAATATCAGACGCATTTTGCAGAATCGCATGAAAAATTAAAGAATCAACAATTTTTATAACTGGCAAATCTTCAGCGAGATTTTTCAACTCCGATTCAGATTTTTCACCGTCTTTATTCGCTTCATTTGACACATCGGCCAGGGTAGTGGATTCTTTTTGGATAATATTTTTAAATTCAGCTTTTAAACTTTTTCTATATTGCACGAGCACAGACTTGATGGAAATCGTATCCGTCAATCGAGGCAAGATTTTAAGTCCGGAACGTTTCTTAATAAAATCAATCACCGGCAAGTCGTCGACATCCAGCATAGCCACCTCTAGCCCTTTCTCGCTTTTTTTATAAGCAACGATATTATCGTTGCGCGCAATCGGTTCGGGAATGAGAGAAAGCACCGAAAAATCAATCTTTGCTTTAGTTAAATTAATAAATGGTATTCCTAAGACAAAAGCTTCCATCCGCTTTAAATCAGTTTCCGATATTTTTCCTTCACTTAGCAGAATATTCCCAAATTTTTGTTTTTTGGTTTCGGCTAACTTTACCGCGGAGTTAAAATCTGTTTTAGAAACAAGCCCTGATTCTAGAATAAATTTCTTCAACTGTTCTTCGTCGATTTGCATACGCTAGCATTATAGCAAAAAATCCCTCCAATAAACATTGGCGGGGATTTTTTGCTAATTGTTAACCTTCTATGAAGATTGGTTTTTTCTTGGTACAACGACCACCAGTGTCAACACCTGTTTCATTTCCATTTTTTATGCCATCAGAGCAAGTGCCAGGGGGCCCACAACGACCACCAGTGTCAACACCTGTTTCATCACCGTTCTGAATTCCATCAGAGCAAGTGCCAGTGCCACCGCAAGATTGAGAAGAATTACCACTACAACTAGCTCCCCCGTTCGCAGGAGCGGGATTAGTACAAGTACGAGTTTGTGTTCCACCACTACAAGCGCTCCAAACGCTCCAGCCACCATTAACAACAATCTTGGTTTCTGAACAAGATGCATTGGTTCCGCCATTTATACCATTACAGGACCAAGTCCAAGTAGAAGCGCCATCCACATTATTTCTGCTATTGCCTGTAAGACAGCTGTAGTGTATGACATCGCAAGCGCCGTTCACAAGAGAAGCAGACCCAACGATAACGCCATCAAAACGAACCCAACCCACGACATCGCTCCCCCAAGCATAACCTGAAAAATTATCGTTATTAAAATTGACACCATAACTTGGACTAGAGCCAGACAGAGAAATCCAACCATCCCAGCCATTGCCATCGGCGGAAAGAGCTTTGACCCAACCTTCTAGATTACTGCCGTTTATATTTGCATTTTCAGCTCGTGTTCCACCGCCAGTTGGAAACCCTGCAAGATTACCAAATTGTATCCAGCCTATGTTCGAGGACCAAGCGTAACCGACGAGAGTGTCATCAGTATTCTTGTTAACGCCATAATCTACACTTCCACCATCATTGGTATTATTGAAACTAATCCAACCTATGTTCGAGGACCAAGCCCAACCGGACATATTGTGTCCACTTCCAGCCGAAACAACAGAAGGCCAAAAAGGCAAGAGAAAAAAGACTAGAGTAAAAATAATCTTAAACAAATAAATTTTCATTGTCTAATTATACCCTGATAGAGAAGCCATCACAATAGAGTTATCCACAACACCAAAAACTAAAAAAATTGACATTCTTTCTATTTCTTTGTAAAATAATCCAGAAAGCTCACCAAAACTTAATATGAAAAAAATAGAACAAATCGCAGTCCTATTGAGTTTTGGGCTAACAACCCAAGTCTCAGTAATTGCGACAGTCCTCTCACACAATGGCAGTGATTATGCCATCGTGGTCAACGACTCAAGACGGGTCGTGAATCTCGTCGTCTCACCTGACGCTTGTAAGTTGTTTTCCAGCGCAACCCATGATGGGTTCCAGATAACCCCTCAGTTGTCCAAACACATTTACGACCAGTTTGAAGACAACTTTGACTTCATCATTTTTCAGAGTGATCAAGTTTGGCCCCCGACTGGTGCCGCCTATGGCGGTCAGATCCAAGCAATCCAGAATGATACAAAAGGTATCGGCCTGAGCATCTACAACTTCTGCGACTCCTATGGATCCAGTGGAAAGTTGCAGTGCATCATCCACCTTGCAGAATTAAATGGTCTTATAGGTGGGGCGGGTTTACATGAAATTATGCACCGTTGGGGTAATTTCTTAAATTCCATTCCCGGTCTGGGATCACATTGGGGTTTCTCTAGTGTCAATGGTCAGTTAGGCGGCTGGCAGATTGACACACTCCAATATCTGGGCAACGGCCAATACTCGGCAAATAACGGCCAGCCAGGCAATTGGTTTGACCCGTCTGGTAACGCAGGGAATAAGGTTCCCTACATGAAACTGGAACTTTATCTTATGGGTCTCGTGCCTATACAAGAAGTTCCAGACATCGAGGTTGCCATAGACGCGTCATTTATTGGCACCAGTCGGAGTTTTTTTACCGCCAGCGGTTTCAAAACCATAACGAGCGCGGATATAGTCGCCATCGACGGAACTCGCATCCCCGATTACACGGCTTCACAGAAAGATTTCAAGACGTTGTTTGTAGTAGTGACTTCTGCGCCTCTCTCCGAAGCGCGTTTCGATTACTACGACAGCGCCGTAAGAAATTTTTCCAAGCAGAGTCCGACCCGATCTGAAACCGGCTTCTACAACTTCTGGGAAGCTACGGGCGGTCGTGCGACCATGGAAATAACCATTTCCCCGGAAGACGTCAAGGGCGGAATGAAGCCCTCGGTCACAGCCCAGCCTTCGGCAGGGTTGCTGAATCTCAGTTGGGCCGATATCGGATACCGGCTCCAATCTTCCGAATCTTTCGTCACTCCTAGCAGTTGGAGCGACGTTTTGGGTCCTTTCCGGACTAACAACGGGATTGTTAGCGTTTCCATCCCCATGGACGGCGACCGACAATTTTTTAGGTTGGCAAAGTAACCAGCCACATCATCACCGGGCTCTCCTTTTATTAGAAGAGCCCCTTGTTTTTACCCAGGTAAAGTTTGCCTTTCAATAAAATCTATGATACTCTTGCAGTGTATGGGTCCTGTCGCAACAGGACTTTTTTGATTAAAACTTAATAGAAGATTGCGTCGCGCCAAATCGACTTACGCGACGTGATTTGCAAAATCATATGTTAGATCTAAAAACATTCAAATCAGCGTTGGAACAACTGGAAGAGGAAAGAAAAATCCCAAAAGAAAAAATATTAGACGCAATAGAGCAGGCAATGGCGGCCGCTTATAAAAAGGATTACGGCAAAAAAGGGCAAATTATACGCGCCAAGTTTGACCTGGAGACAGGCAAGACTGATTTTTTCCAAGTAAAAATTGTGGTAGACGAAAGTATTGCCGTTATTGGTGGAGACAAAAAATCTCTACCCAACCTTCCACTTAATAAGGGAGAGGAGAGAGAGAAAAGGGAGTATTCTCTCCAAGAAACTGACGACGAGCGCGTACACTTCAACGGAGAGCATCACATAATGCTGGAAGATGCGAAAAAAATAAAAAAAGGGGCAGAATTAAATGACGAAGTTGTTTTTCCATTAGAGTCAAAAGAAGATTATGGACGCATTGCCGCCCAGACCGCCAAGCAGGTCATCATCCAGAAAATCCGTGAGGCTGAACGCACCTCCATAATAGATGAATATGGAAACAAAGAAGGAGAAATAGTCGGAGGGATAGTGCAAAAAGTTGAAAGAGGAAATATTTATATTGACTTTAACCGAGCGACCGGTATCTTGCCCGCGGAAGAACAAATCCCCGGAGAATATTGGGAACGGGGTCAGCGAGCGCGAGTATATCTCTACTCCGTAGAGGATACGCCCAGAGGCATAAACTTGCGTCTTTCTCGCACTCATCCAAAATTTATAGAAAAACTTTTTGCTCTGGAAGCGCCAGAAATTCAAAATGGAGTCGTGGAAATAAAATTTATTGCCAGAGAGCCCGGCGCTCGGTCTAAAATAGCAGTAGTTTCGAAAGATGAACATATCGATGCAGTCGGATCATGTGTCGGACAAAAAGGCACCCGAGTGAACACTATCACGCAAGAACTGGGGGGAGAGAAAATTGATATCATTCCGTGGTCGCTTGACCCGAAAATTTTCGTGTCTAATTCTCTCTCTCCTGCCAAAGTCATCTCGATCGAAATAGATGAAGAAGATCACAAAGCCACGGTGGAAGTGGCTAATGACCAGCTTTCTCTCGCTATCGGCAAGGGTGGACAAAATGTGCGTCTAGCGGCTAAACTTACTGGTTGGAGAATCGACATCAAAGGTGACGGCCTGCCTGCCGCGCCTGCGCGCGCGGGGCAGGCAGAGAAAATGGTTCCCGAAAAAGTCGAAGTGGAAGAAGCGAAGTGAGGTAAAATAAATTATTATAAAGTAACTTGTCCCGTTGCAACGGGATGAAATAAAAATATGAATCAATTTTTATTGTTTGCAATTGTTAGTTCGGTGGTGGCTATTGCTTATGGTTTATTTTTAGCTAAGTCAATATTAAAAAAGAGCCCTGGAAATACTCGGATGCAAGAAATTGCCAAAGCGATTCAAGAAGGCGCGGAAGCCTATCTAAACAAACAATATAGAACCATTGGCATTATCGCTATAATACTTTTCTTCGTCATAGGTTTTATCCAAAAACTTGGTTGGGTAATGGCTTTCGGATTTTTGGTTGGAGCCATTTTTTCCGCTCTGGCGGGATATATCGGTATGAATGTGTCAGTCAGAGCAAACGTCAGAACAACCGAAGCCGCCAGGGGCGGAATCAATGATGCGCTTTCTTTGGCATTCAAAGGCGGAACAGTGACCGGACTTTTAGTGGTTGGACTGGCGCTCCTCGGGGTAACTCTCTTTTATGCGATCACGAAAGACGTGACCGCGCTGATTGGACTTGGATTTGGCGCTTCCCTTATTTCCGTTTTCGCAAGATTGGGTGGAGGAATTTTTACAAAAGCGGCAGATGTCGGCGCAGACCTGGTTGGCAAGCTTGAGGCCGGAATCCCGGAAGACGACCCAAGAAATCCTGGAGTGATCGCAGACAATGTAGGTGATAATGTCGGAGACTGCGCTGGCATGGCCGCTGATCTGTTTGAGACCTATGCTGTTACTTTGGTCGCCACAATGCTTTTAGGCTCACTTCTTTTTGTAGGATTTAAAAATGCGATTGTTTTTCCGCTGGTTATCGGTGGAGTGGCAATATTCGCGTCAATTATTGGCACTTGGTTTGTGCGTTTAGGCCCAAAAGGTCAATCTAAAAACCCCGCCAAGGACGGGATAAACATAATGGGCGCTTTATATAAGGGTCTTATTGCTTCTGGTGTTATCGCGGCTATTCTATTCTATCCTGTCACTAAATTATTGATGGAAGGCAACGGCAAGTATACCGTAATAGATTTATTCATCTGCTCTCTCGTGGGTCTTTTTGTCACTGGAGCTCTGGTCGTCATCACGGAATACTTTACTTCTACAAAATACTATCCGGTAAAATCAATAGCCGAAGCGTCAGTTTCTGGCCATGGCACAAATGTCATTCAAGGTTTAGCTATTTCAATGAAATCTACCGCTTTACCTTTAATCACAATCGTTCTCGGAATATTAATCAGCTACTACTATGGCGGACTTTATGGAATCGCTGTCGCCGCAATGTCTATGCTCTCAATGACGGGAATTATTGTGGCCATAGACGCATATGGTCCGATTACAGATAATGCGGGAGGGATTGCCGAAATGGCAGAATTGCCCAAAGAAGTCCGCGATGTGACTGATCCGTTAGACGCCGTGGGAAATACCACCAAAGCTGTTACAAAAGGTTACGCCATTGGTTCGGCTGGACTTGCCTCTCTGGTTCTGTTTGCTTCTTATACGGAAGAAATCGTAAAAGCTGGTAAAAGTATAACCTTTGATTTAAGCAATCCGTACGTAATTGTCGGTCTTTTTCTCGGAGGACTTCTGCCTTATTATTTCGGCGCGCTTTGTCTGGAGGCGGTCGGAAAGACGGCGGGCAAGGTGGTTGAAGAAATTAGAAGACAGTTTAGGGAAATAAAAGGAATTATGGAAGGCAGAGCAAAACCAGATTATGCCAAAGCCGTATCAATTATTACGGGCGCGGCCATAAAACAAATGATCTTGCCAGCTCTAATACCAGTACTGGCGCCAATTCTAGTAATTTTGATTTTTGGCAAAGAAAATGGATTGGTAGTTTTGGGAGGACTCCTCGTCGGTTCCATTATTACTGGACTTTTTGTCGCTATTTCAATGACTTCCGGCGGGGGCGCATGGGATAATGCCAAGAAACATATAGAACAAGGCAACCATGGCGGAAAAGGAAGTGAGGCTCATAAAGCCGCGGTGACTGGCGATACGGTCGGCGACCCCTATAAAGACACCGCCGGTCCGGCGATCAACCCGATGATAAAAATCTTAAATATCGTTGCGTTGCTTTTGGTGGCTTTCTTGATATAATAGGATGGGTTTTATTAACAATCTAATATCTAGAAAATATCTATGAAAAAATATTTAGGTTTATCGACTATTTTGTTTATTGTCTTGGCAATGGCATTTGTTATAAACATTAATGCGACAAGAGCAGAAGATAATGCATCTTCTAATATTTCAACAGGCACAAAAATTAAAACTCAGGCTGATTTAAAAAAAACAATAGAAATTTCTGAAAGAGAAAAAGTTAAAAAACAAATAGAAGTTGCTCGAGAAGAAGCAAAGCAAAAAATGGAAATCTTGAAAGAAAAAATCAAAGAAGAAAAAAACACAGCTAAAGCAAAAATAAAAGAGACAAGGATCACTGGACGAGAAAACGCGCTTAAGAGATTTGATGTAGCGGTAGAAAGAATAACTGGTCTAAAAGATAAGATAGTCGCAAGAATATCTGCTCTTGAACTGAAAGAAATAGACGTTACTAGCGCAGAAAGTTTTATAGCAACAGTTGAAACAAAATTAAATGCGACTAAAGCGAAAATTATAGAAGCTAATGTCTTACTTGCTACTTCAATTAACGAACTTACTCTAGAAAACAAAACAAAACTAAGAACATTGACACAGGAAATACAAACATTACTTAGAGAAACTCATGATGCATTGAAGGATTCAGTGAAAGCGCTGAGAGAGGCAATCAAAGTAAAAATGGAGGCTAAAACTAAAGTTGAAACTTCTCCAACAACAGAAACTAATCAATAAATATTTTATAACTTTTAACTAAACATATTATGGAACCAGAAAAAAAATCAAATGGAGCGCTTGTTGGATTAGTAGTCATAATTATCATCCTTGTTCTTGGTGGAGTATATATATGGCAGTCAAATAAAAATACTCTAGAAAAAAATCCTGCAAATTCTGAAACTGTTACCAATCAAGATTCCACTGACCTCAATACGTTGGATCAAGATCTTAATACCATAGACATTGATGTTGGCGCAAATGTCATAAACAGTGTTGAATAAGAAAACTAAAACAAGAGAAAAAATACCATGCCAGCTCAGGTCGGTGTGGTATTTTTTTTGACAAAACATTTTAATATATATAAGATAACCAAATGTTAAAAATAAAAATCACTAAACTGCCAAAAAGCGAGGTGGAAATAGAAGGAGAATTGGAAACGGAGATATTTGAAAGTTATTTCGAAGTGGCGCTGAAAAAGCTTGGTGGAAATCTTAAATTAGACGGATTTAGAAAAGGCAAAATACCAGAAAGTGTTCTCCTTTCTAAAGTTCCGGAAATTCACATTTTGGAAGAAATGGCGGAGCTGGCGCTCGCGGAACACTATCCTAAAATAATCCAAGGAGAATTTTCGCCTGAAAAAATTGATGCGATAGGGAGACCCGAAATTTCTATCACCAAATTGGCTCGAAAAAATCCTCTGGGATTCAAAATAAAGACGGCGGTCTTGCCAGAAATAAAACTCCCCGATTATAAAAATATCGCGAGAGAAATAATATCAAAGATTACGGACGCAGAGAAAAATATTGTCGTGACGGCTGAAGATTTGGAAAACACCATTATGGATATTAGAAAATCTCGCGCGCCTAAAAAGCATGTTGCTGAAACCCCGAATTTAAAGGACGGTCCCTTAGAGAGCCCCCCAAAAGACCGTCCTTTGGAGGAATTGCCAGAATTTAATGACGAATTTGTGCAAGCGCTTGGACCATTTTCTAATGTGGAGGATTTTAAAATAAAATTAAAAGAAAATATAAAGTTGGAGAAAGAAAATCAAGCCAAAGAAAAAACAAGGTTAAAAATTATTGAGAAAATCATAGAAGATAGTGTCATGGATATGCCAAATATTTTAATTGAAGTTGAATTGGACAAAATTTTATACAGAATGGAGTCCGACATTACCCAAATGGGGCTTAAATTTGAAGATTATTTAAAACATCTAAACAAAACAAAAGAGAATCTGAGAAGTGAATTCAGAAATGACGGGGAGAAAAAGGCTAAATTGGCTCTAATCTTGAATGAAATAGCAAAAGTTGAAAAGATAGTGGCCGAGGAAGAACAGATTGGAAAAAAAATTGCGGCCATCTTAGAGCACTATAAAGACGCAGACAAAGAGCGCGCCAGAATGCATGCCGAGAATATTCTCACGAACGAAAAAATATTCCAGTTTTTGGAAAGCTATTGAGTCATTACATATCTTTGAATTACAAAACACCACAAAGCCATTTTCCCACTGTGAATTACGAAACTCCGCTTTTCAATTAAATTAGGAGTTTCGTAATTCAAGGTTTAAGAGAAATAATACGACTCTATTTATATTTCATTTCCACTTTCAGAGCCTGAGGATGGAATTTCTATCTGAGGTTCGGGAATATTTGGGATTTCATTCTCGTTAGAAGAGTCTGATGATGGAATACTGTTTCCTGATCTAATTGCAGAACTAGGTGCTGGGATATCTGGAAATTCATTTCCGTTCTCAGAACCTGATGATGGCACATATGGTGGAGGCGCTATTATTTCAAAGGTGTCTCCCCACTCTGCCTCTGCAGAATCTTTTCCAGCAAAATCTCGGGCGATTACTTTGATTTTGAATCCTTTTCCAAGAAGATTTCCAGGAATATTCCAAGCGTAAGTTCGGGTACCAGTGAGAAGCCCATAGTCAAAACCAATGAGATGCCAAGTGGAATCATGAGGGTCAAAGTAATAGAAGGAAGCGCTTTCAATAATTCCATTGCCATTTAATCCGATATCGTCGTTGACGCTGTACTGGATCAACTTTGTTGAATTGTTTAGCATTATCTTGTCAGATTCTCCGACAATAAAGACGTTGGTAACGATCGGATCTTGTGTATCTGGTTTCAGATTAGTATAGACATCCACCAGAGAGAGCGCATTATTGGAAGTTTCGTATTTTTTTACATAATTCTCATAACGGAAATTAGATACTCGAGCATAACCCGATCCCCAAGGAACATTATTTTGAGTGTAATCGCCATTCTCTAGAGAGGTGGCGGTCGTGGATGCAGTCACGCCTAAAACATCTACCCCAGCAATCGCTCCGCCTAAAGATTTTACTTTTCCAGATACGGAACCGGCAATATAGTCGCTTGGATTGGAACTTGCTTTTACTTGTACAGGGGTTGAATAAAAATAAACAAGTCCATTTTGCGACAATGTCCCTAGTGTTATTTCATACAGTTGGTCCTGTTGAAATCCTTGAAGAGTAGTGTCCGATCTCGTAGGTGAAATGACATCATAATATGACCATGCGGTTATTCCCATCTTCCTATACATAAGGCGTACATTTATCAAATTCGGGTCAGTCTTGACTGGCCAACGCCATGTGATCGCAGGCAAACCTGTGCTTGAAACACTTTTATACGCAACAAAGTACATCGGAAGCGCAGAACGGTTGGTGGAATCTGGAGCGTATGAGAGCGTTTCTTCATAAAGCGAGCCGGGATGAATAACACTGTTTGTGCCTTCGACGAAAACTTTGAATAAAACATTACCTAGGTAATTTCTGGTGTTAGATATTTCCACAGTAAGATTTATGGTCGAACCAGCATTCACGACAATGCCATAGGTTCTAAAATCAAAAGAATCAGTATGGTAACCGTCTGCAATAATGTGAAGTAGGCCAGTATCAACAGCCGTATTGCCAGTATTAGTCATTACAATATTGAACTCCGTTGCAATCCCAGTTTGGAGCGTCACTAAAGGCGCAATATCAGTGATGACAAGTTTTCCTGAATCTGTAGAAATAGATAACGCCTTCAATACTTTTGCAGTCGTATAGAGATCGTTTTCAAAACTACCGTTGCTTGCCTGATGACCTTCAAAATAATCCACAGTTTCGAGTTGGTGGACTGGGATTCCCCCGGCTGTCTTTATGACATGATATGCCAACGCAGTATTCAATATATTATCTCCCCATGTGCCGTTTGTTTTCTGTGTGCTTGTCAAGGATGAAACTGCAGGGAGAAGGGTGTCATCCACCTTTGTAGCGCCGAGTGTTCGATGCTTCCAGAGGAGTAGGGCTTCGATGACTTCACTTGAGACCGGAATGGAGCTCACTCCGCCCGGAAATACGCTCCAGCCGTTATCAAAGCGTTTGGTGTTAATGAGATATTTTAGCGCAAGAGATTGAGTAGCGTTTGGTTCGTCGCCTGGATTTTCGTAGCCAGCAGCAAAGAGCGCTTGGATTACCCGAGCCGTCGTAAGAGGATCAACTTTATAATTACCATCAAAAGGAAACCCACCGAGAACAGTGTCTTGGTCATATACCAAAATTTCAGCGGTGCTTGCTGGCTCACCCGCAGAAATTATGACCTTCAGTTTCTGCGCCATATAATCATTATTATCCGCAAAATAAGCGCTAATCCATTCAATGCCTTTATCTGTCGCAGTGTTCGTTATGCCTTGTGCATGAAACGCTTCAAGCACTGCGACTGTTGTAATGAATTTGGTAGAATTATTTGTTCCCCACGATCCATCTGCATTTTGTTTCGTGGCAAGATAAGCAATTGCTTTTTCACTGACCAAGACACCGACACCACTTTTTTGAATTGCTGAAACTTTTCTCGTTTTGTTTTTGGTGTCTATCGTTTTTATATTAATAATTTTAACAGTTGGCTCGACGCCGGTAAGAACAGCAGGATCAAGTGTTTTCGTGTTCGAGACATTTATCATAGTGTCTTGTGGCTGCACCAAGTCCTGCGTATCTAGCTCAAGATAATCTTTTGGCAATATTATTCCTTGGTCAATTAGACTTTTTGCTATGGAAAATTTTAGACCATCATCCAGATATTTTTTCGGTTCAGTCTTTATCCACGGCAATATGAATCTTTTTTGGCCGATTGCTGTTTTTTCATCTCGGTATAACTTTATAATTTCTTTGATGTTGTCGGAAATAGCGAGCGTGTTTAGCGCTTCTTCAGAATTTAGAGCGACACTTTTGCCATTTAGTATTACTTCTTGTCCCCAATCAACACGAGAAATATCTGATATAACTTTTTCTCCAACCATCATCTTTGGAATATTGATAACCGATTCAAGAGGAATCGTCTCCTCTATCGTTGGTGTTGAGGATGTCGGTATAGTCGGCGTCAAAGACGCATACGAACTAAGTGGCGCAAAAAGAAAACTGGCAAGAAAAAATACCGGAAGTATTTTTGAAAAGATATTTTTTTGTGGGTGGGTTTGGGTCATAGATTTATATTTTATATTTTTCTATTCGATCTTGATTAATTTCTTTGCATTCTTCCTCAGTGTCGCCTTCATTATTTGTCATCCACTGATCGATAGATTCGTCGATCTCCCAAATTTTCCATTCTTCATTTACCTTTTTAAAAATAAATTTATCAATGTTATCTCCCGACTCCTTACATAGATAAGCAGATGGTCCAAGATATCCTTGCGATCCGCTCCGTCCGTAGACAAGCATGGTCTCCGAATCAAGGAGCTTTCGGCCTACAACATTACCGCCAATGCCCGGCCCGATCGGTTGTGGAAAATCAACTAAAGATGCTGGTGAATTCGACGCAACAAATGCAATACGAAACGGTACAAATTCAGCCAAATCAAATGTTGACCGTTTTAATTCTTTAAAGAATGAGTTAAAGAAAGTGTCGCTGTCTTTCCATTCGCCCTCTAATTCAAAAATATTGAAATTGCAACAATTACCATAGTAAAGCGTTAGATCATAATATGTATTGACAATATAATCTATAGCGATATCGCCTTTTGGTGTAATGTCCAAAATGTGTGTTGCCGCTTGTTCAAAAGGATTTGCACTCTTACTTAAATCGAAGATAATTTTTTCTTCATGGTATATATAATTCTTGTCTTCTGCATATCCGTCTCCCAATACCTTGAACGTAGCAACATCGACTAGTGGAATTCGCATATTTTTATAATAAAACGAGCCCACATCACGAGAATATCCTGAAGTGAGAAACTGAAATGTTGTTGGGTCAGAACCTTCTAGGGGACCGTCTTCAATATGGTAAATTTGATTTTTGTCTTTGAAATATAATGTTTCTCCCCTCTGATCAGTTATTGGGATAAAAGTTGCAGGGTCGGAATTCGGTATTCTGATCGGATCTGAGTCAGAATCTGAAGGCAAGAAATAGATAGCATTTTTGTCTTTAGAATAATGAAAAAACTTAACTGAAGAACCATCTTTCCAAACACGGGTTGAGCTAACAGGTTCAAAAGTTCCAGGATCAGCTCCTGGTAGTTTCTTTGTGTTTAAAAACACATATGTTTTATCTTTGAAATATGCGGTTCCCTTAATTAACGAGAAGGTCTTCGGGTCTGCGTCAATTATAGGAGTATCATTTATATAGACCATGTTTTTGTCTCGTGCAAGACCTATATAACCATTATTAAAAAACTCAAAAGTTGCTGGATCCGCTCCTTCTAATATTTTAGTAACATAATACACATGACTTTTGTCTTTTGAGAAACTGCGATTGGGATCAGGGAATGGCTCAAACGTAACAATATCCGCTACTTCCATTAAAGTGCTTTGATAATATATTTCCCCATCTTTGATACTATATGGTTCAGTAAGTGTTCTCGAAAGTTTATCAATGGCTTTTTGTAATACAAACTCTTTTTGTTGGTTTTCAATTTCAATTTTTTTAGCTTTTTCTTGATTTTTGGAAAAAGTAGATTTTATTAAAAAGAAAGCAGAAATACCTACTACTAATAATAAAATTAC
Organism: Patescibacteria group bacterium; assembly: GCA_038061925.1. Taxonomy (GTDB): domain Bacteria; phylum Patescibacteriota; class Minisyncoccia; order Phycocordibacterales; family UBA9973; genus UBA9973. The sequence goes on from JBBTYD010000002.1 coordinate 66,111, forward strand.
ACTTGTGAATATATTTTTTGTTGTGAAAAAATTTTTCATATTTATTGTTTGCGACGCCTCATGCCCTGTTTACACCTTTATCTTTATTTTTTAACGACATGTGAAGTTTGGTATTAAGTTCTTCTTTTGCGGGATCATAATCTTTTAATCTAATTTGAAAAAAGAAATTTCTTTTGTCTGCTCTGTGAGTTGGATCGGTTAAATAAGAAAGAGTGACTAATAAATTATTTAATGTTTCCTCTGAACAACTTCTTTGTACATCGAGTGTATTTGTAACAATAAAAAGCAAATCCTCAACTTCTTTTCCATTTTCATCTTTCATGTCAATTCCAGATATATTATCTTCAAATGCTTGCCAAACTACATATGGAGGATTATTTTTCTTCACTACTTCTTCCATTGTTTCTTTGTTGTTATAATAATAATAACATCCAATAGCTTCGTAAAAACGAAAAACTATGTCATTTTCATTTCTTAAATTTTTAAGATCAATTATAATTGTTTTCATATAATTTATTCTACTCTATAAAATGCAGGCTCCCCGTTTGGAACTTGACCGTAATGGTTGTTCGTATAATAAACACTTCCATCACTTCCTCTTGCAAATCTCTCTAATCCTCTTGTTGCATCAGAAGTTGCTTCATATACATCCCATTCGGTATAAGTTACATTATTTGGTAATAATCTAACTCCAGTATTTATTGGATCATTTCTCCAAGGTTCACCATCTCTACTAAACGGAAATCTTCTTGTCCAATTACCACTCTCCAAAACTTCCAACGATGTCCGCACTTCAGTTTTCAATGCGCTTCGTATAATTGTACTTATCCCAATTCTTCTTGCAATGTATGATGTTAATGGAGCCCCCACCAACCTATCCGCCACCACTCCAGCAGCGATAAAAAGAGATTGAGCAGTCAGCTTGCCACAGAAATACCAAGGCGATCTTGATTCCAAAAGCTTATCATCCACAGAATCGCTGAAGCTGAAACATTTTAAAGTGAGCGGTCCCGCATTGAATGCGATAGCTCCAACTGAGCCCACCAACAACACCTCTCCAACGACTGGAATAAACCGAGCCATAATTTTACCGGCAACTGTCGCACCGACTTTTTTCGCAATCATTGGAGTTATCAGACGAATGCCTTCAGATATGCCAACGCCTGCCACAAAACTGGTGATTTCAACTCCATAATCTATGGCAATCTCGTCTATGAACCCTTCGATAAATTTCGGCTCCTTCGGTACGGGTATATCTATATTAGACAAGTCCCGATCAGGATTAGGGTTAAGAATGATATTCACTTTTACTTGAGTTCCGTAACCAGTTGTCAGAGTTATAGTCCCTGGCGCTAGATCATCGGTCTTGATAGTTTTCCTTTCTGTCCATTGATGGTAAGTGATGCCACTAACGACATATTTGTATTGGGCCTCAAAGTTAATCGTATCGCCCACAGTATAGTTTTGATTATTGGCAGGAGAAATAATTGTGGCATTAGTAACGATGTTATTTCCTCTTAAATAATCCATCCATCCTTGTGTCCAATTACATATTCCTCCCGCTCCCGGCAGTCCACACACACTATACCCCCCATTCAATCCTTCGCCTATTATATACGAGGCTTCATTGTCAAAGTTGGTGGTAACGTAGAAAAGACCATTCCATTCGCCGTAGGTGACAGCTTGAGTGGGGGTGTAGATGATGTTTCCTTCAGCGATGGCGGTGTGGAAGGCGGTTTTGACATCGGCTGATATATTGAGAGAATCGATGGAGGATTCGTTTGAAAAGTAGGGTGATTGCATGTTTTAATTCACTATAGCAGGCTCATCTTTTTTAGATTCTTCTTCATTACTCCCATATTAAATTTAGGGAGGATCTGTAGTTGTCAATTCTTTAATTTTAACAAAAATTTTTTTATTAATATCCCAACTATAAATACTTGTGCTATAACCACCATCTATCTTTGGACTAATTAGGAGTATATCATCTAATCCATCATGATTGGAATCTTTTATTTGTATATCACCACTAGCACCAAATAATGGAGAATATAGATCATTTTTTATATATTCTGATTCAACTTTTATAAGTGGTGTAATAAATTTAAAGGTTTTTCCATCCCAAGAATAAATGTATAACATTGAGATTTTACCATCAGACCATATTGATAATATCTCAACTTTTCCATCACCAGTGATATCTTTTAGTTCTATGGTAGGACGTACCAAAACAATTTTTTCTGTGCTTTCCCAGATTAATTTTATCTTATCATCTTTAACTTCAAAAACCATTATACCGGCTCGTTTATCCTCTTCAGCTAATCCAAGATCCCTATAATTGGGTTGATAGAAACCTATTATAAATTTTTTTTTACCACCCACCTCTAATGCATTTCTTGCGTATTTATTTCTGTCTTTAAAAAAGTAGTTTACATGATCTATAACTTCTTTTCGGGTTATCTGACCGAATGTTAATTCGGGAACTTTATTGATATTAGTAATGTCCTGATTTTGAATAATATTATCTTTATTAAAATTTATTTTATGTTTATTCTCAATATAGAATAATAAACTTAGTATAATAATTATTACTATTAAGAATGGGGTTATTTTTTCGTTTAAAAATTTCATTTTAATTATTTTTTAATATAAGTTTAAAATCACCTTGACCGTTTTTCCATCGATTCGTTACAGCATCTGCATAATCAACAGAATCGTACTTTTTTGGATCTGGATCATTGTAGGCACCATTATATTCATAAAATGTTTGCCACCAATCTTTCGCTGGTGTATATATTTCCGCAATATGCTTAGCACCCAAATTTATACTTACCGATGGATCAAACAAACTTTCAATTGGAACAGCTTCAGTGCCATTTCCTCCTCTGGTATCAAATTTTCTATTCACAGCAACTTCATACAATGTCTGAGTCAATCCATAACTAGCAGCTAAAATTAATTGTGCCGTAAAATTAAAACTTGATCGTGCATACCATCGTCTATTTGGATTGTTTGCATAAATTTCTGAAGCTAACACATGTCCATTTGATTGTGTTGTTTTAAGATTTAGTTTTCCTCCCCCCATGTTTATACTCCAATCGAGATAATCACTTGGAACTTGGTTGCCTGGTGGAATAATCTCGCCGACAAGATTTTTCCCTGAAATGGTGAAAAATTTTTCAGGATATTTATTAAATCCTCGCCAACCCAAAAATGATTCAGTCGACAAACTTAATCTTGAATACCAATCATAATCTTTATGTGCTTCGTATCTATATGATTTAGGATTAAATACTTCCTGACCACCTACCTCTGGATCACTTTTATGCAGCGACTCTTGATAGATCACCGATTTTAATAAATCAGGCGGTATTCCATCTGGATAACCAGAAAGGGGGTACTTCTTTGCAATTTCAATAAGGTCTTTATCAAAACCAATATATTTATCTCCCAACTGTTCCTTCTTCACCACCACCGTCACACTCGCATTCGGATCAATTTGAGAAGCAATCTTTTGGATACCTGCTTGAGTGGGAGTGTAGGAGGATTCTTGAGTGAATTTTAGTATGCCGTTTTTGAGAAAATTTATGAATATGGCAATCTTTTCTCCCACCAAGACGCTGTATTTACTGGCAGTAATGGTGACTGTATAGACATCAGCTTTTACCTGAGGCACCAGCAGATCAAAGAAGTTCTGGGTCCACTCGCACAATCCTCCCGCGCCTGGCAATCCGCACACGCTAAACCCTCCATTCAATCCTTCGCCTATTATATACGAGGCTTCATTGTCAAAGTTGGTGGTAACGTAGAAAAGACCATTCCATTCGCCGTAGGTGACAGCTTTGGAAGGAGTGATTTTGAAATAAGGTGATTTCATGAATTAATTTGGCACTACAGGCCATTTATTTATTTCTAAATATTCCTGACTTTTTGTATCTATCAGATTTTCTGATTTAAGAGTATACACGCCATTAATCAACTCGTACACTCTTTTGGTCACTTTTCCTTCGATTTCATAACCTTCACTTTGTGGAGGCGATAGAAGATCGAGAGTCACTAACTCTAAAATTTTGTCATTGTCTAAATCATATAGTTTAAAGGAATGAGATGCCGGATAAGTTGTCAAGAGAGTTGCATTTTCAGCATATAAATCTCCGGATAAAACTTTGTCTCTATTAATATTAGATGGAGTCAATGGTGTTGCTAATTTATATTTCTCTTTATTATTCAATAAAATTGAGGCTGTCCCCATTCTTCTCCGATCCGCAGAATCTGCGATCACAAAAATATCAAGTTCTCCATTATTGTCTATATCAATAAGATAAGAATCTATAATTACAAGACCGTATTCAGAAAAGATAGGTGATTCAATGTAATCATCCATAACAATTCCGCCCTCTTTTTTAAAATCAAAAACTGCAACTGCTTTTTCATCATAACTACCATGAACCAAAACCTTACCGTACATTAAAGGTGTAAGACCATCCTGAATATTTTTTATATTTTCTTCTAGATTCGAAAATACCGCCTCTTTCGTTGAACTCATATATCCCTCCCTCATACGTTTTTTATAATCAATCACATTTCCTTCCTTATCATACAAAACAAATTTTTCTGTAATATTTTCTGTAGTATCAACTGACTTCTTATTTTTTATTCCCAAAAAAACACAAAAAACTATAAAAAGAATTGCGCAAACAAGAAAAATTATTGTTTTCTTAGTCATGATTAATCAGTGCAAACCTTTATAAGTTAAGCATGCGGTATTAGCATATTGTGTTGCTGAACCACCACTCCCATTATATGCATAAATGGCTTTCCATAATCTATCGCCGGGGTCACATTGATATCCCAAATTAGTATCGGAATGTTCCCAAGAATATTTTATCACTTGTGCTGCCATTTCAATATTTGTTTTTCTTTTAAACAACAGCCAAATATCTTTTGCAGGCTCTGGCGGATTACCTGTATCAAAAAACGCGGCTTTTGCCCACAAACCATAAATTACTTGACCTATTCCATAACTACTAGCTAAAAGTAATTGAGCTGGTTGAGAATTAGCTGTAGTTATTCTTAAACTAGTACATTGGTCATTCCTAGGTCCTGAATAATGTTGTACTCCATCATTGTTCTTCCAAACTTCATAAATTGATAAAGTCCCATCGTTATCTGTCGGCTCAACAATCCCATCATTGTCATCGTCGGTTAAGTTCATTCCATAATTTGTAAATGCTTTAAGCATTTCTTGTGGTGTTTTTCCATGATTTGTCTTTAGTGAATCTACTTGAGTTCCTTTTACCAAATCTGGTCCGCTTGGCATTTTACCCGGTAAACGCCATGTGGAGAATGGGTGTTGATTTATTATATTTGGGTAAATATAATCCTTATCTACACAAGGTTCATATCTCATTTTCTTTAATTCACCCCTTGCTGATTCATTCTGGAAAATAGCTTTTAGTACTTTTCTGAAATCTGGATTTGATGTTTGAAGACCTGTTGTATTTACAACATCATCAATCTCCTCATCCAAAGTAAAATCATTATTCCCATTTTTACCATCCTCCCCAATTATTGTCCTATTGATTTTAAAAGTTACACTGGCGTTCGTCCCATACCCCGACCTGATTATGTGATTTCCGGTTCCATAATAGTTTGTGTCTAAAAACCTTTGTTCAATCCAATCTTTAAATGTTGAAGTGTATTCTGCTTTCCAATTTATTAAATCACCTTGGATAAAGGATTGATTGTTTGTCGGAGAAATAATATTTGCAGAAAGATTAAGAAGAAGATGTGACCTCCAGAAGTTTTCCCAGCCACTATCCCATTGTTCTATTGTATACCCCCCATTCAATCCTTCGCCTATTATATACGAGGCTTCATTGTCAAAGTTGGTGGTAACGTAGAAAAGACCATTCCATTCGCCGTAGGTGACAGCTT
>JBBTYD010000003.1:0-43522 GCA_038061925.1 Patescibacteria group bacterium
TCGGTTCCTCTTGAGGAACCTCAACTTCATAAGCGGAAATATTTTGAGTTATTCCTCCCGTTTCGCTTTCGGTCACATTTGTTTTTCGGATGTAATCCAGAAGTGTTGATTTGCCATGGTCAATGTGGCCCATAATCACTACTACGGGCGGTCTTGCTTGAGGACCTATGGCCAAAGGGCGCGCTGGTGTATTTTGTTTTTTATTGTTTTCATTCATATTTTATTCAGGCGAAAGTATTGTAAATTTTTTGGGAACAGAGAAGAATCCAGTCGCTCACTGTTAAAACTTACAATACTTTTGCCTTTTGCAAAGCTTCTTTTTCTTCGGCGCTCAATTCATATTCCGACTTATTATTTTTGATAGGTTTGGCAAATACGCTCATTCGGTCGCGAGAATATAAACTTGAAAATACCACCCCATCGCCTTCTTCATTCAAAATTCCAACAGCAAAGCTTTGGTTGCTACCTTGATCGGGGAAAGGATTAAAACGTATAGTCTCAAGTCCGCGAATACTTTTTTTGATTTTACTGTCTATGATAGCAATATCTCTTTGCATTTCTTCTTTTGCTTTATTTAGTTTAACGATATTCTGCTCTAACATAATGATAACATCCTCTAAATCTCTGGCTTTTTTTCCAATAAAAAATCTTTTTAAGCGTTTTTCTGTAATGATAACCCAAAGAGCGCCAATTAAAAGAGTTATCCCGACAAAGACAAAAAAAGCGATTTCGAACTTTATATTCATATCTGGATAATATATACTATTTTTATGGTCAAATCAAATAAAAACTCAACAAATAAAATAAGAAAAATATATCTGGATTACGCATCTTCCGCTCTTTCCGCTTCGGCTAATCCGGGGGCCATCCATCAGTTGGGAGTAAAGGAAAAAATTAAATTAGAAGAGGCAAGGACAATTGTCGCCAAGATTTTAAATACGCGTGATAATGAAATTATTTTCACTTCTGGGGCCACGGAGAGTAACAATTTAGCCATTTTAGGATTGGTCCAGAATTTTAAGCAGTATTTCAATTTACCTCACATTATAACGACGAATATTGAGCATACATCAGTATTGGAAGTTTTTAGACATTTGGGAAAAACAAAACAAGCGGAAGTTACTTACGTTGAAGTGGAGAGAAATGGAATAGTGGATATAAAAAAAATCAAAAAAGCTCTCAAATTAAACACTGTTTTGGTTTCAGTTATGTACGCGAATAATGAAATAGGCGCGATCCAACCTGTGCGAGAAATTGCAAAAGAGATTCGGCACTGGAAAAAAAATAAAAAAGGCAAAGTAGGGTTTTTAGAGACTTGGGAGCGCGACGGCGCGAGCACGAGGAATTTTTCAGAGGGAAAATATCCGTACTCTAAAAACCCTGCTTTGCCTGTCTTTCACACTGACGCCACGCAAGCGGTGAATTATTTGCCAATCAATGTTCCCAGACTTGGCGTCAACTTGATGTCTTTTAATAGCGCCAAAATTTATGGGCCAAAAGGGGCTGGCGTTTTATATGTAAAAAGACATACACCTATAGGAAAAATTATGTTTGGCGGAGATCAAGAATTTGGCTTGCGACCCGGAACACCCAATGTAGCCCTCGCGCTAGGACTTGCGCAAGCGCTCCAAATTACCGAAAAAATAAAAGAGAAGGAAGTTAAACGATTGACCAAACTTCGGGATTATTTTTTTAAGAAACTTCAAGAAATGTCAAAGACTGTCTTTGACACTCAATTAACAATTAATGGCGATTTGAAAAACAGATTGCCGAATAATATAAACATTGCCATACCAAATATTCCCAGCGATCTTTTAGTCATTGAACTTTCCGCGCGAGGCATAATGGTTTCGGCTAAAAGCGCTTGCCAATCAGGAGACGGTCAAGCCTCTTATGTTATTAAAGCGATTCGTCCCGACGCAAAAGAGGAAAATGGTTCCTTGAGATTTTCCTTAGGCAGACAAACAACCAAAGCTGATATTAATTATACTATCAAAGCTTTATCTGAAATTTTGACCAAATTAAAAAAGTGGTATTGACATAAACCTCTGTTAGGTGTATAATTTATTGGGATAAAGTTCTTTTAAATTAGGAGAATTCGCTACAGTAGAAAGTGGCTTGAATCTGCATTTGGCTATTTTCTTCTGTGGCGAAACTAATAGAGTTAGCCCAACAGCGCAAAAAGAAAGGTAAAAGATGACTACGAATATGAGAGAGGAAAAGGAGATAGTATATTTCCGGCACCTTTTCAACGAAGACATCGACGGCACGAGTGGTGGCATTTTGATGCCCCAAAAACTTCAAGAAGTGTTTCCGGGTTTCATTGATCCGAGGCTTCTAAATTGGGGAACCAAGGCGACATGGAGTACCTGCGTCAAAGTCAGCGAAATCATCAAGAATGGCAAGTTCTTGGATTTCTTCGAGAGCAGTGTCTTTGAACTAAGTCAGACTTGCTTACATTGGGGGCATGTTGTCTATTTCTGTAAGTTCCATCGCGCCAAGCTCCAGACAGGTGGCCTCCCTACTCTTTTTCTTATCGTGGAGAATGGGGAACCCGTTAAACAAGACCTCTCTAACGTCTTTGTCGTGGAGGTGCTCTTCGGTCAATATGGGTTCCTGGAGGCATATCTGTTCGAGTTTTTATCTGACGCTACCTGGGTCGCAGGCTGTCGGATAGTCGTCAATTAAACCGCTCAACAATGGAAAGACCGTTGGAGGGCGGTTTTTCTTTTCGATTGATAAAGATTTTGACTAAATAAAAAAAATGGTATAATCGAATTATGGATATCAAAGATTTAAATAAACCCCAACTTATATTGTTAGCGGTGTTGCTTTCTTTTATCACTTCCATTGCCACTGGCATAACGACCGTGACCTTAATGCAACAGGCGCCAAAATCTTTTACGACGCCGATTAATCGGGTTATTCAGCAAACGGTTGAAAAAATACAGCAAGTGGAGGGTAAAACTACAGTGCAGACTATTGTGGTGAAAGAAGAAGATTTAGTGGTAGATGCGATTGCCAAAAATAAATCCGCAGTCTTTGCCATAACCAAAGAAGCGTCAGATGCGGATTTAAAAACTATTGAGGTTTCCGCTGGACAAGGATTGGCGGTTTCCACTCCCGGCGTGGTGGTGGCGGACGCCTCGCTTGTTCTCGATAAAGGAGTTTATTATGTGAAAAATGACAGTGGAAAATTTAAAGCGGATTTTATGTTTGCCAATAAAGATGGATTTTCATTTCTAAAAATAGGAGCTCCAGTCAATGGAGTCGATAAACTTGTTTTCACAGTGCCTACTTTTGGGGATTTAAGTAAAATGAAAATTGGACAGAAAATTTTAGTTTTAGGTAGCAATATATCTTCTTTTATTTTTGACGGAAATAAAAATATCAAAATGAGCGTTCCAAAATCAAACGGAGGGGCCGTTGTACTTGATCTCGATGGAAATGTTTTAGGTATGGCCTTATCTGGGGAAGTTCTTTCTTTTGCTTCGATTGACGCTATAAATAATATTTTGAAGTCCTCTGAAAACTCCGCGACAACCATGAGCGCGGCTTCCATTCTTGCACCATCCCTCACGCCATCTATACCCCCTACGCCGTAGATTTTTAATTTTTAACTTTTAATTTTTAACTTTTAACTTTAGGAACTTAAAAATATATGCCACCATTAAATAAATTTACAACTAAAGCCAAAGATGCCATTAAAAAAGCTCACGAACTGGCCATTGAGCGCGGAGTGAATCACGTTTCTTCGTTGCACTTGTTGGCCGCGTTACTCTTACAAGAAGAAAGTATGGTGAATTCTATTTTAGACAAATTAGAGATTGACACAATGCTCCTGACTGATTCAATTTTAGAATTAATCGAATTGCCTGAAAGTCGCAACACTCTTTCTCCCTCTTATCAAATTTATCTCAATCCTGATTTAGCGCAAGTCATAGAGCAGTCGGCTAAATTAGCTGAATCAATGAAAGATGATTTTGTCTCAACAGAACATCTCTTTATTGCGATCTTGGAAGTTACAAGTGAAGCGCGGGAAACTTTGGCGCGGTTCAGAATTCATAAAGATTCTGTTCTAAAAGTCCTGGAAGAACTGCGTAGTCAAAATATCACCGATGTGACCGAACCGAAGAAATTTAAATTGCTTCTAAAATATACTCGCAATTTAACCAAGTTGGCAAAAGAAGACAAATTGGATCCGGTTATTGGTCGGGACAATGAGATAATGCGCATTATGCAGATACTTTCTCGTAGAACAAAAAACAATCCTATTTTAATCGGGGAAGCTGGTACTGGAAAAACAGCTGTAGTGGAGGGTTTGGCGCAACTCATTGTGAAAAATAATGTTCCCGAGTCGCTCAAAGACAAAGAGCTTGTTTCTCTTGACTTGGGGCTTTTGGTAGCTGGGACAAAATATCGTGGAGAATTTGAGGAGAGATTAAAAGGTATTATGAAAGAAATCGAACGATCGGATGGGAAGGTGATTATTTTTATTGATGAGATTCACACGATTGTCGGCGCTGGCGGCGCGGAAGGCACAATGGATGCTTCAAATATGTTGAAACCCGCGCTCTCGCGCGGAGAGTTGCGGGCGATCGGCGCGACAACGCTTCGGGAATATCAGAAACATATTGAAAAAGATCCAGCTTTAGCTCGGCGTTTTCAACCAGTTTATATTGATGAACCTGGAGTGGAAGACGCGATTGCCATCCTTCGTGGTCTGAAAGAAAAATACGAACTTTTCCATGGTGTTCGCATTACTGACGATAGCATCATTGCGGCCGTGAATCTCTCAGCCCGTTACATTACTAATAGATTTTTGCCGGATAAGGCGGTCGATTTGATAGATGAAGCTTCTTCTTCTCTCAAGATAATGCTTGAAAATAAACCGCCTGTTTTAGAGGAGGCGCATCGAAAAATAATGCGTCTAGAAATCGAAAAAGAAGCGTTGAAGAAAGAAATTATCAGTTTAGGTTTAAGCGGAGGAAAAGATAAAGAAGAAAAAGAAAAAGCGAAAGAAAAGCTAAGTGAAATAAAAAATAGACTCAAAGAGGTGGATAATGAAATAGGTAATTTGCATGAGAAGACGAAAGAGCTTGAATTAAAGTGGCAGAATGAAAAATCAATCGTGATTGAAATTCGCGCCATTAAAAAAGACTTGGAAGTTTTGCGCCTGGAAGCGGAGAGCGCCGAGATGCGAGCTGATCTTTCTCGCGCTGCGGAAATACGTTATGGGAAAATTCCGGCTTTGAAAAAGGATTTAGAAATAAAGCTTTTGAGGTTGAAAAAATTGCAAAAATCGCGCCGAATCTTGAAAGAGGAAATTACCTCTGAAGATATCGCTGAGGTAGTTGCTCGCTGGACGGGGATACCGCTGACAAAAATGCTGGAAGAAGAGCGTTCCAAGCTTGAAAAAATGGAATTAGAATTAAAAAAGCGAGTTATCGGTCAAGATGAAGCCATCAAGCGGGTAGCAGATGTCATTCGGCGTTCTCGGGCCGGGATCGGAGATCCCAACAGGCCTATTGGCTCTTTTATCTTCTTGGGACCGTCGGGTGTTGGTAAGACAGAGCTTACTAAAACACTTGGGCATTTTATGTTTAACGATGATCGCGCGATTATTCGCGTGGACATGTCTGAATATATGGAAAGGCATTCGATATCTAAACTTATTGGTTCTCCGCCGGGATATATTGGTTATGATGAAGCGGGACAGCTTACTGAATCCGTCCGACACCGTCCATATGCAGTAATACTTTTTGATGAGATTGAAAAAGCTCATCCGGAGGTGTTTAACTTGCTTCTTTCGGTTATTGACGAAGGAAGATTAACTGACGGCAAAGGCCGAGTCGTGAATTTTAAGAATACTATCATTATTCTCACTTCCAATATTGGTTCGCAATTTGTGGAAAAAATGGAATCAATCGGATTTTCCAATAATTCCAAGAAAACTGATTATAGCAATATGAAAGAAAAAGTTCTGGAAGCGTTAAAAGATAATTTTCGTCCGGAATTTTTGAATCGGCTCGATGAGATTATTGTTTTTGATGTTTTATCCGAGCCGGCTATTGTCGAAATAGTTAATTTTAGAATAAAAATAGTTAAAGATCGACTGATCTCTAAAGGTATTAATTTTGAAATTAATGCTGAGGCTTTGTCTTACTTGGCGAAAGAAGGTTATAATCCGCATTATGGCGCTAGACCTCTGAACCGCTTAATACAAAATAAAATCTTAAACCCGGTGGCGTCATATATTATCAGCAATGGTGTAAAGAAGGGAGATACTGTGACTGTCTCCGTAAAAAACAAAGAACTTGCCATTGAAACTAAAAAAGGTTATGCCGGAGGACGAGCCGGTAAAATCAAAAGTCCCATTCGGATGCAATCTCAGTCCGCGGTGTAAACTAAAAAAGCGCCAGTTATTGATTGATTTGCTTTTGTAAAAAATAGGTCTATGTTGAAATTGAATAATATGAAAAAAGGAATTAAAAAAACGACTGCAAAATATGTGACAATGTCAGCCTTTGAAAAAGCGATGTCTTCTATCGCTAAGTCTTTTTCTAGAATGGAAGAAAGATTTACTCAACATGATAAGGCTTTCGAATTATTGTTTAAGCAAATGCAGGTTTATACAGAAGAAGCCAGAGAACATAGACAGACAATGTCTAGCTTAATACATACGGATGTAAAGCAAGAAAGAGATGTTGAAGATCTAAAGATTCGGGTAGAAAAACTTGAATCAAAAATATAGGAAAGGATGTATATACTTAACGTTATTCCTATTTACTTGCTGGGTGTTTTTTATGAAAAAATGCTAAAAAGCTTTTTTTGTGTTATTTTACCTGTATGCGTCGATGGTAGAGTGGTCAAATACGACACGCTGTAAACGTGTTGCCTTCGGGCTTCGGGGGTTCGAATCCCTCTCGACGCACCTATTTTCAAAACAAAGCAGTGGAAAAATATTAAAAGTATCTAAATTGGTTCAAAAAAATAATATGAATCTCTCTCAAACATATAAAATTAAAGGAATGCATTGCGCTTCGTGCGCCGGTATTATTGAAAGAACTTTCAAAAAAGTTGAAGGGGTGGGCGCGGTGGAAGCAAATTATGGGAACGAATCTGTAAAGGTAAGTTTTGATGATGCAAAAACCAATCCGGAATCCCTTTCTAAAAAAATTGAACCGCTTGGTTATTCACTTGTCATCAGTCAGGATAATCGCGATCTGCGCTTTTCTCCCGGCCTGACCGCGAAAAAGATGAATATGACCAAAGACGAACCCAAAGCGCATTTAGGGCTTAGTCAATCTAAAGCTGAAAAACTTATTGAGATAAAAGATATGAGAATCAAAGTTTTGTCCGCTATTCCGCTCGCCATCATCAGCGCCTTAGTTTTGAGTTGGGAAATATTGGGCAAATATGGCGTAGTCTCTCCGATGAATCCTATTTTAAAAGAATTTTTCTATTATCTCCTGCCTCTCTTCGCGACTTATATTTTATTTGTCGTGGGGAAACCATATCTTCTTGGTTTTTATCGTTTTCTCCGTTACGGCAAAGCGAATATGGATACGCTCATAGGTCTAGGCACATCGGCCGCCTTTCTCTACAGCTTCGTTGTTACAGCATTTGCGGAACCGCTTCGGCCGTTTATAAACATTGGAGCAACTTATTATGACGTGACAATAATCGTCATCACATTTATCGCGCTGGGAAAATATTTGGAAGCTCGTTCGAAATTAAAAACTGGCGATGCTATTGAAAAACTCTTAAATCTTCAAGCCAAAACCGCTCTTGTGATTCGTGACGGTAAAGAAATTGAAATTGAAGTTGTCGAGGTGAAGCATAACGATGTGATTGTTATAAAACCGGGTTCCAAAATACCGGTGGATGGAATAATAATCGAGGGTTCACCTTACATCGATGAATCAATGGTTACTGGCGAACCAATGCCTGCCAATAAAAAAATAGGTGAGGTGGTAGTGGCCGGCACCATCAATACCACTGGGACATTTACCTTTAAAGCGACCAAGGTTGGTTCTGAAACATTGCTTGCCCATATTATAAAAATGGTTGAAGAAGCTCAGGGCAGTCGCGCGCCAATTCAAGCAATGGTTGATAGAATATCAAGCGTTTTTGTGCCCATCGTGCTGGTGGTTGCTTTTTTCACTCTTGGCGCCTGGATTTTATTGGGGACAGGTCCGCTCGGATTTTCCCAAGCTTTATCATACGGGTTTGTTTCTTTTGTAGGAGTGCTTGTTATAGCTTGCCCTTGCGCTCTCGGGCTTGCCACTCCGACTGCTATTATTGTCGGGGTGGGAAAAGGCGCCAGAGAAGGAATTTTAATTAAAGATGCGGCCACACTCGAGAAACTTCACAAGATAGATACTCTTTTTGTCGATAAGACTGGAACTATTACCAAAGGCAAACCGGAATTAGTAAGTCTAAAAAATCTTTCAAAATTGAAAGATGAGAAAATTGTTTCCATCTTGGCAACCTTGGAAAATAAATCGGAGCATCCGATTGCGCACGCGGTTATGCAATATGCTCAAGAAAAAAATATAAAATTTTCTGATGTTTCCGAATTTGAAATTATTAAGGGGAAAGGAATTAAAGGAAGGATTGAAAATATGGAATATTTTGCCGGAAATAATAAACTTATCATGGATTTAAAACTTCCATTTGACGCGGAAAAAATCCGATCGGAAACGCGGCAAGGTAAAACTCCAATAATTCTCGCCACTGAAAAAGAATTATTGGGGATTATTATGGTGGCGGACGCTATAAAACCTGAAGCCATTGAAGCAGTGAAAAATTTTCAGGCGCTGGGCATTAAAATTATTATGCTTACGGGAGACGACAAAAATACCGCTTTTGCTATTGCCAAAGAAGTTGGTATCGATAATGTTTTTGCCGAAGTATCGCCGGAAGATAAGTTAAATAAAATTAAAGAATGGCAAACAGGAGGTCACGTGGTAGCGATGGCTGGAGATGGTGTCAACGACGCTCCAGCGCTGGCGCAAGCCGATGTGGGAATAGCGATGGCCACCGGCACAGATGTTGCTATTGAAACTGCCGGCATTACGCTTCTTCATGGGGATATATTGAAGATTGTAAAAGCGGTTAGATTGTCAAAACTTACTCTGCGAGGCATTAAACAAAATCTTTTTTGGGCGTTTGTTTATAACATTGTCGGTATTCCACTTGCCACCGGAATTTTTTATCCAATCTTCGGGTGGCTTCTCTCGCCAGTTTTTGCGGGATTCGCGATGGCGATGTCTTCTGTATCCGTAGTCGGCAATTCACTTCGGATTAAAGGTAAAAAATTATAAAGATTGATAATAAAAACCCAAAATGGTAATATGAGTATATGGTTTTAAGAAATATAAAATTATTCATAGGAATTTCCATTTTACTTGCTTATATTGGTATCGGCGTATTTGGTTTACTTCCATTTGGCCACCTGGCTTCCAGGTCTATGGCCAATTGCCCTTACGCGCAAAATAGTTCTTCCGTCTGTGATAATAGTTTGGACCATATTAATAATTGGCGTCAATTTTCAAGCGCAATCTTTCTATCGCTCCTTGTTTTTTCGCTTTTTATTCTTGGGATAATTCTATATTTTTTTGACAAGTGGAACTTTTTAAATCAAAAGCGGTATTTTTACAGGTGGAAATATTATCTGGATAATAAAAAATTAGATGTCTGTCAAAATAGGATAATTGAATGGCTTTCACTTTTTGAAAATAGCCCATCTTTTTTGTATATCAGGCATAGCTGATTATTTTGTCGTAAATTTTTTAGCTGTGTCATTTGAATCTCCTTCGAGGGATTTTTATTATTTTATTTTTTAGAAAAAATATGAAAGACCAAAACAAAATTATAATGTTTATCGCTGTCCTGGCGGTTCTCTTTATTGGACTTTTCATTTTTGCCAAACCTGGTAAAAATGAAAATAAAGAAACAAACATTATTCCTAACGCAACTTCATCCATCTCAGCCTTGAAAGCGCTTGAGACATTCTATGATTTTGGCACAATCTCAATGAAAAACGGAAATGTGAGTAAAATATTCAAGGTGACCAATCCAACAAATCTGGACATTTTTATTCCCAATTTAACCACTTCTTGTATGTGTACAAACGCATATTTTGTGCAGTCGGATGGAAATAGAAAAGGGCCCTTTGGTATGATAGGCATGGGTTTTGTTCCCAAACTGAACGAAACGATAAAAGCTGGAGAATCGCGCGAGATTGAGGTAGTTTTTAATCCAAATGCTCACGGTCCAGCCGGGGTTGGCCTGATTGACAGGTTTGTTTATCTTGCCGATAATTCTAATAACTCGCTTCAGTTTGAAATTAAGGCGAAAGTAACCCCGTAACTTAAATTAATTATATGAAAAAAATTATCATTGTGCTTAGCTTTGTGCTGGTCGCCATTATCGGCATAGTTATTCTAAAAAATAATCCAGCCATTTCAACCATCATCTGGAGTCTGAGCAAACAGGGAACCTGGCTTTTACCGCTCGTTTTAATATCCGCCATTCTGGACAGCGTACATCCTTGTTCATTTTCAATTCTTCTTGTGACTATCGCATTTCTTTTCGGAATGCAAATGAGTCGAGAAAAAATTCTTAAATTGGGCGGGACATACATTGCTGGAATATTTTCCGCCTATTTCTTAATTGGTCTCGGAATCTTGAAAGTGTTGCATATCTTTAACACTCCGCACTTTATGGGCAAACTAGGGGCAACCTTGCTTATTGTTTTCGGGGTAATTAATCTTCTCAATCGTTTCTTCCCGGCATTTCCGATCAAGCTCAAAATTCCTTCGTTCACCCATGGCGCAATGGGAAGATTAATGGACAAAGCTTCATTTCCGGCTGTATTTGGCCTCGGGTTGCTTGTCGGTATTTGTCAGTTTCCCTGTATGGGCGGACCGTATCTAATGGTTATCGGGCTGTTGCGCGATCAAATGACTTATCTGAGTGGATTTAATTATTTATTGCTCTATAATCTCATTCTAATTATTCCATTAGTCGTAGTGTTGTTCATCGCGTCTAGAAAAGAATTGGTTGATAAAGTGCAAGGGTGGAAGCGCGACAATCTGGGTGGATTGAAACTTTGGGCGGGAATTGCGATGATTATTATCGGTATCTTAATTTTTTTCATCTAATATGATTATCGCCATATTATCAATTCTTATTTTGACATCGATCAGCTGGGTATTGGGCAAAATATCGCCTATAAAAATATGTCCAATCTGCGCTGGAGTTTTTCTAACTTGGCTGGGGATGTTCTTCGGAATGTTTTTGGGGAAATTATCAGTCGTCGATTACCAACTGCCAACCGCTATTTTGGCGGGTGGCACGGTGGTCGGATTGATGTCTAAATTGGAACAATTCATTAAAATAAAATTTGTCCTGTTTTGGAAAACGGTTTTCGTTATTTCAGGATTTGCAGCGGTGTATGGATTGGTCGCTAGCCAGTGGGTAATGTTTTTCGCTTCCGTGACCATAGTTTTTACCATCACTCTTATATTTAAAATGGGCCAGTTGGGACGAGACAGTCGAGAATCCGACCGAATCAAAGACCTTAAAAAAAAAATGAAAAATTGTTGCTAAGTCCCGAACAAAATCGAAGGATTGTTAAAAATTATTATAAGTTAAATTAAAAATATTATGAAAACAGAGCATAAAGTATTTATAGGAATTGGATTATTAACATTAATTATTATAGTTGGTGGAATATGGCTATCTAGCAATAGCGCAACTACTAATAATGCGAAACTTAGCAAACCTATGATGGGAGAAAAGATGGCTGATGAGGGGGCAGAGCATGTTGGTCGCAATGAAACACATTTAGCGTACAAATCAAATCCTCCGACTTCTGGTCCACATTGGGGTGGTGTGGCAGGATCGGGAATTAAAACTGAATCAATTCCGGATGAGCTTGTGCTTCATAGTATGGAGCATGGCGCAGCAGTTGTTTGGTATAGGGAGGGAATAGATCAAAGTGATATGGATAAAATTACCGAGGCGTTTAATAGTTCTTCTGGGAAGAAAATAATGTTAGCGCGGAAAGATCTTGATGTCCCAGTCGCGTTAACATCTTGGGGTTATCTTCTAAAGCTTCAGACAGTTGATGAAACAAAAATCAAAGAATTTATAGAAACAAACAATGATAGGGGGCCCGAGAAAGCGCCGATTTAAATCAGGCCCTTTAATTTATACATGTTATTTTCTTAAAAATATGTTATTATAAATTTTCTTTTTGTTTAATTAACAAATTAACAAAAAGAAAATTTATAAAAATGGAAATACGAAATATCGCAATAATAGCTCACGTGGATCATGGCAAGACGACCTTGACTGATGCTTTGATGAAACAAAACGGCGAACTTCAAGATGAGGGAGTATCTATGGATTCAAACGCTCTAGAAAAAGAACGTGGTATTACTATCTACTCAAAAAATACTTCAATCTACTATAAAAATACCAAGATAAATATCGTTGATACTCCCGGTCATGCGGATTTTGGTTCGGAAGTGGAACGTGTTTTGCGCGCGGTTGACTCGGTGCTCCTTCTGGTGGATGCGGTTGAGGGGCCAATGCCTCAGACCAGATTTGTTTTAAAAAAATCTTTAGAGTTAGGGCTCAAGCCGATAGTGGTCATAAATAAAATAGATAAACCGGCGACCGAGCTAGACAGAGTGCACAATGAAATTTTGGAATTATTTTTTGAATTAGGCGCCAATGAGGAGCAAGCAAATTTTGAAACAGTTTATGCTATTGGACGTGAAGGAAAAGCTTTCAAGCGATTGGATGACAAGTCGGTTGATCTGTCTCCTCTTTTAGACGTGATTTTGGAAAAAGTGCCGCCAGCCTCAACTAAACAAGCTGAAAAAATGTCCGCGCAGGTTTTTAATTTAGGGTACGATAATTTTTTAGGCAGAATGGCAGTGGCGCGAATTTATTCTGGTCGGATTGTTTCGGGTAGTCAAGTATTTGTAAAAGGAGAAAAAGGAACTCGGAAAGGAAAAATCACTAAACTATTTTCTTTTGAAGGCATAACGAGAAAAGAAACAGATTCGGCTCCTTCTGGCGATATTGTGCTTTTAGCTGGAATTCCCGATATCTACATAGGTGAAACACTGTGTGAAGATGAAAGCGTGGCGTCGTTGCCTCATATTGCTATCGATGAACCCACTCTCTCTCTGAATTTTTTAGTAAATGATTCTCCATTTGCGGGTCGGGAAGGAAAATTTGTCACTTCCAGACAGCTTAAAGAGCGATTAAAAAAAGAACTTGAAATAAACGTTGGTCTGAAAGTTGATTTTTCTCCTGACCAAGGAGACCTAAAATCAGGGCCAAGTTTTTTTAAAGTTTATGGTCGAGGAGAGCTTCATTTGGCGATCCTTTTAGAATATATGCGTCGGGAAGGATTTGAAATGCAGGTTTCTCAACCAGAAGTTATTATTAAGGAACAAAATGGAGTTAAAACAGAACCTTACGAAGAGTTGGTGATTGATGTTCCGATGGAGTCAAGCGGAGGAGTGATAGAAAAAATAGGCAAAAGACACGGAATAATGAAGAATATGATTGAAAAACAAAATATCGCTAGAATTATTTTTGATATACCAACCCGTGGATTATTGGGTTATCGCGGAGAATTTATTATCGATACCAAAGGGGAGGGTATAATGAGTTCGCGTGTTACAGGATTTAGAGAATACGCGGGAGAAATCAAAAAACGAGAGTATGGTTCTATGACTTCAATGGTGGCCGGCAAAGCAGTGGCTTTTTCGCTTGCAAATTTACAAGAACGTGGTATACTCTATTTAGAACACGGGACGGAGGTTTATGAAGGAATGGTTGTCGGGAACGTTTTGAAGGGAGAGGATATGTCTGTGAACCCGACCAAAGGAAAACAGCTTACCAATATGCGGGCCTCAGGCACTGATGAAGCCATAATTCTAAACCCTGTTTTTACTTTAAATATCGAGCGGGGATTAGAAGTTATGAATGAAGATGAGTATCTGGAAATCACTCCGAAATCTGTCCGTCTGCGTAAAAAGTATCTAACCGAGCTTGATCGAAAAAAGTATGGAGAGTAAAAAAGAATTAATCCGATAAAATTTTCAACAAAACTGTCCGAAAATTAAAAAATATGAATAAATTAAATTATTAAAAACTTAAGCCGAAAAAAATTATGTCAACAATATCTTTTAAACCGAAAAAAGTCACTAAAAAAATAACCTCGCAATTAGCCCTGCGCACGTCGGACGTAATTATGAATCGTTTTGGCTTGACAGAGGAGGGGGGCAGAAAAACTCTTGAAGAAATCGGCAAGAAATACAACATTACAAGAGAACGTGTGCGTCAAGTGGAGGATGCAGCCTTGACTTCCATTAAAAAATCCGATGTTTATCGAGCAGAGCAGGCGGTTTTTGATGAACTTAAACAAGTTGTTCGAAAACTAGGGTCAATTGTGGCCGAACATGAACTGTTGCCTTTCATTTCAAAAGACAAAATCACCCAGAATCATATTAATTTTTTTCTCGTATTGTCTGACGCTTTTAAAAAGCATCGGGAGGACGATCATTTTCACGTTCGTTGGAGTGTGGACGACGTGATGACCGAAAAAGTGCATGAGACTCTTCGGAAACTTTATGCGAGTTTAAATGATGAAGATCTTGTGCCCGAAACGGAAATGATTAAAAAATTCTTTGATCAAATGGGAGTGCTTTCCGAAGAGTACCGAGATGAAGAAATTGCTCGAAGATGGCTTTCGATGTCTAAAAAGGTGGCCAAAAATCCTCTGGGCGAATGGGGTAAAGCATCGTCACCGAACATTCGCACTCGAGGAGTAAAAGATTATGCATATTTAGTTATGAGACGCAACGGTTCACCGATGCACTTTAGAGAAGTGGCCGATTCCATTTCTAAAACTTTCAATAAAAAAATCCACTATGCCACCTGTCATAATGAACTTATCAAAGATCCTCGGTTTATTCTAGTCGGTCGAGGAATGTATGCTCTCTCCGAGTGGGGTTATAAGAAAGGGATCGCGCGGGAAGTGATTACGGATATTTTGAAGCGGGAAGGGCCGCTCGAAAAAGAAGAGGTAATTAAAAGAGTGAACAAAGAAAGATATTTTAAAAAAAATACCATTTTAGTGAATCTGATGAATCTGAAATATTTCAAGAAAAATAAAAGTGGACTTTATACTGTGATTTAGATCTCAGATAGCGCTAGTCACGCAAAGGGACAGGAGGTCGTTCTTAAGAACTTACCTCCTGTCTTATTTTCTAGTTGTTAAAATATTACGTTGCTCTTTATTTTTTTCTGTATTTATATTAAAATAGAGAAATGGCTAACGCAGGAAGAAGCAAAGAAAGTAAGTTTTTTGATTATATTGAGAAGTTAATAATAAAATATTGGCCTTGGTTTTTAGTTCTGATATTTGGTTATTTTCTTTGGAGTTATAATCTACTCTTTTCTTTTATTAAAAACGTGCTTTTTCCGCTCTTGGGCGCGATAGTACTTGGGCGCATTGCTTGGATTTGGTGGGTTCATTATATTCAACAGGATTTTATTTCTGGCATTGATTTTGTTTTGCTTGAAATTGTGCCTCCGCGCGACGTTTTGCGCAGTCCCAAAGCGATGGAGCTGTTTATAACCAACGCTCTTTACCATATGAGCAATAAAGGCGGAAAGGAAGAATATTGGCAAGGAGCGGTTTGGTTTTGGTTTTCTTTGGAAATTGCGTCTATTGACGGGCAGGTGCATTTTTATATTCGCGCGCCAACGCGGGTGAGAGGCTTGATTGAGACCCAGATGTATGCTCAATATCCTCAGGCGCAAATAAAGGCGGTGGAAGATTATACGTTGGCCGTTGACGAGATAACTCCCAAGAGCGCTTGGAATGGTTGGGGTTGTGAATTTAAACTAGAAAAACCCGAAGCCTACCCTTTGAAAACTTATGTTGATTTTGGACTCGACAAAGATCCCAAAGAGGAATTCAAAGTTGACCCTATCTCTCCAGTGGTGGAGCTTTTTGGATCTCTCCAAAAAGGAGAACAAATGTGGATGCAGATTATTATCACGCCTTCCAAGAAAACATATCGTACGCACGGCATGTGGTTTGGGAGTCATGACTGGGTGGCAGAATCTCGATTGCAAATCATAAAGATGCTCAAGCCTTATACTAATCTTCGTGAATTGCCTCCCGATGGATCAGGCAAATACGCGGTAGAAGTGCGTTCTCCAAAATTTATGGATAAAATCATAGAGGTAATGAGCGCCAAAACTGCCAAAATCGGTTTTGATACCGGCATTAGAGTATTTTATGCGGCCAAAAAAGAAGCATTTGATATGAGCAGTCGAAGGAACCTGCGTCTTATTTTCCGTCAATATGCGAAGCCCGACTGCAATCAGCTGATGCGTTTTAATTCAACCCAAGGAGACGCTTACAGTGGCATATTTTCAGCTTCCAAGAAGACAGTTATGATTTTAGCCAACAGAATGTTGAACGAGTACAGAGAACGGGCTTTTTTTCATTTGCCTCTCCGTCACCACATAATTTCGAAACATACTGTTCCCTGGCCCTTTGATTCGATTATTTTTCCTGTCTATTTTCATCATCTTACTTTTGTTTTGAACGTCGAGGAAATCGCGACGATGTGGCATTTCCCGGGCCAGATATTAAAAGTGCCTACTCTCGAACGCATCGAATCCAAGGAAGCTTCTCCGCCCACCAATTTGCCGATTTAATTTACTATGAATTTTTTTTCAGCCAACAGGATTTTCTTTTATACGCTTGGAATAATTGCGTTTTTGGCGTTTTTTAATTTTTTCTTTTTAAGCGCGCCGGCGAATTTTTCGCCTGGAACTATAATAAAAATAGAGCCGGGAAACAGTTTGCGAAGCGTGTCTTTAAAACTGAAGCGGGAAAATATTATACGTTCCAGAATAGCATTTGAGGTTTTTGCTATAATGTATAACGGGGAGAAACATATAATATCGTCTAATTATTTATTTGAAAATAAATTGCCAGTCTATGAAGTGGCGCGTCGCATATCAAGAGGCGAGTATCATCTGGCGCCGATAGTGGTGACCATCCCGGAGGGATTTGATACAGTTCAAATTGCCGACGCTTTTGCTTCCAAATTAGCCAATTTTAATAAAAATAAATTTCTCTTAGAGGCAGTGAAATCGGAAGGGTATCTTTTTCCGGATACTTATTTTTTTCTAAATACCGATGATGAAGCGAATGTGCTTTTGTCTATGAGCAAGAATTTTGAGAAAAAAATTATGCCTCTTCGCGCGGAGATCACCGCGTCAGGCAAAACCACAGGCAGAACAGAGCGGAATATCATCATTATGGCCTCTCTAATTGAAAGAGAAGCCAAGGGAGACGCGGATCGAGAATTTATTTCTGGAATTTTGTGGAAAAGGATTGGTTTGAATATGCCACTTCAAGTGGATGCCGTTCCCGAGACATATAAAACAAGAGGTTTACCTAAAAGTCCGATTGACAATCCTGGCCTCAAGGCTATCAGAGCGGCTCTTTATCCGAAAAATTCGTCTTATCTTTATTATCTCCACGATAAAAATGGCAATATTCATTATGCAAAATCATTCGCCGAGCACCGAAAAAATATATTAAAATATTTACCATAATTTTTTTATGAGTAAAAAAAAAGTTTTCGTGGGAATGTCGGGTGGAGTAGATAGCGCTGTTTCGGCCGCTTTGCTTCAGAAGGTTGGCTATGAAGTCATTGGAGTTTTTATTAAAACTTGGCACCCGGAATTTTTAGTTTGCAATGAAGAGGAAGAGATTCATGATGCGATGCGGATAACGGCTCATTTAAATATTCCATTTCTAACTTTTGATTTTAAAGATGTTTATAAAAAAGAAGTGGCAGATTATATGATTCGTGAATATAAAATGGGGCGAACGCCTAATCCTGATGTGATGTGCAATCAAGAAATAAAATTTGGCGCTTTTTTAAAGAAAGCTATTTCTCTAGGAGCGGATTTTATCGCGACTGGGCATTACGCAAGAAAAGAGGAAAATGCTTTTTCTCTTTTCTTGCAAAAAGGCGTTGATTCGTCCAAAGATCAAAGTTATTTTTTATGGACATTAAGACAGGAACAATTAAAAAAAATCTTATTTCCAGTCGGGTGTTTAAAGAAAACAGAAGTTCGCAAACTTGCCAAGAAATTCAATTTGCCAATCGCGAATAAAAAAGACAGTCAGGGTATATGTTTTCTGGGTGAGATAGATTTAAAAGAATTTTTAAAACACTATATCAAAGAAAAAAAAGGAAAAGTTATGAATACATTTGGAGAGGAAATTGGTTATCATGCTGGAGTATTCTTTCATACATTGGGAGAACGACATGGTTTTACTATCACTAAAAAGAATTCAAATGATGGCCCATATTATATAATAAGCAAAGATATTGAGAAAAATATTTTATTTGTGTCCAAAAACAAAGACAAAGATTTTCTTCAGAAAAGCGCGGATATTTTTTTACTAAGTATCGAAAATGCCAATTGGATTTCCAAAGTCCCAGAACCAAATAAAATTTACACCGCCCAGATTCGTTATCACGGTAAATTTTTGCCCTGCAAAATAAGAACTAAAAGTCCTGAACGCGGGCAAAAGGCTGAAATTATTTTCAAAAAACCAGTTTTGGTTGCTTCGGGTCAGTCTTGTGTTATTTATGATAAAAGTATTTGTCTTGGAGGGGGAATTGTTATATAATGGATTCGTGTCTGAACTTATAATACAAAATAGCGATATTATTTTAAGGTTAGTGACGGCTGTCGCGTTTGGAATGCTCATTGGGGCTGAACGCATTTTGGTGCACAAAGAAGCGGGTATGAAAACTCATGCTCTTGTTTCGATGGGTTCGGCTGTTTTCGTGTTAGTCTCTGAAGCAATCGTGCAAAAATATATTAATTTGCCTGGATTGAATCCAACAATGATTCCTGCCCAGATAATAGTTGGGATAGGATTTTTAGGCGCTGGTTCTATAATGCTTCAAGGTTCGCGTCTCTTGGGTTTAACCACGGCTGGCGGGCTTTGGGTTACAGCCAGCATTGGTATGGCTGCTGGATTTGGGCTTTTCGGTTTAGCTTTTATTTCAATGGTCTTAGTGCTTATAATTTTTGTTGTTATAAATATACTTGAAAAACCGATCAGGAAAATTTCTGATAATATCAATAAGACAGACTAGTATAAAAATATGCAATCAGATGAAATTCGGTCAAGATTTTTAAAATTTTTTGAAAATAGAGGACACAAGATAATTCCTTCATCCTCGCTCGTACCTTCTAACGATTCGTCCGTGCTTTTCAATACGGCGGGAATGCAACCCCTGGCGCCATATTTATTAGGACAAAAACATCCAGCTGGAAATCGTTTAGCAAATGTTCAAAAATGTGTCAGAACCAAAGATATCGATGAGGTGGGTGATAAAACCCACGATACATTTTTTGAAATGATGGGCAATTGGTCACTCGGCGATTATTTCAAGGAAGATGCGATTAAATGGAGTTATGAGTTTTTAACTTCAAAAAAAGAGGGTCTGGGACTTGATCCGCGAAGATTATATGTGACTTGTTTTGCGGGTGATGAAAATGCGCCGAAAGACGAAGAGTCCGCAAATATCTGGCGGGAAATTTTTAAAAAAAATAAAATAGAGGGTGTTCGCGTATATTTTCGTCCGGCGGATAAAAATTGGTGGTCGGTGGACGATAATGGCCCATGCGGAGGAGACACGGAGATGTTTTACGATATTACGGGTCTTCTGATAAACGGTTTGACGCTCGAAGAATATTTGAAAGCTGATGAGGAACAAAGAGTAGTGGAAATCTGGAATGACGTGTTTATGGAATATGAGAAAAAGGACGGAAAAGTGATTGGAAAATTAAAACAAAAAAATGTTGATACCGGAAGCGGTCTGGAACGAGTCGCCATGGCGGTGGCGGGTCAGGATAATATTTTTGACACGGACTTGTTTCGGGGGATGATGGATTTAATAAAAGAAAAAAGCGTTAATTATGACTTGCGCTCCGCTCGGATCATTGCCGATCACTTTCGCACGGCGGTATTTATAATTATTGACGGTGTCCTGCCTTCCAATTCCGATCGCGGGTACATCTTACGTCGTCTTCTGCGCAGAGTTTTGACTAAAGCTTTTTTAATCGAACTACCTGATAATTTTTGGATTGAACTTGTTTCTATAATATCTGTCACTTACAACAAAACTTATCCTGAAATAAAAGAAAAATTCGATTATATTATTTCCGTGGTGAAAAAAGAAGAAAAATTATTTGAAAAACCGCTTGATGGAATTGAAATATATCGTTTAGATCTTAAGGTAGCAAAACTTGGGGTTATTAAAAAAAGGGGGAATGTGTCCATATTAAAGGATAAAAATACGGCTTCGGGTCTATATATTTACACAAGTTTTGAAACATTTGGAAACCCAATTGATCTAAGTGTCAGCGTGGCAAAGCAGTTAGGATTTAAAGTAGATGAAGAAACAATCAGTCAAGCTCTTCAAGAACATCAAGAAAAATCTCGGATCGCTTCTGCCGGGATGTTTAAGGGCGGATTGGCAAATCATAATGAAAAAACAATAAAACTTCACACCGCGCATCATTTACTTTTGGCGGCTCTGCAGGCTGTCGTCGGGCCGGACGTAAAACAAAGAGGAAGCAATATCACTGAAGAGCGTTTGCGGATGGATTTTCTTTGTGACCACAAACTCACGGACGAAGAAAAGAAAAAAGCGGAAGATTGGGTGAATGAAAAAATAAAACAAGATTTAAACGTTACCCGCCGGGAATTGCCACGGCATCTGGCCGAAAAAATAGGCGCTGAGATGGAATTTGGCGCAAAATATCCTGAAATAGTATCGGTATATTTTATTGGTCCCGCCGATTCTAAATATAACGCTCTGAGTAAAGAATTTTGTGGCGGTCCGCATGTTTCGAATACGAGCGAATTGGGTCATTTTAAAATTTTAAAAGAAGAAGCAGTGGCGCATGGCATTAGACGCATTAAAGCGGTGCTCGTATAATTTCCCGTGCGTGTATACGTATATATTTACATTAAGTTAAATGTGTGGTAAGATATTTTAGAAACACTTAAGGCACATTGAAAGAGCTGTGGCGAAGAGTCCAGCATCAAACCAACAACGAAGTCTCGTACTTCTAAGCGGGACGCAACAAGAAAGTGATCTATGATAAATTCATGTAAACCGTGGAGCATCGTTCTTGTTCCACGTCCATTGACCCCATTTGTGGCATTCGCTTGGTATGTAATAAATGAGCTTCTACCGGTGGGCGGATTAGTGCGTGAAAAGCGCTTTTTTCGATGGGTTAATGTCACTCATTCCCGGGGAAGTTTGTATTCCCCACACGGAGTGATACTCAATCTCAATGCCGAAAGAAGAATTCTCGAGGCAGAACTTCTGCGATGGCTGAAAAGTCCACTTGCGGGAGTGCCCAATAGAAAATGGGCTACCGTTCCTGGCATTGTTAATCCATTCGAAGAAGTCACGGACAAAGAATCAATTGCAATACGAGACTTTGTTTCGCAGGGAGAACGATGGGAGGATTGGTCTTTATGGCAAAGGTGGTTCTCTGTACTCTCAAAAATTCAAGATCCGAAGATGGCACTTGGGTTTTCGAGCTCACTTTTCCGGGAACTTATCGATAAAAAGATCGATCCCAGAACAACGGCGGTGAAATTGCCGCCTTTGCCTATGCCACCTTTGCAGATTGCGCTACCAGAAATTCGTTCGAAGTTTCACCTGACGATGCCGATTCTAAAAGATCGAAAGTCCAAAGAAAAACATCGAGAAGTTGTAGCCTTCAGCACCAAGGTAATACCTGAGGCTCCTATTTTCCAACTTTGCGGACAGCACATACTGATCGCGATTGGAGGAGAATCTGGGGCCGGGAAATCGACCATGGCGGCATCGCTTCTTGTGGCAATGAGAAATGTCATCAAGATGTATCAATCCAGGGATGATACATGGGCTAAACTTGATCTTGGGGTGGAGATGGTTTCACTCGATGAAGCCACTCCAGTGGCAGATTCTATCTTAAGATCATCGGCGCAAAATCGGGGAAGACTCAAAGCCATTAAACGAGACTGGACATTAGAACTTGCCGAATCCGTTGTTCAGAACTGTAAAAATAAGCTTGAATCGGCGAACATTGTTCTGGCTGATATGCCTGGGAAAATTACAGATATAACAGAATTAATCTCAGCGCAAATCTCGTTTGGGGGAATAATAACAAGGGATTGGACAGGAGAGGGACGTAAGTGGCGGAATCATTTTGAAGCCATCAACGCTCCGCTGGTCTTCCAAGTGAAATCAGGTAGACAACAAAGTCTTGTGACAACCTATGATTACGGGGAACAATTATTGGGTCGGATCTTCCTGCCCAATCGAACAGTACGAGCTTGGGACCCGTTTACTGTAGCTCTCGCACAACTGCTTCTCATCGACATCTTACCAGCGAAAATAGCTAAACCTCAAAACCAGCTTATCAATCGGTGTCGCCGAGAAGATAAATGTATAACAGTAAGATTGCAACCGTGATTGCAAAAAGTGAATTCGGGTTGAGTATCGCGGACTCAACCTCGCATATTCGGTGCGTAATCGAATAGAAAATGACTAACAGACCATTTTAGTATTTTTTATGCTAATTGGTCTGTTTCTGTTTTTGCTCAGAATTTTGATAAAATTTCACTACGGGGTATAATCAATCAAATGGAAATTTTTTCAAGGCATAAAAATAAAGGTAAATTGGCGCTGGTCTTTTATATCGGGTCTTCTTCTGTAGGGGGAGCTCTTTTTTGGGCGGAGAAATCTGGGATTCCCAAGATAGTTTTTTCTGTTCGTGAACCAATAGTCCTGGAGGAAAATATTGAGGCCGATCGATTCTTGTTTTTAACAATGAAATCTTTAGAGATTGTTGCCAATCAAGTTTATAAAGCGGGTCTGGGCGCGCCAGAGGAAGTTTTTTGCGTTCTTTCCTCGCTTTGGTGTGTTTCTCAAACCAGAATTATAAGACTTGAAAAAAATGCGCCCTTTTTATTTACCACGAAGCTGGCTTTTGATTTAATTCAAAAAGAGAAAGTTTTATTTGAAGAAGAGCATTCAACAAAATATTTACGTTCTGGAGCGCCAGTTCGATTAATTGAACTAAAAAATATTAAGATGATGATAAACGGTTATGAAACATCGCATCCCTTGGATCAAAAAGCCAAAGAACTGGAAATGACTATTTTTATCTCAATGAGTGAAGAGCGAGTCTTGGGGAAGATCGAAAAGGCAATCAAGGAGTATTTCCATAGAGGAGAAATAAAATTCTCTTCCTTTGCATTGTCTTCTTTTGCGGTAGTTCGTGATATGTATACACACAGCGAAAATTTTCTTTTAATTAATATTGGTGGAGAATTGACGGATATTTCTATAATCAAGAAGAACATATTGCATGAATCAATTTCTTTTCCATTAGGTCTTAACTTCATGATACGTGGAGTAGCCACTGCCTCTCACTCCTCACTGAATGAAGCTAAATCTTTGATTTCTCTTTTTAAAGATGGACATGCGACCGGAACGGTGGCGAAAAAACTCGACCCGGCTATAAATAAATTAAAAATGGAATGGCTAAACGAATTCCAAGCTTCTTTGTCTAATCTTTCTAACGATATTTTTGTGCCAGCGACTATCTACCTAACAGTGGATAAAGAAATGGCCACTTTTTTTTCGGAAACAATCAAAGCTGAACAATTCAATCAATATACCTTAACTGAATCAAAATTTGAAGTTATTTTTTTAGGCGTGGAAGTTTTCCATGGTTTGACAATTTTTGAGGAGAATATAATTCGTGATCCATTTCTGATTATTAATTCTATTTACATTAATCGATTTTTGATTAACTCCGCCGGGACGGAGCGAATATAACATTATGTCAAAAAATTTACTACAAGATATGGTAAAAATAAAACGCTTGAATCGTCCGACACAAATGACCTCCCCCAAAGAGATTCCCTTGGAAAGGGAGTTTTTGGTAAAAAATTCTACCCAAAATAATACGCATAACGTTAGGGGCAGGCAAGAGAATAGCAGGACTCGGCATACCCTTTGGATTGTAGTAATTATATCTCTCGTATTTTTTCTTTTTACTTTATCAAACCTGTTTTTAAAAGCGGTGGTTACCGTGAATCCGAAAATGAAAAACGTATCTTTGAATGAAAATCTATCTGCAAGAAAAGATTCAAATACTGATGATTTGTCCTTTAATCTTATGGTTATTGAAAGTGTTGAAAATAAAATTATTAAAGCCAATAGTGAAAAAGATGTTTCGGAGAAAGCGACGGGCACGGTTGTAATTTATAATGCCTTTAGTTCTTCTTCTCAACCACTCAGTATAGACACCAGACTCATTGGTTCAAACGGTAAAATTTATAAAACAAAAATTAAGACAGTTGTGCCGGGAATGGATAAAAAAAGAATTCCGGGATCGGTGGAAGTGAAAATTTACGCGAGTGAGGCGGGAGCGCAATACAATAGTATTCCGCTTGACTTCAACATTGTGGGCTTCAAGGAAACTCCGAAATATTTAAAAATTTATGCTCGGTCCAAAGGTGAAATAACAGGCGGGTTTGTCGGGAAAGCTCCAGCTGTTTCTGAGGCTGAGCAAGCTACTGCTATCAATGATCTAAAAACCGCTCTCCATGTGAAACTTTTACAAAAGGCGACAAGCCAGATTCCGACTGGTTTTATTTTATTTAAGAACGCAATCTTTCTCAATACTGATTATTCGAATATTTCCTCGACCTACAATAAAGATAATAGCATGACTTTGACGCTTAAAGGAACCCTGAATGGTATTCTTTTAGACGAACAAAAATTAACAAAAAAAATTGTCGGGGATACTATTGATAAGTACGATGGTAGTAATGTTTATATACCGAACATTCGAGCTTTGACTTTTTCTCTTTCTAATTCCAATAGAGACAGTATTTCATTGGGGAATGTAGGAAACATAGATTTTAATTTATCAGGCGTTGCAAAGATTGTTTGGAAATTGGATGAGAATAAGCTTCTGACTGATCTCTTAAGCAAATCGAAGAAAGATTTTAATCAAATATTGTTGCAATATCCCAATATTGATTCCGCTGATTTAGTAATTAGTCCCTTTTGGAAAATATCTCTGCCTGGCAAAACAAAAAATATAAAAATGATTGTAAATTATCCGAAGTAAAGCTTCACTTACAAAGTGTTATAATAAATCTATTATGAAATATCTGATAATTTTAGGCATCATAATTTTGGCTTGGTGTCCGTGGCTAAGAGCGGATGAAGTGGCAAATATAGTAGATGCAAAAATTGCTCAAATGCAGGAACAAAATCCGAATCTTTGCGCAACGTTTACCCATAGAGATTCAATCCAAAAAGTGCCGTTTGGTTATACAGAAAAAATCTCATACGATTGCACGCTGAATGACGCTGTGTATGGAGTATTGAAATCCACAAATGTTGTGTTCATAACATTTTATAAAGGACTTATTGGTATGCCAGGCAAAACGATCCAGAAAAGTTTTTAACTGCATACTCTGGTTTTTTTAATTTAATTTATTTTTTTTTATTCTTCAATTTTCGGCTTTTCCACTTCCAGCAAAGAGAGTTCAGGTGAGGTGCCGGCGATACGCAACACATCCTTATCTATCTTTTTCAATTCCTTATTTGAAGCATTGTAATGGTTTACCACCGTGCCGAGCGCGTTCCCCAGTTTGTTGTGGTATTCGTCATAAGATTTCAAATGTTTACCCAAGTCTTCCACTTTTTTTATTATTTCTTTCGCTGACTCTTCTATTTTAAGGGCTTTCAGGCCTTGCAACACAGTTTGCAAATACGCTAAAAAAGAAGTGGGAGAAATGATGATGACTTTATATTTTCCGGCCGCGCGTTGAATCAAATTTTCCGCATTTTCTTCCATTGAGCCGACTTTGTTGGTTAGAAGGTCATAATAAATAGCTTCGTGAGGGATAAACATAAAAGCGAAATCTGTCGTGCCTTTCGTTGGTTGAATATATTTTGCCGTTTCAGTAATTCTATTTTTTAAATCGTTTACGAAAATTGTTTCTAATCGTTTTTTCTCCGGGAGATTGTGTTCTTCAACCATCTTGTTATAATTTTCAAGCGAGAATTTTGAATCTATTGGAATGATTTTGTCTTTCACGAACACGACGGCGTCCACGATTGTTTTGTCCGGGAATTCGTATTGCATTTGGTAGCTTCCAGGTGGCAAGACATTTTTTAGGACTGTCTCCAAGTAATATTCGCCAAGGATTCCGCGTTGTTTTGGATTCTTTAAAATATTTTCTAAACTTTGCAATTGGTCGGCGAAAGAAATGACTTGTTTGTTTGTTTCGTCCAGTCTAGTGAGTCTTTCTGTCACATCCTTAATAATCTTATTTGATTCACTCGAATGGAATTTTAGACTTTCGTTCACTTGCTTGTGCGATTCGCCTATTTTATTATCCACTGTCCTTGAAAGTTCGTTTATTTGCGTTAGAATGAGATTCAAGCCTGATTCTTTTTGATCATTTTTGTTGTCCTCTTCTTTCTTTTTTCCAAATAGAAAATAGCCTATTATGCCTCCTCCTAAAATTCCCAAAATAATCCAAACAATATTTTGCATATATTTATTTTATTATTATTTCCCCAAATAATGTTTTAACGTATAAATCCAATCTTCGTCTATTTGGTTACTACTTTCTTTTTGCGCCAGGAGCCATTCCAAATAGCCTTTGTCCGTTCTTTTCACTTCTTCTATTTTTTCACCATTATGTTTGCCGAAGTTGAAAGTTCGCAAGAGCGAGGGGTGAGAAGAAATCTCGATCATTCTTTCTATGACCTTAGGCTCATCCAAATTCTCTTCTTCCATCATTTTATTTTTTAATCTCTCAAAGAGCTTTTCTAAAACCAGGACATCTCCCATGGCATCATGAGCGATTGCGTCTGTTTCTAGGTCTAATAGATAACGCAGGTATTGCAGATTATATCTTTCTATTTTTTCTTCTTTATCCAGATATCTTGCAAGTCGCAATGTGCAAATAAAATTCAAAGGGGCGATATCTTCTTTTCCAATTATCATTAAGTCAAAGGGCGCATTATGAGCTACCACAATGTTATTTTTATTTTCAAAAAGTTTTTTAATTTTCGGCCAGTCGCCACTTTCCCGGAAAGATGATTTAGTGGCCAACATTTTGTTTGTTATGTGGTGCACCGCGGAAGCTTCTGGAGGGATTTTGATTGGAGGCTTGTAAAGACCCGCAAATTCATCATTCTCTGTCTTATAAGCAATCTGGACTAGAAAATCCTTTTGTTCATTTCCAGTGGTTTCTGTATCGAAAAATATTATCTTAGGCATTTTATTATTTTATCATAATTTGCTATAATACGCGCGTGTTACACGAACAAATAAAAAGTGGAATAAAAGAAGCAATGCTGGCCAAGGACGCCTTGCGCTTAAAAGCGTTTCGAGCAATGTCGGCGGCTTTCACCAATGAGCTTGTGGCTAAGAATAGAAAACCGCAAGAAACGCTAAAAGACGAGGAGGCGATTGCGGTGATTGGCAAACTTGCCAAACAACGCAAGGATTCCATTGATCAGTTTAAAAAGGGAGGCCGAGAAGACTTAGTTGAAGAAGAAAAAGCCGAGCTTTCAATTTTGGAAACTTATTTACCGAAAATGATGAATAAAAACGAGGTTGAAAAAATTGCTCGAATAAAAAAAGAAGAATTATCCATCAATGATGCCACAAAAAAGGGGATATTGATGTCGGCTTTGATGAAGGATTTAAAAGGCAAAGCGGACGGAGCTTTGGTGCGCGAAATTGTGGATGCTTTATTTTAATTTTGTTTTAATTATTTATGTATACAGTTAATCTTTTAGTCCGTTTGGTGGAGAATCATCAAATTTTGGTTTACTTTTTGCTTTTTATCGGGTTGATTTTAGAGGGGGAATTTTTTTTAATTTCTACTGGAATTTTGGTGCACCTGGGAGCTCTTAATCTTTGGGTGGCTCTTGTTTTTCTTCTTTTAGGCGGATTCTCTACGACTTTTTTAGGATACGCCTTGGGAGAATTTTTGTACAAAAAATTTGGCTATCATAAATTTTTTAAGTTTATTCAAAAACGAGTGTATAATGTTCTTCCCAGATTCAAAATAACGCCCTTTTGGTCTATTTTTGCTTCAAAATTCATAATAGGGGCCAACCATTTGGTAATAATATTTTCCGGTTACGAAAAAATAAATTATAAAAAATTTTTGCAAGCGGAAATAACCGCTACTTTGATTTGGATTCCGCTTTTTCTATCGCTTGGTTACTTTTTTAGTTATACGGCTCTTCGTATTAGCCGGGAGATTTGGAAGTTTTTGGCGGTGGTCTTGATATTGTTTATAGTATTTATTCTTTTTGATAAACTTGTCAGTTGGTTTTATGAGTTATTTGAAGAATATCATTATGATAATTGATAAAAAATTAAAAAAGACACTTGTCACTCATGACGGATCTTTCCATACGGATGATATTTTTGCGGCTGCGACAATTTCAATCTATCTTGAAAAGAATGGTGAAACTTTTGAAATAATTCGCACTAGAGATAAAGAAATAATAGACAGTGGAGATTATGTTTTTGATGTGGGAGGAATATATGATTCCAGATCAAACAAATTTGACCATCATCAAACAGGTGGAGCAGGCGTGAGAGAAGGCATACCTTATGCCGCTTTTGGTTTGGTTTGGCAAAAATTTGGTTTAGAAGTTGCGGGTAAAAAAGAAGTGGTTGACTTTATTGAACGGAAGTTTGTGATATCGGTGGACGCAAATGATAACGGAGTTGATTTATCTAAAAATAATTTTCCCAATATTTTAGCCTATACTCTGCAAGATGTTTTTGCCACTTTTTCGCCGACTGCTCTTGAAGATATGGAAAAAGACAAACAATTTGCCAAAGCGCTCGTCTGGGCGAAAGAGATATTAAAGAGGGAAATAAAAAAAGCGAATGACCAAATAGAAATTACAAAAATTATTAGAAATTCTTATGAAAAAGCAAAAGATAAAAGATTGATTGTCATCGACGCGCCGAAAGTTTCTAGATATGAGATTTGGGATGCATTGCAGGATTTTCCGAAGTCCCTTTTTGTTGTATATGGCGACAATGAAGATTGGTCTATTGTGGCTATGAGAAAAGAGAAAAATAATTTTGGAAACAGAAAAAATTTTCCAACAACCTGGGCGGGATTAAGAGGAAAAGAATTGCAGAATATAACGGGGGTTCAAGATGCTGTCTTTTGTCATAATAATTTATTTCTTTCGGTCGCAAAATCAAAAGAAGGAGCCATTAAATTAGCAGAATTAGCGTTATCAGTGTAAATTATATGGCATTCATTGATGAGATAAAAATATATGCAGAAGCCGGACGAGGGGGAAACGGAGTCGTGCGTTGGCATCGGCAAAAATTTGAACCCAAAGGCGGACCGGCTGGAGGGGACGCCGGACGAGGGGGAGATTTTTATGTGATCGCTGTTCGTGACGTGCATATTCTTTTAAAATATAAAGCAAAAAAAAGTTTTATTGCCGGCCGGGGAGCAGACGGTGGAAGCAAAAGCTTGCACGGGAAATCTGGAGTTGATTTTGTTTTAGAATTGCCAGTGGGTTCTATTATTACCAATCTTGAAACAGATGAGAAATGGCAATTGACATCCGAGGGAGAAAAGATTTTGCTCTTGAAGGGCGGATATGGCGGTTTTGGAAATGAACATTTCAAAAGCTCAGTCAACGTAACTCCCCGAGAGAGGAAAGAAGGACAGGAGGGTGAAAAGGGAAATTTTAAAATAGAGTTGGAGCTTTTTGCTGATATTGGGTTTGTCGGACTTCCCAATGCGGGCAAATCTTCCCTCTTAAATGCGCTCACTAATGCAGAGGCGAAGGTCGGAGATTATCCTTTTACCACTCTTGATCCAAATTTGGGAGATTTTTACGGCTATATTATTGCTGATATTCCTGGAATTATTGAAGGAGCATCAGAGGGAAAAGGTTTGGGGGTTAAATTCTTACGTCACATTAAACGTACTAAAATGATCGCGCATCTGATCTCGTTTGAGAATCTATCTAAAGGCACAACCGGGATGCTGAAAAGTTATAAAGAGATTCGCAAAGAATTAGCTAAATATGACCAAACTTTGAATTTAGGCGAGGACGGTTTATCTAAAAAAGAAGAAATCATTATTTTAACGAAAACTGATATTATAGAAAATCCCAAGATTATCGCTAAAAAGATAAAAGATTTCCAAAAGATCAGTGAAAATGTTTTTCCTTTATCTTTGTTTGATGATAAAATGGTCAAGAAATTTAATGATGCGTTAGTAAAAATTTTGAAGAAGAAATAATAATGGTTTTTGTTTCAGGATACAAAATATGCTATTATTTTATACATGGAAAGAAAGTATTATCCAACCATTGGACTTGAAATTCACGCAGAATTAAAAACGCAAACGAAGATGTTTTGCAGTTGTCTTAATGATCCTGATGAAGAGCATCCAAATGTAAATATTTGCCCTGTGTGTATGGCGCATCCGGGGGCGTTGCCGGTTTTAAATAAAAAAGCGATTGAAAATGTGATCAAAGTTGGTCTGGCGGTCAATGGGGAAATTGCCGATTTCACAGAATTTGACCGTAAAAATTATTTTTATCCGGACATTCCAAAAGGATATCAAATTTCACAATATAAATTTCCGATAGTTTCTGGCGGGCAAGTACTGGGTTTTGACATTTCCCGTGTGCATTTAGAAGAAGATACAGCGAACAACAAGCATGATCGGGGAAATTTTTCGTTAATAGATTTTAATCGTGCAGGAGTACCACTGATGGAATTAGTTACCGAACCCGTTATCCATAGTGCGAAAGAGGCAGCCGATTTTGCTCGTGAACTTCAACTTATTTTACGTTATTTGGATGTGTCTGAAGCAAATATGGAAAAGGGAGAAATGCGCGTGGAGGCGAATATTTCTGTTTCCTCAGACTCAAAAGTTCTTGGAATAAAGGTTGAAGTGAAGAATTTAAATTCATTCCGAAGTGTGGAGAAAGCAATTTTATACGAAATTAGCCGTATGACTGAATTGCATGAAAGTGGCAAGGGGATTGAAATAGCGCAAGAAACGCGTGGCTGGGATGAGAGCAAACAAAAAACTTTTTCTCAGAGAAAAAAAGAATCCAGTCAGGATTATCGGTATTTTCCAGAGCCAGATTTGCCGAAATTAAAACTGCACAAGGCATTTGATTTTAAAAAAATGAAAAAAGAATTACCAGAATTGCCACAGGCTAAACGCATAAGATATAAAAATGATTTTGGCATAAAAGATGAAGATATAGAAAGTTATATAAATGACATGATTCTTGGCGCTTGGTTTGAAGATATCGCCAAAATTCTTAATCAAAAAGATAAGATAAAAATTGCTTCCAATTACATAACTTCCGATTTTATAGGTCTAAAGAAAAATGATGGAAATGTTAAAATGCCGAGCGCCAAAAACATGGCCGAACTTTCTTCGATGATTGTGGAAGCTTTAATAAGTTCGCGTGTAGCCAAAGATATTCTAAAAAAGATTGTAAAAAATGATGAATCGCCGATGAAAATTGCAAAAGAAAAAGATTTATTACAAAGAAATAATACAGACGCATTAAAAAAAATTGCCCAAAAAATCATTGATGCCAATCAAAAAGTTGTGGCTGATTATAAGGATGGCAAAGAACAAGCCTTAATGTCTCTGGTTGGACAAATTATGAAGGAAACCAAAGGTTCTGCGAATCCGGCGGTTACCAAACGAATTTTAGCAGATTTACTTGCCCATTCATAGCGATAA
The DNA here is from genome assembly GCA_038061925.1 of Patescibacteria group bacterium. GTDB lineage: Bacteria > Patescibacteriota > Minisyncoccia > Phycocordibacterales > UBA9973 > UBA9973. The sequence continues at coordinate 31,970 of JBBTYD010000003.1, forward strand.
GCATGAGTGGGTTAAATAAAAATAAATGAACCAGAATATTTTAACGCAAACAATAGTTAGATTGATAGAATCACCAAAAGGTATTTTGGCTATTGATGAGAGTTTGCCTACTTGCAATAAGCGTTTAGAAAAACTCGGTATACCGACAACCAAAGAAAAAAGAAGAGAATATCGCGAACTTCTCATCACTGCGTCAAATATCGAAAAATACATTTCTGGATATATTCTTTTTGATGAGACAATTAGGCAGAAAACCAAGGAAGAAAAAAGTTTTATTTCTATTTTGCAATCAAAGGGGATAGAAGTTGGTATAAAAGTCGATGCTGGCCTTTCTGATTTTTTAGGACATCCTGGGGAGAAAATTACCAAAGGACTTGATGGGCTAGGGGATCGGTTAAAAGAATATAAAAAATTAGGCGCGACTTTTACTAAATGGCGAGCAGTTTATACAATAGGAGAAAATACTCCGAGCGTTGATTGTATGAAAACCAATGCTGAAATTTTTGCAAAGTATGCAATTTTATGTCAGGAAAATGATATTATGCCGATCATTGAACCGGAAGTTTTAATAGATGGAAATCATCCGATAGAAAAATGTTATGAAGCGACGGCCTGTAATTTGCAAATAGTTTTTGATGAGCTTGAGACAGCTGGTGTTTTTATGCCTGGAATAATTTTAAAAACAAGTATGGTACTTCCGGGAAAAGATGTAAAAGTGGTTACAGACAATATGGAAATAGCGCGGAATACTATCAAATGTCTTAAGGAAAAAGTTCCGGATATGATTGGCGGAATTGTCTTTCTCTCTGGTGGACAAAGCGATATTGAAGCGACAAAAAATTTGAATGCTATGCATAAATTAGGACCTCTGCCTTGGCCCCTGACGTTTTCTTACGGTCGCGCCATTCAAAACCTTGCCCTCCAAGCTTGGGCCCAAAATCCAAATGATGTGGCAGGCGCGCAATCTTTTTTATTAGCGGCCGCTAGAAATAATAGCTTGGCGAGTATCGGACAATATGAAAAATAATATTGAAAGTGGACAATTAGAAAAAAAAATAAGTTCGAAAGAATTGAAAGAATTGCGGGCAATGAGGTGGCTAGAAAATTTTAGACATCTAGAACCAAAAGATAAAGTTTTTCTGGTGCTTGTTTGGAGAAAATTAAAAGGAGCTTCCGCGATATCTCTGGAGGGTGGTGTGCCAACAAAGATATTGAATGAATTAAAAACAAAAATTCAGGAGGCGGGAATGCTTTTTAAAGAGGGCGGTTTAATTGATGAAGAAACACAAGGACTTAGGAAGGGAAAAGTTTGTTTGGTGGCTAATAATAAGGAAGATTTGAATTTAATTTCTAATTTATGGTCTGGTGACCATGTCCAGAGAGAAGAAGCTGAAAAAGATCTCTTTTCAGAAGATGAAAAAAGAGCCTTATTACAACTAGAGCCGGATCTAATTCCTTTTTCCTTTCTTCTTCCTATGTCAAGAGAGAATTTGGAGAGTGAATTGAAAGTTGTCCATAAATGGGTAAAAGAGATAAGATTATTTCCCATCATTTATCAATTATTTCTGAACGATTTTAGACTAAAAGAACAAAAAGCAATACAAAAAGAAAAAATATGAAATCTGAAATACAAAAATTTTTTAAAGGAGATGTGGAAGATAGCACGGAAACGCTTTTGAAATATTCTCACGACGCGAGTATTTTTGATATACGACCCAAACTTGTTCTTTTTCCGAAAGATGCGAAGGATGTGCAGAATTTAGTTAAATGGGTTAAAGAGAACAAGCAAAATAAAGAAAAATATGGAGAACTTTCTATCACTGCCAGATGCGCGGGAACAGATATGTCTGGTGGGGCTCTCGGTGAATCTATTATTTTAGATTTCACCAGATATATGAATCAATTAATAGAGTTCAATGCCTCGGCAAATAAAATAACGGTCCAGCCGGGGATGTTTTATCGAGATTTCGAAAAAATAACTTTAGAAAAAGGACTTATTTTGCCTTGCTTTACCGCTTCCAAAAGCATCAATGCCATGGGTGGAATGTTTGGCAATAATTCGGCCGGGGAAAGAACTTTAAAATACGGCAAAACTGAAGATTATATTTTAGAAACGAAAATTGTCTTTGAGGACGGTAATGAATATGTCGTTCGATCGTGTGGCCAAGATGAATTAAATAAAAAAATTGCGCAAAATGATTTTGAAGGAGAAATTTATAGAAAAATTTTTCAATTAATAATTGATAATGAAGAAGAAATAAAACAAGCCAAGCCGAATGTTCACAAAAATTCTTCAGGGTATTATATTTGGAATGTCAAAAATCAAAAGCGAAGCGGAGGATATTTTGACTTGAATAAACTTCTTGTCGGTTCGCAAGGCACTTTGGGTATTACTACTGAAATTACTTTCAAACTTGTACCTGACTCAAAATATACCAAATTACTTGTTGTATTTTTAAGAGATATGAATTTGTTGCCTGATTTAGTGAATAGGATTTTAAAGTACAATCCGCAGTCTCTTGAATCATATGACGATAAGACCTTTTGGCTCGTGCTTAAATACCTAAAAAGTTTTACCGAACTTTTGGGTTTAAAAAATTTTCTTAAACTGATTTTTAGTTTTTGGCCGGAAGCCTTGATGACTTTACAGCATGGTTTTCCAAAACTTGTTTTTTTAATTGAATTTACAGGAGATTCGCAAACTGAAGCTGATTTTGAAGCGGAAAAAGCATTGAAAGATTTACAAACAATTAAAAAAATCGGTCTGCGACTTACAAAGAACGCTTTTGAAGCAAAAAAATATTGGACTATTCGTCATGAAGCTTTTAATTTGATTCGTTATCACCTAAAGCGGGTTAAGTCAATGCCTTTTATTGATGATGTGATAGTTAGACCAGAAAAATTACCAGAATTTTTTCCCGCGCTGTATAAGATTTTAGGGGAATACAAGAAAAAAATGACTTTTGCTATCGGTGGACACTCGGGTGATGGCAATATGCACATATACACCCTAGTTAATCCAAAGGATCCCGATTTAAAAGAAATGATTATGAAAATTTCAAATCAAGTATATGATTTAGTCGTTAGGTTGGGAGGATCTATTACGGCTGAGCATAATGATGGTTTGATTCGTACACCTTATTTGAACAAGATGTATGATGAAAAAATAATTAAAATTTTTGCGAAAATTAAGGAAATTTTCGATTCCCAAAACATTTTTAATCCTGGGAAAAAAGTGGCGATCAAAAGCGGCGGCGGCACGAAAGAATACATAACTTCGCACATTAAGTAATACGTTAGGCCTTGCCTAACGCAAATTTATTGCAACAAGCTGAATTATAATTTATAATATAAGCATTATGGAGTTTAAACCAAAACAAGAATTAATAAAAACTCTTAATTACGGACATGATTTTTTCAATCTTGACGCCTCCGAAACGGAACGACTCAAAAATAGAGTTGAAAAATGGCATGGACTGGTCAGGATATTCGTGCATCCTATGTATGAAAAATGGCGAGGTAATGAAGAGCAATATGCTAATGATCCAAAAGAAGTGAAGCTAGTCCAAATTGAACAGGTTCTGGCCAAACTCTTGGCCATGCCGAAAGAAAAAACGCCGCCAATAATTATTATGGAAGAAGCTGTCTATGTTTCCAAGCTTCAAGGGTGGCTTAAAGAAAATCTAGCCGGTTTGTCACAGGGCGGGGTATATTTTGTTAAAACAATTCCAAACAGCCCCACCCCACAGCTGGAAGGTGAAAATAATAGAGAAGTTTGGGACAAATTAATCAAGGCTTTGGATGATTGCGGCGTGAAAAAAATTCTTATGGGCGGGATGCGGTTGGAAGTTTCATCGTATAAACACGATTGGACATTAAAAAACCCGTATGTGTCTCGTTGCGTGGGGATTGCCTTATCATACCTTTCCAAAGACAAGGCGGGAAAATTTGAAGTTGAATTGTCAGGGCTTACTGACCCTGGCAGTGAAAGGATTAGATATAATTCTCTAAAACAAAAATCATAAGTCAAAAACTCCGTCAATTGCGTTAGGCCTTGCCTAACGCGGAAAGTATTTGAGATAATATCATTATGTCCATTAGAAAAATAAATTTAGTTCAGGGTGAATATTATCATATTTATAATCGTGGCAATAGTAAACAGAAAATTTTTCACAACAAGGAAGATTATTTGAGATTTATTTCTCTACTTTATATTTCAAATACAAGCGAAAGTTTTAGTCTTTATGATTTAACTAGAAACTCCAATTTTGATATTTATGAAGTAGGAAGGAATAATCTTTTAGTCAATATAGGAGCATTTTGTTTAATGTCAAACCATTTTCACATATTGATAACTGAGATGACAGAAGGCGGAATAAGTAAATTTATGCAGAAACTGGGTACCGCTTATTCAATGTATTATAATAAAAAATATGAAAGAAGCGGTGGACTGTTTGAAGGAAAGTTTAAAGCACAACATTTAGGCACAGATCGTTATTTAAAATATTTATTTTCATATATACATTTAAATCCGATAAAACTTATCCAAAAAGACTGGAAAGAAAAAGGAATTAGAAATATGAAAGAAGTTTTGGATTATTTAAGCAAATATCCCTATTCAAGTTACTTAGATTTTATTGGAGAAAAACGAATCCAAAATAAAATCTTAAATGTTGAATCATTTCCAAAATATTTTCCTAATAAAATTTTTTTTATTAAAGAAATTCTTGAATGGCTAACTTTGCGTTAGGCAAGGCCTAACGCAATTTGCTTTTTTATTTTTTTTTAGGTATACTGTTTTTTATGTTTGTAATTAAAGCTTCGAAGAGAGATTTAGGTATAAAATCAGATATTTTAAGAAAATCTGGGAAAATCCCGGCGGTGTTTTATGGAGCGGGAAAGGAGACTACTTCTATTTCTATTTCTAATATTGAATTCAAAAAAGTCTGGCGAGAAGCTGGAGAATCATCGGCAGTGAAAATAGGAATGTCGGGTGGAGATATTGATGCGCTTATTCACGAAGTGCAAGTTGATCCGGTGACAGACGAGCCGATACACGTGGATTTTTTGGCGATAGATATGAAAAAGAAAATACGAGTTAAGGTGCCGCTTGTTTTTGAAGGTATATCCAATGCGGTTAAGAGTGGAATAGGGAATCTCGTTAAAGTGCTTCATGAAATTGAAATTGAAGCTTTGCCTGTAGATCTACCGCATAGTCTTTTTGTTGACATATCTTCACTCCAATCAATCGAAAATCAAGTTTTTGTTTCTAATATAAAATTGCCAGCCGGAGTTATCGCAATTACGAATAGAAGCGAAGTGGTCGCTTCTATTATCGTTCAAGTGGAGGAAAAAGAAGAAGTTGCCGCGCCGGTTGATTTGACTGCTATTCCTGTTGAGAAGAAAGGTAAAAAAGAAGAAGAGGGAGTTCCAGTAGATGTTGCCGCGCCTGCTAAAGAAGCTACTCGCAACACTGCGCAGAGCGTTGTCGGCGGGGAAAAAATAGATAAGAAAGTGGAGAAAAAATAAAAAAATTAGCTCTCTTTATGCTACAATTAAAACAATGACCAAGAAAATTGTTATTGTTTTTATTTTTGCGATATTTGTGTTTTTTAGTTTTGTAAAATATAAAGCAAATGCCGCTTTTGATTGCTTAACGCTGACAGTGTCATCTCCCCAGTCCGATAAAGACTATTGTCAAAATGAATTGACTCAGATAGAAGCGCAACTGGCCGATTTATTGAATCAACAAAAAGAACAACAAAAAACTACAGGCACTCTCAAGGGGGATGTTGATTATTTGACTAGTCAGATTAATGTTCTGAAAACAAAAATAAAAGCCAGAGCTCTGGTTATTGCGCAACTAAAAGTTAATATTGCTGAGAAAGTGAATGTCATTCAATCGCTTTCGGACAAAATAGATCGCGAGTATGAATCTTTGGCTCAACTTCTCCGGAACATCAATGAATTCGATGAGGAAACTATCGTAAATCTGGTTCTTTCCAATAACAGCATTTCCAATTTTTACAGTGACTTAGAATCTTATACTTCAATTAAACAAGCTGTCAAAACGTCCGTTGATCTTATTAATGGAATAAAAGCGCAGACGGAAGTCGCGAAAACTAATCTCGAAATAAAACAAAATGCCGAAACGGATGCTAAAGCTGAGTTGGAAAATAGTCAAAAAAAAATGGCTCAGTCGCAAGCGCAACAAAAACAACTTTTAGCTATTTCTAAAGAAAAAGAGCAAGCATATCAAAAACTGGCCGCCGCTAAAAAAATGCAAGCGAACAAAATTCGCAGCGCCTTGTTTAGTCTAGCTGGGATCTCGCAAAAAATTGATTTTGGCACGGCGCTTGATTATGCGAATGTTGTAAAAAGCAAAATGGGGGTTGACCCCGCTTTTTTGCTGGCTGTTTTAACTCAAGAATCAAATTTGGGCGAAAATGTCGGGCAGTGTTACTTGACGAATCCAGATACCGGAGGAGGAGTTGGGAAAAACACCGGAACGGCATTTGCCAATGTGATGAATCCAACACGCGATGTGCCTGTATTTTTGAGTTTAACGGTTGATTTAGGATTTAACGCTTTTAAGACAGCGATTTCTTGTCCAATCGCCAAGGCTGGAGGTTACGGTGGCGCGATGGGGCCAGCGCAATTTATTCCTTCAACTTGGAAACTTTTTGCCGATCGTTTAAAAACTATTTTAGGATATATGGCTAATCCATGGTCTCCAAAAGATGCGTTTATAGCTTCGGGAATGTATTTATCCGACCTTGGGGCGATAGGCGATAGTGTGAGCGCGCAAAAAAGAGCTGCTTGTAAATATTATGGTTCCGGAGGTTCCGCTTGTTCTTACAGCAGAAGCGTTTTAAAACTAAAGTCTAGCATACAGGCTAATATAGATTTGCTATAAATAACATGCTACAATTTTGAAAATGAAAACTTGGTATTCTAAATGGCATCATCATCCTCTCCGTTCTTACATCCACTGGAGCAGTTTTAGCGTTATCTCTCTGCTTTTAACCTTCTCTATTCTTAACGCTATTAATAACATTTACTATCCGGAATATACAATCCTTAAAACTGATAAAGTTTATGCAGATACTACCACTGGCTTAGTCGGCTGGTGGAAGTTTGACAAGGGTAGCGGAACGAGCGCTACCGATTCAAGCGGAAGCGATAATACGGGGACTTTAACGAATGGGCCCGCGTGGACAACGGGCCAAAATAACGGAGCGTTATCTTTTAACGGAGCGAATAGCTGCGTTAACCTCTCGCAGCCTGTCGCCTTGAATTTAAGAGGGGCCTTGACTATCTCTATCTGGATAAATCCGACATCTTCGGCATTCGGCAAACAAGTGATAGGCAAAGGCGCGCTTGGAGGCGGACAAAGCGCGCAGCAATTTTTTGTAAGGGATTCGGGGAGTAATCGCTTTGGTTTTTTTGTGAACAACAGCACAAGCTCTTTGGGCGGCGATCTTTCCACGGCCAACCCGATTCCGAATGGAACCTGGGCGCATTTTGTCGGAACATACAACGGATCAGATACGGTAAATATCTATCAAAACGGGGTCCTGCTCAAAACTTTCACATCTGCCGGCTTTGGCGCTCTAAATTCAACGGCGGGAAATATGGTTATCGGAGCCACTCACGGTTCCAGTGTTTGTAACAGCGCGTTTTTCAATGGCCTGATTGATGATGTTCGCGTCTACTCCCGCGCTCTCTCGGCCGATGAAGTTTCCGCATTCTACGCTTTGGGCGGCAGTACCGTCACCACCGACAACCCTCCCTCCGTTCCCGCAAGCCTCACTTCATCAGGCATCACTTCCACCGGAGCAACCATCTCCTGGTCAGCTTCGGCTGATCCAGATTCCACTCCAGTCGCTGGTTACACTATATATAGAGGTGGCACCCAATTAGCCACAGGTATTACTGCCACTACCTACACCGACTCCACTCTTTCACCAAGCACTTTATATTCCTACACAGTTTCCGCTTATGATACGGCTGTTCCGGCTAATGCCTCGGCGCAATCTTCAGCTTTGAGCGTGACCACACCTGCGAATCCACCTCCATCTGGCAGCTGTGAAGCTGGCCCAGGCAACAGCTGCTGGTACATAGACAACACTGCTACCGCTGGATTAAAAAATGGCACTTCATGGAAGGATGCATGGACTAATATTGGAAGCACCTATCGCGGCCTTCAGGTCAACTGGGCAAACATAAAGCCCGGAGACTTTGTGTACATAAGCGGCGGACCTTCAGGATCATCGCAGACTTATATAGGAATGTTGGAACCCACAACCAGCGGTACAGCCGAGAAACCTATAACAATTAAAGTCGGACAAGATTCTTCTCACAATGGACTCGTAATAATTGACGGCGCTTTTTCGGATAGTAGCACAGGTTGGTATGGCCTCAATATTGGCAATCAAAGCTATATTTCAATGTCAGGCCAAGTAGGAAATGATCCAAGTCCGCACTTTTTGATTACTCATTCTTTCTACCATGGGGTCAATATAGTGGGAGCCAGCATTCAAGGAATACATCTTTCTTATATTGAAATAGCTGATATTGGTAAAGACAATTGGTTAGATAAGACAAAAAAGATCGATCCTCTTTCTGGTTCTGATGACCCTTGCCCAGTTCCGATATGCCAGCAAACAAATGGTATTCATCTTGAAACAATTCAAAAAAACAATATTGCGGAATTCGATCACATAATTATTCACAATACTTTCAGCGAGGCTATACAATTGACGGAAAGCAATAAAGGAAGCACTCTAGACACGACTCTTGGTTCTTCCATAAAAGTTCATCATTCCGATATTTATAATTTTCATGGAGATGGAATAAAAACGAGCATTAATGGAACTGATATTTATAACAATAAAATTCATGATAGGGGTCTCCATTATTTTGATCATCAAGACGGTATTCAATTCTGGGCAAATTATGTGAGGATCTATAACAATCAGTTTTATAATTTTGATGGATCGATTAATCTGCCTCCCGCTGATTATGATGTCGGAGCCAATTCTTATATTCGTTATAATCCTGGAGACCTTCCTAGTGGCAACAAAAATAGTAATCCGAGATATGTTTATATCTACAACAATATATTTTATGAAACATATCCTCCAACGAGGCATCAATTCAGAGGAATTGAATTTTCTTTAGGATATCTCGGTTCGATTGTTGAAACAGTTCGTAATATGTATTTTGTAAATAATGTAATTGTCAATAACCCCAATAATGCTATTGATATATCCCCCAAGGCAACAATGAATGCCGATATAAGAGAGTTTTACATTGTTAATAATGTATTTAAAGATAACTGTAATTCTGCCGTGGCGTGCAGCGCATTCGCAAATTTGTATGTTGGATATAATAATTCAGTTTCTTACGGGGGCTTTGGAAGCGGAAGCAATGTTATTTTTGATAACAACGCTGTTTATGCATCTGATCCTGCGTATAGCACAAAAATAAGTACAAAATTTAACGGAACAGGCTTTTTTACTTATCCAGCATACAAAGTAGCATTTCCCGGCATCCAAACGCATGATGTAACTATAAATCCAATGCTGGATTCTAATTTGCTGCCTCTTCCAGGATCGCCCCTTATCAACGCTGGAACCAATATGGGAAACATTTTTAGTCCTCCTGCCGGCTATGGCTGGAATATCGGCGCCTATAAGTCAATTTCTTCAGGCAGTGCAAACCCTCAAGACACGATTCCCCCCGTGATAAGCGGAGGAGCTCCTGCTGGCGCTCTACCGGCTGGAACTATTTCAACCACACTTTCTGTTACAACCAACGAAAATGCTACATGCAAATATTCACTTTCTCCCGGTATTTCATATAACTTGATATCGAGCTCCAATATCTTCTCTGCTTCCGGAAACACATCTCATTCATCCGTGCTGGCCGGTCTCATAAACGGTTTATCATATACTTATTACATCAAGTGTCAGGACTCTGCGGGTAATGCGAACTCGTCTGATTACACGATTAATTTTACAATATTATCATTACCCCAAGCGAGCAAATTAGTTCTTCATATTAATTTTGAGAGTGACAATTTCGGTACTGGCATTTTTTCCGATAAATCGGGAAATAATAATAACGCGGATTGTCAAAACGCTTTTCCATTGAATAACACGACATATAATCAATGTCCGATTGCCGCTTTGGGCCCGGACGGAAGTAAAAGCGCGAAATTTCAAGGGACCAGATGCGATGTGGCCAGCGATTATCTGGCGGTCAAGAAAAGCGGTTCATTGGATAATCTGACCAGCGGCACAATATCATTTTGGGCTGCCATGGACAGTAATGAAGTAAGCACTCTTCTTGAGAAGTTGATAGATACTTCAGGGATGGATCCGGGAACATGGATGATTGGTCGCGACGGAGGAAGTTATCTCTCGTTTAGTTCTAGAACCGATGGCGGCTCCCTAGAAGATTTTTTCACGTTTCCGGGCGCCAATTTGGCACTAGGCAGCTGGAATCATTACGCTGTATCTTGGAACGGAAATACCATTAGTGGTTATTTTAACGGAAACTTATTTAGTGAAATATCGCAAAAACGTTTTTCCAGTTTTAAATTGGGTACATATTTAACAATCGGCGCTCTCAATCATGGCGATACACGAAATTTCCCAGATAATGATTGCACCAATTATTACGGAGCTGATCGGACTAAACAATATGTTCAGCCTAATGACGGTTTCTTCAACGGCAAACTTGACGACATTCGAATATATAATAACCAACTCTCAATAAATGAAATCTCGGCACTTGCGGCTATGACTTCTTCTCCAACAAACTCCTTACTTCTTAGTGCGTATAAAACAGGGGAGGGCGCGGGTGTAATTACTGGCCCTAGTATAGATTGCGGAAAACACTGTGCTGAAGTTTATGGCCCGGGCACTACCGCGACGCTCACAGCAACACCCAATGAATCCTCTGTTTTCTCTGGCTGGTCCGGTGTCTGCAGTGGGATCGGAACATGTACGGTTAGCATGAGTGCCAACAAATCAGTCACTGCTATGTTTTCTCGCAGGTATCCTGTTGTTGCTTCTTTTGAAGCCGAAAGCGGGACGATAACCGCGCCATTCAAAAAGTCGATTAACGGAGCTATCTTCCAAGACATAGAGGTCAGCAATCCTTTGGCTGGAGGCAAAGCTGTCTATGGTTTCAATGCCCCGGTTTCTGGAAATTACATTATTTCCGGTCTGGTGAATGCTTCCTCGCAAGCCAATAACTCATTTTTTATTAATATTGACACGGAACCGAGTATTGATAACGCTTGGTATTTAAACACAACATCCGGACTTGAGGAGAGAATCGCTAGTTGGGGAGGATATTCATCAGGGGGAAATCAGGCCAAAGTCTTTAATCTTACCGCGGGTAATCACAACTTGATTATCCGTGGCAGGGAGTCGTTTACTTATATCGACAAAATTTATATCTTCCAAATCAGTGGATTGTCTCCCGACACTACCTCTCCTGCCGTTTCCATCACTTCTCCTCTAAACAACTCAACAATCT
>JBBTYD010000004.1:0-1069 GCA_038061925.1 Patescibacteria group bacterium
AAGAACGGAGAGGATGATTATGCCATTTAGAATACCAGGTTTTCATTTTTAAGTGAAATTTTACTAAAGAACGATGTTTTTTATAATTTCTGAAAAATAATTAATCATTTCCATTTTTGATGGAACGTTTCCATCTAACATAGTGATAGCGATATTTTCCAGATCTTCTGTATATAAAAGTTGTTCTAAAAAAAGCCTGTCATTAAATGCTTCACCATATTTTTTCTTTGCAACATCTATCACTTCGGAGAGGATAGAGCAATTTCTTTTCAGCCCGCTGTATATGTCAACATAATCTTTTAGTTCACCGCGCCGACCTATAGTGTAAGCTTTTGTGACAAGTATTTCTTTGGCTGACAAAAGAGGTATCGGACTTGCCTGCACAAGAGATAAAATAACAGGAAACGGATAATAGAGAAAGGTGCATTTAACTTCACCGACAAATAATGTTAATTCACTTTCGTTGTTTACAAGAATTTTTAATGTCTTACCCTTAAAAACTTCTTCCACTTTTTTTAAAAAAGTTTTCTTGATTGGCGATAGAGAAAAAAGATCAAAATCCACCGATATTCTATGACCTATTTGAAGAGCCAGTCCTGTGCCTCCGGCCACATAAAAATCATCTTTAAAATGGGCAAGAAACGGAAATAACATTTTTGCTTCTTTGGTGAGAACGTTTGTATGTAGATCAAGCATATCAGGTTAGGGTAAAAATAATTTTCGCAAGTTTTCTCGCGGGTTCACGAATACTTATCCGATCACTTGATGTAGCTACTTCGGCTATCAAGTCATTTCCATATCTATCTTTAAGCCACTTCCAATCGTTTAAAGAACCGTAATTGAGAATACGAACAATTATTGATCTCTTGTTCTTTTCCAAGTCAAGGATTTGAGGATTGCTGTCCCAGAAAAATTTTGCAATTGATTGTGGAATCATACACCTATATTATACCACACTTTCTTCCTTTCCATTCTATTTTACTCCTGTATTTATTTTGTAGGAATTTATGGTGCAAGCAGGTTCATCTTCTTCTTCGTCTTAGCGCCAATGAGACCGTCGGAGATCAGT
>JBBTYD010000005.1:0-6989 GCA_038061925.1 Patescibacteria group bacterium
CCCGCCGAGCCCAGAGAGTTCCGTTCGGATATTTTCAAACAGACACCGCCAGTTGGAATTTTTATGATAGAATAGCTTTATGAATCAATTTGACCAACCCTCACACTCACCCGAAGAAACAAGAGAACAAAAAAAAGCAAAATATATTATTTTGGCTCGAGAGCTAAATGAAGTTCGTGAAGGTTTTCCTTTTCCGGGCATTAATGAAGAATCTTACGATAGATTAAAAGAGGTTGCAGAAAAATATCCTGATTATACTGCTCCAATAGATGAAATTATTGAAAGATGCAAGGCACAAGGAATAAAAGTGGTTCTCGGCAAAAATCCCAATAGTGGAAATGTTTTTATTATGCCTTTTGGTAGTGATAATATTGAAATGGACAATTTATTTCCTAGGCATCTAAAAATCATAGCAGAGATGGATGAAAAATTAAAAAAACTGATATTGTTAAATCAAGAGCTAAAAAGTATTTCTTTTTACTAAAATCGATTGCTAAAATCTGCTATTTTATGCTAAAATTAGCGCATGGAAAGATTGGAATGGTCAGCTTTGGAATATGAAGAAAAAGAACGAAGCGCTGATTGGTTCTGGGCGCTCGGCATTATTGTGGTGACCAGTTCGGTCGCTTCGATGATTTACGGTAATTATTTTTTCGCAGTTCTTCTTTTGTTAAGCGGCCTATTGTTAGGATTTTTTGCAATTAAAAAACCGGAAATGGTCTATTATGAATTAAATAATCAAGGACTAAAAATTAAAACTCAACTTTATCCTTACGAAAATATAAAATCTTTTTGGGTGCAAATAGACCCGACCGGAGAGACAAAATTAAAACCGATGCTTTTTATAAAATCAGAAAGATTATTTATGCCAATCTTGTCAATTCCCATAGATGATCAGGCAGGAGATATTCGTTTTCTTATGCTTGAAAAGAACGTCGTTGAAGAAGAAATGAAAGAACATCCATCTTTCAGAATAATGGAATCTTTAGGCTTTTAATTTCATTTAAAAATTGCTAAGCTAGGTTGAACTGCTCTCGTAGTTCAACGGATAGAATGCTGGCCTGCGAAGCTGGCGATCCAAGTTCGATTCTTGGCGGGAGCACCAGAAATTTGACTTTTGTATTTTGAAGTGCTATAATTGGCAAATGTTCAATAAAATAATCAATTTGTTTGGAATAATCCTTTTGGGAACTATGTTATTTGCTTATTCCCCTGCTCCTAGCTATGCGCAGTATTCACAAGCAAATACTTGTGGCAACACATATACATATGTGAATAACTATAACCCGCTCTGTGTAACAACAAATAATGCAACTAACATAACCAGTTCAAGCGCGACCTTGAATGGTCTAGTAAATAGGAACAATTTATATAATACGTATAACTTAAATACTTGGTTTGAGTATGGAACAAATACTAATTTTGGATTTGCCACTGTGAAAAGCATTTCTAATTTTGGATACGCTAACTACACTGCCAATGTTTCTGGCCTCAGCGCGAACACTATATATTATTTCCGGGCGGTTGCGCAAAATCCGCAAGGAATAGTTTATGGAAACACTAATTCATTCAGAACTAGCTTTACAAGCGCAATAAATGTAAGTGCCGAAAATGATTATTCCTTAATCCCTACCATAGTAACAAATCCCGCTACATCAGTATCAAGCAGAAGCGCCCAATTAAATTCTCTAATTACTAATCCGGAAAATGATTTCGCAAATTCTTGGTTTGAATGGGGAAAAACTGCAAATCTAGGAAATAAAACCGTGGTTACATCAATTGGAACATTGCCGTCTGTTTTTCACGCAGATACGCTCAGAAGACTTTCTCCAGGAACAACTTATTACTTCCGAGCCGTAACAGAAAATTCTTTATGGAGAAGTATTGGCCCTATTTTAAACTTCACTACGAATAATGTCGCGAGCCAAACCAGTATTGTAGAGAAAGATACAACGAACGCCAACACGGCTACCACCAACCTAAGCTCCATCCAACCTGCAGAGTCTGCGCTTGGAGCAAATATCATTGAGTCTAATTCTTTTTTCCCAGTTAATATCCTTGGGTGGTTTGTTTTAATTATTCTTATACTTATTCTTATCATTCTCGGTCAACATCTGCACCGTAAGTTCTTAAGTAACACACCAGATCGCACCCAGGAACATATGTAAAAATTTATGTTATATTTAAAATTATTTATGAACAAGATAAAATTATATATTCTGGCTCATAAAATAATCAGCGCCATTCTTGTGCTAATTCTGCTTGGCATTGGATACTGGGGATATAAAAAATTCACCAGCACGGCTGGGGATACGCGTTATGTAGTAGCCAAAGTAAAAAAAGGAACAATTGTTGCCTCTATTTCTGGTAGTGGTCAGGTTTCCAGTCTGAATCAAGTAGATGTTAAAGCTAAAGTTTCTGGAGATGTCATCTATCTAGGAACGCAAAATGGACAAAAAATCGGAGAGGGTGGGCTTATCGCGCAACTTGATGCTAAAGACGCTGAAAAATCTATCCGCGATGCAGAAGTAAATTTAGAATCCGCTAAAATCGCTTTAGAAAAATTCAAGATTCAAAATTCAAACGAAAATTTGAATGCCGACTTGGTTAAAGCTTACGATGACGGATTCAATACAGTCTCAAATACATTTCTGGACTTGCCAGAAATTATGACGGGACTCCATGATATGTTTTTTAAAAGCAATCCAGCAACCGGTCAATGGAATGTGGATTGGTATGAAGGACAAGTTGGAAATGGAGACCGGGACAAAGTTAAAATTTTTAAACAAAATTTTGTAGATTCTTATAACAAAGCGAAGAATTTTTATGACAAGAATTTTGATGATTACAAAATAGTCTCCCGAATCTCTGAAAATGCAATTATGGAAGCTCTTATTTTGGAGACTTATAATACGACTAAGCTCATCTCGGATGCGATCAAAAATGCAAATAACTATATCGATTTTGTTAATAGCTCAATCCAAAAAAACAACTTCGACACACCTCTTATAATAACTACGCATAAAGCAACTTTAAACAGTTATACTTCCAAGGCCAATACTCACCTGGTAAACCTTCTATCAAATACAACCAGTATAAAAAATTACAAAGACGCTTTCCCCAGCTCGAACCTAGATATGCAATCTCTTGAATTATCAGTAAAACAAAAGGAAAATGCGTTGCAAGATGCGAAAGATAAATCGGCAGATTATTTTATCCGCGCCCCTTTTGCTGGCACCATAACGAAAGTCAATATAAAAAAATCAGATACAATTTCCGCCGGAACGATTGTGACGACACTTATTACAAAAAAACAACTCGCCGAAATTTCCCTTAATGAAGTAGACGTAGCAAAAATAAAAATTGGACAAAAAGCAACTCTCACTTTTGACGCGATTCCGGACCTTACCATAGCAGGCGTGGTCGCAGATATTGATACTATTGGCACCGTTTCCCAAGGAGTGGTAACTTACAATGTAAAAATAAGTTTTGACACGCAAGATGAAAGAGTAAAATCTGCCATGAGCGTATCGGCAGCAATCATTACAGACATAAAACAAGATGTGCTAGTAGTGGCTAACAGCGCAATAAAATCGCAAGCCGGAACAAGTTATATTGAAAACTTTGATACGCCCTTAGCGCCACCCATCGCCGGAGCGATTGGTTCTATCTCTAAAATCGTGCCGAATAAAATTCTAGTTGAAGTTGGTTTGTCAAATGACTCACAAAGTGAAATTATCTCCAGTATTAAAGAAGGTGACGAAATTGTGACAAGAACAATCCTACCTACCACCACGACGACAGCAACAGCACCTAGTATCTTTGGAACTCCCACAACAGGAAATAGAGGGGTTGGAGGCGGAGGTATGAGAATACAAGCACGATAATTTTAATAACGGATGATTGAAGTAAAAAACATTACAAAAATGTATAAGACGGGAGATGTTGAATTTAACGCATTAAATGACGTATCTTTTACCATTAACGACGGAGAATTTGTGGCAATAATGGGGCCGTCAGGAAGTGGCAAATCAACGTTGATGCATATTTTGGGAGCACTGGATAGTCCAACCTCCGGAACATATTTACTGGACGAAAAAGATGTATCTACATTATCGGATGACGAACTTGCGGACATCCGTAAAGATAAAATTGGGTTCGTTTTTCAAGCTTTCAATTTATTACCAAGAACAACCGTATTACGAAATGTAATGTTGCCTTTAGTGTACGCCGGAGTACATGGTGCAGAAAGAGAGAAAAGGGCAAGGAAAGCGCTGATCGCTTCAGGCCTCGATGAAAATCATTTTCATCATATGTCTAATCAGATTTCCGGTGGTCAAATCCAACGCGTAGCAATTGCTAGAGCATTAGTAAATAATCCATCGCTTATTTTAGCGGATGAACCGACCGGAAACTTAGATTCAAAAACAGGAGAGATCGTTATGGGAACTTTCCAAAAATTAAATAAGGAATTAAATCGAACCATAATTCTTATTACTCATGAACAAGAAATAGCGGAACACGCTAATAGAATTCTTTTTATAAAAGACGGGAAACTTGTCGAAGACAGAACAACTCATAAAAAAAGAACCATAAATTATGCGGGACATGATTGGGGAGGTAAAAAACAAATATGAAACTAAAAGATGTGACAAATGAAACATATCGTTCTTTATCCGCTAATCTTGTCCGTTCCGGACTGACTATGCTTGGTATTGTGATAGGTATCGCCTCGGTTATCGCGATGATTTCCATCGGCAATGGCGCTAAAGCGTCTATCCAGTCAAGTATCGAGGGATTAGGCTCAAACCTCTTAACAATCCTTCCTGGCGTTGTTCAACCAGGACGGGGAATTGTCTCTTCTGGCCGGGGGAGCGCCCAAACATTAAAAAATGAAGATATAGATATAATCAAAGCCCTAGACGGTATAGGATCTGTTTCTCCAGAAGTCGCTCGCAGATTTCAAGTGGTCGCAACAGGTAATAATACAAATACTACTATTACAGGCGTAACTGGAGATTATCAATTTGCACATAATGTAACTCTAGTAAGCGGAAGTTTTATTTCTGATGCCAACCAGAGGAGTATCGGCCGACAAGCAGTTTTGGGCGCGACGGCCGCCACAGATTTATTTGCGGATGTTGATCCACTTGGCAAAACTGTTCGCATTAATAAAATAAATTTTAATGTTATTGGAGTATTGGTCGCGAAAGGAGGAGCGGGATTTTCTGGTCCGGATGATATGATTTTCGTACCTCTTTCCACAATGCAAAAAATTCTCTCCGGAGAGGATTATCTGTCCACTATTTCTATTTCCGTTACTGATAAAAATAAAATGGCAGAAGTTAAAGATTTGGCAACTAATGCACTCCTAGATAAACATCGAGTAGTTGAAGCGGATTTTTCAATAATTTCACAAGAAGATATTTTAGGAACACTCACTACGGTCATAGACACTTTTACGCTTTTCTTGGCAGCCATCGCTTCAATTTCACTTTTAGTTGGCGGCATAGGCATTATGAATATGATGCTCACAACCGTGACTGAACGCACGAAGGAAATCGGACTGCGAAAAGCAATCGGAGCAAAAAAGAGTGATATTAATCTGCAATTTCTGTCCGAAGCTGTAACACTAACATTTATTGGGGGAATTCTGGGAATCGCATTGGGATGGTTGATATGCTTGATAGTAACCTCGACCGGTATTGTCCAAACACAAGTTTCGTTGTCTTCTGTATTTTTAGCTTTTAGTGTCTCGGCTAGTATCGGTATTATCTTCGGCTACTACCCTGCCCGTCGAGCAGCGATGTTAAATCCGATAGATGCATTACGTTATGAATAAAATAGATAAAAAAATAATACAATTGTATCCAATGCGAATAAATAAATATCTTGCCCTTAAAAAAATCTCGACCAGGCGAGGGGCAGATGAATTGGTGAAAGAGAAAAAGGTTTTTATTAATGGTAAGCTAGCTAGGCTGGGCAGTAAAGTTTTAGCAAAAGATATTGTAGAAGTAAAAGAAGGAGAACAAAAAGAATATTTATATTTTGCTTATAATAAACCAGTTGGAATTGAAACAAGCTCTCCACAAGAAGACCTATTTCCTTTGGGCAGATTAGACAAAGCTTCTCATGGACTTATGATCCTGACAAATGATGGACGGATTACCGATCAACTCTTAAATCCTAAATATTTTCATGAAAAAGAATATGTCGTGAAAACTTCCAACAAGCTTCGTTCTAATTTCAAACAAAAAATGGAAGCGGGAGTAAATATTGAGGGATATTTGACCAAAAAATGTTTCGTTGCAATCATAAATAATTTTACTTTTAGAATAATACTAACTGAAGGCAAGAAACATCAGATCAGGCGTATGTGCTCGGCTCTTTTTCAAGAAGTCGCCGATTTGAAACGCGAGAGAATTATAAATATAAAATTAGGTAATTTAAAACCTAACGCTAAGCGAGAAATAAAAGGCGAAGAATTAGTCATCTTCCTAAAATCTATAAGTTTTTAAAATAAATTTATTAAAGAGTTTGTGTTCAGTTTTTATGATATAATAAAGTCTCGGAATATTACTAATTAATTGACACCGATTATGAACATAAATACAGTGATAATACTCATTTTGGGAGTTGTTACTGTGGCGGGGACAATTGCTTCCCTTGTTTATTTAATAAAGTTAATAAAACATCAAACAAGAGTACTTCCGTGGCTTGGATATACTGCACTCTTCTCTGTTGGCCTATATTTATCAGAACCTCTACTTTGGGGAAGAGTTTCTTGGATAACCAAATATACCAAGTAGTGATCAAGCAGGCACATTGCAAGGAATCTGGGTTTTTATTGGTATACCTATGGCTTTGTGGGGGTTATTTAAACTGATAGAGGCATGTTTTAAATTTTCTAGAAACTAGTACCTGTTGAATTTATTGACTACTTTTCTAGATCAAGTACTTCATCAGTCCAGCAAGGACTACCCTTGCTG
>JBBTYD010000005.1:7089-79023 GCA_038061925.1 Patescibacteria group bacterium
TTTTCTAGATCAAGTACTTCATCAGTCCAGCAAGGACTACCCTTGCTGAAACTTTCGCTTTAGTTTATAATGTAAACATGTATAGAAAAACACCTTTTGTTTCAGGCGAACACTACCATATTTACTCGCGAGGAGTCGAGAAGCGAAAAATATTTCTTAATACCAAAGATTATGACCGTTTTATAGCTCTTCTATATATTATGAATCAAGACTTATCATTTAGGATGGATAATTTTTTACAAGCACATAAAAACAACTTAGTAGAAATTTTTAAAGAACAAAGAGAAAAAACCCTTGTTTCAATTTTGGGTTATTGTTTGATGCCTAATCATTTTCATCTAATTTTATACGAGCATACAGAAAATGGAATAACTAAGTTTATGGGCAAACTTTTAACTGCTTACTCAATGTATTTTAATACGAAATATGAACGAAGCGGTCCTCTATTTACACATCCTTTTAGATCTGAACATATAGATAATGAATCACAGTATATGTATATATTTTCTTATATACATTTAAATCCAATATCTATAATAGAGAAAAACTGGAAAGAAGAAGGCGTTAAAAATAAAAAAGAAACAGAAGAATTTCTGCAAAATTATAAATATTCAAGTTATTTAGATTTTCTAGAAAAAAATAGACCAGAATTAGATATAATAGATTTTTCTCTTGTACCAAAGTACATAAAAGATATAGAATTAGATTTTAAAACACAAGAAAAAACTTTTCTCGAACACAATAGAGCTGAATAACTATCCAGCAAGGACTACCCTTGCTGGGTGTTCATTTTTCTAAATCCAATACTTCATCAATCCTGATTTGTTTAATAAATTCAGGAACGTGCGAAACAAGAATCATCGCCCCAGTGTATTTGTCTAGCGCTTCCGCAATGATGGGCAAATGACGAAAATTTATATGATTCGTCGGCTCGTCTAAAATTAAAAGTCCGGGTTTTTGGAGAACTAATCTGGCGAAAGCCACCAAACCCTTTTGTCCCTCCGAAAGATCACCTATTTGAGTACGAATAAATTCTCCGGTGATTAAGAAACCCGCGGCGATAGAACGCATTTTCTCCTCATCCAACTTTTCTCCACCCGCGAGCATGGCGCTCGATAAAGATTGATAAACAGTATCTTCAAAATTAAGCGTAGAAAAATCCTGTCTATAATATCCAATGCGTATTCCCTCTTTTACCTTTTCTCCATCGGCCTGACCGCTCGCCAGTCTTTCTAATAGAGTTGTTTTACCTATTCCATTCGGCCCTTGTAAGAGTAAATGGCTGTTTTTATTTAAAGATATTTTTGCTTTATGCTTTATAATTTTACCGTTCTTTTTAATGGTAAAAGAAGAGATATTTAAAATTTCTCCAATCAAGTCAGGTTGGGAGGGAATGGTAAAAGATCTAATAGATCTATCTTCCTTTCGCACATCCACCATCTTTTCTTCTAATTCTTCGGCTTTTTCACGCATTCGCTTGGCAACCAATCGGAGTCTTCCTCCCTTATACGCAAATACATTCGCTTGCTCTTTTTTGGCCTGAATTTCTTTTTCCAATTGGGCATTTTTCATATTTTCTTTTTCTACCCGAGCCGTAATATCTTTGACAACATTAAAATAATTACCGACATATTGTTCAATGCGTTTTGTATATATATCTAAATAAAGAACACCTTCCGAAAAAGCGTTAAGAAACTCCGCATCGTGAGAAATAACTAAAACAGTTTTTTTATAATTAATCAAAAAATCCGTTAAATGAGCAATACCGACTTTGTCTAAATTATTTGTTGGTTCATCCAGTAAGAGTAAATCTGGATCTTGGATAAGGGCAGAAGCAAGTAGCAGTCGAGCCTGTTGTCCACCAGAGAAAGTTTTTATTTTTTCATCATGTATTTGGGTATGTTTTTTAAAATTTACCATTTCCAAAACATCATTAATTTTAGGGTCAATATTATAAATTTTATGTTTAAAACATTTTTCAAAAAATTCTCTAACCGTCAAATCCAACTGGTCTCGATGAATTACCTGTAAAGCGGAAGCAATAGTTACTCCTTGAACAATATTAATAATTCCAGATTCGGGAACGTATAAGCCGGAAATCAAGCCAAAAATCGTACTCTTTCCAGCTCCATTTTGCCCCATCAGGGTAAATTTCATTCCTCGTCTTATGGTAAAACTTACTTTATCTAAAATAGGCTTATTGATCCCCCATTCAAACGAGACATTATCAAATCTAATTATAGTTTCTTGAGTTTTTTGATTTTCTCTTGTTTCTTTTATTTCTTCTTTAGACATCAACATAGATTAGCTTATTTAAGCAAAAATAGAAAGAAAAGAGGGGCCACTTGACAAAATAGATGCTTCTGTGATACACTTGGAAAACAAAGTAGGTCGTAGATCCTGAGAGTCTAGAAAGTTTTTTGGCTCGAATGGATAAAGAAAAGAGTCGATTTCGTAGAACACTTTTGTATTTAATAACTTAACAAAAAATCAATGACCGGTACAATAAAAAGACTCACGGAAAAAGGTTTTGGCTTTATCACGGGAGAAGGACTGGCGAAAGATTTATTCTTTCACAGCAACTCTCTCGTGGGCGTAACCTTTGACGAGCTTAAAGAAGGTGATACTGTCTCTTTTGAAACAGAAGAATCACCAAAGGGATTGAATGCTACCAACGTGCAACGCGCGTAATATTCTTTCCAATAAAAAACCACTCCTTAAGGAGTGGTTTTTTATTTTTCCTTCTATGCCATAAGATATAGGCTATCTATCTTGCGCCCATTCTTTTAATTCCCTATAGTTCGATTCGCCACATATCCACTTATTGGTTTTAGTATTATAAAAAAAGGGCACCCCGCCACATAAATTTTTATCCAATTCTAACAAACGCTTCTCATTTTCCTTAT
Source organism: Patescibacteria group bacterium (assembly GCA_038061925.1). Taxonomy (GTDB): domain Bacteria; phylum Patescibacteriota; class Minisyncoccia; order Phycocordibacterales; family UBA9973; genus UBA9973. The sequence continues at coordinate 9,996 of JBBTYD010000005.1, forward strand.
TATGCCAAACTTCCAAACTTTCTACTTTGATTCCCTCCTCTTTTTCCAATTTTTCCACGAGCGTATGCATCCTCACGCAATATGGACATTCAGTCCCGTAAAATTCCAAAAGATGATTCATTTTTACTTTGTTAATTTAGACAAGCGAGATTTCTTGCGAGCGGCATTGTTTTTTTTAATGACACCTTTTTGAGCCGCTTTATCTATTATAGCAAAAGCGGAACTTAACATTTTAAGACCTTCGTTTTTATTTGTTTTGACAATTTTCTCAATTTTCTTTATCACCTCTTTCATTGCGCGCTTGCGGCTGTCGTTAAAAGCTTTCTTGCGCAGAGAACCTCGAATCGCTTTTTTAGCTGATTGTGTTATGGGCATGCGCCTAAATATAGCAGAAGAGGTAATATTTGTCAATCATAGAAAATAGCTTTAGGGAGTATGATTAATCTATGATCGGCAGTATTAAAGGAAAAATAATATTAAAAACAGAGAAATTTTTAATATTAGAAACAACGGGGATTGGATATAAAATAAACGTATCGGCTGATACACTCTCTCGGCTTGCCCCTCGATTACGCTCGGGACAAAAAGAAATAAATGAACTTGTTTCTTTTTGGATTCATACCCATGTTCGTGAAGACGCGCTAGACTTATATGGATTTTTAGAATACGCTGAACTAGAATTTTTTGAAATGCTTATCAGCATACCGGGTATCGGACCAAAAGGAGCGCTCGCTATTTTAGGAGTTACTTCAATCGAAACGCTCCGTAAAGCGATAAGCGCAGGCGACATATCGTATCTAACAAAAATATCCGGCATCGGAAAAAAAACTGCTGAAAAAATTGTAATAGAATTAAGAGATAAAATCGCAAATAAAATAAGCGCTAAAGAAGAAAACTCTCTGAAAGATGAATTAGATATATTGGAAGCGTTAAAATCTTTAGGCTACTCTCAAAATGAAACGCGAGAAGCACTAAAAAAGATCCCCACAGACATAGGCACCAATGCAAAAATTCGCGAAGCGCTAAAGATCTTGGGTGGAAAATAACATGCCTGAACTTCCCGAAGTAGAAACAACAACCAAGGGCCTGAGAAAGACAATAGTGGGCCTGGTAATAAAAAACGTCTGGACAGATTTATCTACCAAAGATAAACGCCAAGGTGACACAATCGCCAATCCAAAATATTTTAAAATTTTTAAAAAAGAAATTTTAAATAAAAAAGTTTTATCGATTGAAAGACGGGCAAAAAATATTTTGATAAATATCTCTGGGGATAAAACGATTTTAGTACATCTAAAAATGACTGGGCATTTACTCTACGGTAAATATAAATTCACCCGCTCCTCAAGGCCAGACCTTAAGAATTCAAAAAGGTCTGGCCTTTCCCCGCGGGCCTGGACCCCAGACGAAGAGGGCCCGCTTCATGACCCATATAATAGGTTTATTCATGCGGTTTTCACTTTTAATAACGGCAAGTGCCTCGCTTTTTCAGATGCTCGGAAATTCGGGAAAATTACTTTGTTGGACACGGCAACCGCTCACGATATCAAGCATTTAAATAATATCGGTCCCGAACCATTAGAGAAAAATTTCAACTTAGAAAAACTAAGGGAACGCTTAAATAAAAAACCAAACGGGAAAATTAAAAGCGTACTAATAGATCAAAGTATCATTGCCGGCATTGGCAATATTTATTCTGACGAAATACTTTGGAGCGCGGGCGTGCATCCGGAGAAAAAAGTTTCAATCCTCTTACGCCAAGGTTCCAAAAGGCAAGAAATAAAAGCCATATTCAAGGCAATAAAAGAAACATTGACTAAAGGCATAGATTTCGGCGGGGACTCAATGTCGGATTATCGCAATATCGACGGCCTGCCAGGCAAATTTCAAACGCAGCACGAAACCTACCGACGCACGGGAGAGAAATGCAGGAAGAAAGGTTGCAAAGGTACAATAAAAAGAATAGTTGTCAACGGCCGCAGCGCGCATTTTTGTTCAGTGCATCAGAAATAATTTAGCATTAGTGCACGACCGTTTCTTATTGCTATTTTATAAATCAAGCATTCTAAAAAGCGCAATCCCTAAAGCCACTGAAACATTAAGCGATTCTTTTTTGCCGCGCATCGGAATTTCGGCAATTATGTTGCATTTTTCTAGCACATTTTTAGGTATGCCTGTGACTTCAGCGCCTAAAATAAAAACATTTTTATGTTTCAACTTCACTTTTTTATAATCCCTAGAATTTTTAGCTTGTTCAATGCCAATAATTAAAAATTTTTCCCTCCTCAGTTTTACTAAAAGTGGAAAAATATTTTTCTTTTGCTCCCAAGACACAAATGCTTCCGCTCCTAAGGCAGATTTTGCCAAGTCTTCCCTTTTTCTGCCGAAACGGTCTAACGGCGCAGGGGTATAGCCAGTCAAATAAATTTTATTTATGTCGGCTGCATCCGCTGTGCGAAACATTGCTCCGACGTTTTTTACACTTCGAATATTATGCAATATTAAAATATTTTCTTGGTTATTTTGGAGCATAATTTGCTAATACATCTCTTGTTGATAACATTTCTCGCAATAAATAACTGCAACCAGTTTAACATAAATTATTGACTTTTCAGTAGTCTTAGTTTATATTAACATCATATTTCAATGAAATCATTGCAGATCTATAGGTCTACAATAAAATCTTTGCAGTCCAATATAGACAGGGCCTCCTTTAGATTAATCGCAGTTTTGTTAGCTTTTTTGTTTATTTTAACCCCTTTCACCCCTGTTTTCGCCTCCAAAACATCCCCTGTCTCGGCCACTACCGTCATTACCACCTATCCTTCTAAGTATTACAACATTGATTCAAATGGTAAAGTTACCAAACATATCTTTGCTAATGGAGTAGAAATAGCCATCGTGACGGGAACCGGAGTTTCTGCGGTGACTGGATATGTGCAGACGGACAATCTAGGGTCAACCAATGTGGTTAGTGACGCAAAGGGCAACATCGCGCAGACACTGGACTATTTTCCTTTTGGTGCACCGAGAATCAATTCCGGAACAGACAATCCGCAACGACAATTCATTGGACAAATGTATGATGCTGATACTTCCTTGAGTTATCTGAATGCTAGATATTATGACGGGAAGAAGGGACAGTTCATTTCTCAAGATCCTGTTTTCTGGGAGATAGGACAAACTAAAGACGGCAAAAACGCTCTTTCTAATCCACAAGCAATGAATAGTTATTCCTATGCTGGAAACAATCCGATCACCAATAGTGATCCGAGTGGAAAATTCGCTCCTGTTCTAATAGTGGCTGCAGGTATCTTGGCAATGTATGCGCCTCAAATCACTTCCTTTTCCCAGTCTCTCATGACTCCATTGGGACAAGTCGGTGTGTCTCAAGTGATAGATGATGCGAATAAAGGAAATTATGGTATGGCGGTTATTGGAGCAGTGACGGCTGGGGAAATTCCGAAAAACAGTATTCCTAAGGGATTATATTTAGGACAAGATTTTGGTAAGTTAGGTAAAGTGGTTAAAACTACGCCAGGAGAGCTAAAAAGCTTTACAAACATTGTTACAAAAGACCCTTATCATGGCTTAAACCAAGCAATTTCCAGAGGGATTTCTCCCCAACTCATACAAGATACAGTAAAAAATCCTCTGATTAAATTACAACAAGACAGCAACTCCGTTTATCTTAATAAACAAGCTGGAGTTGTTCTTGATAAATTGGGCGGTTTAATTACTACGTATCATAGTAGTGAATTTAAGGTCCATATATCAAATGTATTAAAAAGTATTAAATAAAAATTTATGAAAAAAAATGTAATAAATAATTCAATTAAAAAAATTGATAATTATATCCATGAAAGTGACCCATTAGGATTAGGTGGAGCTTCCGGTGAATATTCGGATGTTGTATTTAACCTCTATAGAGTAGCAAAAGAAGGAATGGGTAAAATTACTAACAACCAAATTAAAAACGCTTTTAAAAATATATTTGGCAATCTATCAGACACTTTAAATGTAGAAGACTTGAATCTTATCAAAAGTTTTATTGAAGAAACGATAATTTTAGAAAATGACTGAAGAAAATAAATTTATGATAGAAAAAAAACAAAAAATAATTTCTTTAGTCACTCTACTGTTCTTGGTCTTTCAACCGCTCTCTTTTATTTTAGCTAATAACAAGACAACGCTACCTCCCACGCTTGCGCCGATAGACAACAGCTCCCCGGTGGATGACGCTCCATCCGTTCCTCTTTTAAAATCAGACCCCGCCGTGGCCAGTTCTCTGCCACCAACATCGGAGGCGCCTTTAGATCTTTCTCCTGCGCCGGCAACCGACAAACTTACAGACAAGAAATCTTTAAGCAGTGTTCAGACTAGCTCCGTCACTTCAGGAACGACACAGTCATACAGCCCCTCCGGCGCTCAAAAAACTTTGCAACCGAAAACAGATTTAAATACCGGGGCTTTGACCTTTGATTATCCAATCTCTGCGCCTCCGGGCAGAAATGGTCTAACGCCAGATTTGAAACTTCAATATAACAGCAAGAACAATTTTAACAATAGTATGTTTGGTTACGGCTGGACAGATAATATCCCGTATATTGAAAGAATAAACAAAGATGGAACAGACAAGCTTTATGCAGAAAATTATTTCTATTCTTCCACGGACGGAGAGTTGGTGTCTCAAGGCAACGGAAAATTCACACCCAAAACAGAGTCGGGAAGCTTTTCCAGTTATAATTTTGGAAGTGATCAGTGGCTCGTAACCGACAAACAAGGAACGACCTATAAATTCGGTTACAATTCATCTGCCAGACAAGATGACCCAAATGACACTTCGCATATATATAAATGGATGCTGGAAGAAACAAGAGACACAAATGATAACTACATCCAATACACCTATAACAAAGACGCGGGACAGATTTATCCGTCCGCTATAAATTATTCTGGCATCTTTGAAATTGAGTTTTTGAGAGAGTCCAGGGTGGATATAAATAAATCTTATGCCACGACGTTTCTGGTCGCGAGCAATTATCGGATTAGTGAAATACAAATAAAAATAAATAATGTCTGGGTGAAAAAATACAGTTTAGCTTATACGACGGGAGATAATGGAGTTCGTTCGTTACTCGAAAGTGTTACTGAATCGGGACAGGATGTGAATTCTGTCATTACAACTTTACCCACAATTTTTTTTGATTATTATAAAAGCACTCCTGGTTGGAAACTTGATACTAAGACATACACTGCGCCTGTTTCATTTAACGGGTATCAAAGTATGCTTGATGTTAACGGTGATGCTTTACCTGATATTGTCGAGTCATACAAATGGAATTGTAATCCAAACCAAGGAATAGTTAAAAACACATATATAAATAATACACATAATGCTTGGAGTGAAAATAGTTCATTACAACCTCCAATTTTGTTTAGTCACTGTGATGCGCGTGGAAAGGAATATGGATATGGGTATGGATGGAATCGGGGAGTGCGTACGGGAGATGTGAATGGAGATCTTTTGCCCGATATTATAAAGTCAGATGATCACACTCCCTATATTCTAAACGCAAATGAATATGATACGTATATAAATACAAACGGTTCATCTTGGGTTCAAAATAAAGCTTGGCTTCCTACAATCACTTTCAATGGTGATGATGATAATGTTGATTGGAGTTCTTATTTTATTGATCTTAATGCGGATGGGTTGAATGACATTATACGGAACGGAGGAGGAGGAAACGAAAGAACTGGAACTCAAATAAATATAGGTACAAGTTTTAGTACGTCTACACAAAATTGGAATACCCCCGTTTCTTTAGCAACCTCACAAGATCTTAGTGTCCAATTTGTTGATATAAATAGTGATGGTCTCCCCGATATCTTATATCAATTTGATAGTTCTATTCCTAGTCGATCTGAAAAATCAATATATCTGAATAAAGGAGATGGAAAGTGGGTACTGGATAATTCATTTCTTTCAGATGAAATATACTTTGGTAATATTTATCAAGGCAATAGAATTGTCTTTTTTGATGTAAACAATGATGGACTTGTCGACGCAGTGCCAGGGAGCACCCTTGTGGATAGAAATTTTAACACATATTTAAATACTGGAACAGGCTGGGTGAAATCTCCGACCTGGAATGTACCAGGGAATCCTTGGAATCCTTGGATTAATTTTACAACATGGCCTTTTTTAAATATTGTTGATATTAATACTGACGGTTCCTTGGATTTTTTTATGACACAAAATTCAACTACCAATGCTTGGCTAAACAATACAAAAATTCCCACAGATACTCTCAAAAAAATAACTTCCTCAACAGAAGGTAACACTGATATTACTTATAAAAAATCAACACAATATTATGATAATTCAAACAATCTTCTCAATCCAAATCTGCCTTTAAATCTAACAACTGTTTCCCAAATCACCATAAATGACGGCAACGGCAACAGCGAAACAACCTCTTATAGTTACGAAGGCGGTTCTTACTTTTTCAATACGGCTCTCGACCGCAAGTTCGCCGGTTTCAATAAAGTCAGCGAAACAGATTCGGTCGGCAACACCACCACCACCTTTTATCATCAAGGCAACCCTTCGACCAGCTCAGGGCAAACACTTCTTGGAGAATATAACGATGACGAATGGAAAATAGGAAAACCGTATCGAGTAGAAACGGCAGACAGTTCTGGTAATATCTATTCCAAAGCCATAAACAAGTGGGATGATTCTGATTTGGGCAATGGTAGTAAATTCGTGAAACTGGCGCAAACTATTGATTCCACTTACGATGGCGACTCAACGCACAAAGACAAAGCGGAAGGGTATGTATATGACAATTTAAACGGCAATCTTCTCCAAAAAACAGAATATGGCGAAGTCGTGGGCAACGATAACGGCAGTTTCAGCGATATTGGCAACGACAGTTTTACCACAAATTACACTTATGCAATAGAAAGCGCGAAATCTAAAGTAGCCAGTCAAAATACTGTAGACCAAAATTCAAACAAAGTTAAAGAGTCTCTCTATTATTATGACAACTTGCCATTAGGCCAGCTCTCGAAAGGCAACCAGACAAAAGAAGAAAAATGGAAAAATGGAAATACATATGTCAATATCCAAAAATCTTACAGAGGTTATGGCTTAGTGAAGGAAAGCGTTGACGCCAATGGCAATCCAACTAACTATGCTTACGACAATTTTAATTTATATCCCGCCACCATCACGAACGCCCTCAATCAAACCGTGAATCTGGCTTACGATTATTCCACCGGTCAAGTCAAGCAAAAGATTGATCCGAATCATCGAGTCTTTCAATATGCTTATGACGGTTTAGGAAGACTTCTCTCGGAAAAACAACCAGATCTCGTTGATCCTTCGTCTCTAGTCGTTAGAACCTCATACATATATACCGATACTCCCAACAATGTCGCAACGCAAAAGACTGATTATTTAGACGATTCAACTAGCATTGACACATACACATACTTTGATGGTCTGGGCAGAAAAATACAAGAAAAAAAAGAAGCGGAAGATGGATATTCCGTCAAAGATTATGTGTATAACAATCGTGGATTGCTGGACAAAGAATCATTGCCTTACAATAGTTCTGGCTCGGCCAGAACTGCCCCGACGACGACATCGGAGCTTTATACTAATTACACTTATGACCCAGCGCAAAGAGTAACTGCTTCTGTAAATAATCTAGGCACTATCACCAATACCTACAATGATTGGAAACTGACGATCACCAATGCCAATGGCAAAACAAAAGATCTATCCAAAGACGCTTATAATAATTTAATCCAAGTTGATGAACACCCTTCGATCAGCTCAGGACCGGCAACCACTTATTACTCCTACGATTATCTCGGAGATTTGACAAAAATCACGGATGCTTTGGGCAACATCCGGAATTTTACTTACGATGGTTTGGGACGCCGATTGACAGCCCAGGATTTACACGCGCCGGGCGACCTTACTTTTGGCGCTTATGTTTATACCTACGATAATAATGGAAATTTAATTAAAATTGTGGACCCCAATGGTTCGAGAAGCTCACCACCTACGGCAATCAATTATACCTACGACGTCTTGAATCGGCAGTTAACTGAAGATTACACAAGAAACACCGGAGTGGAAGTAACTTACACCTACGACCGTGGCGCCGAGGGCCTAGGACGTCTCACAGGCATTGCCACCCGAGCGCTTGCTCAAACTAACACCTACAACGCAGTGGGCGAACTGAAAAGCGAATCAAAAATTATTAACGGAGCGACTTATCGGACCAGTTATGATTATGACCGACTGGGCAATCAGATTACAATCACCAATCCAGATTCAGCCATCGTAAAATACAACTACAATTCAGCCGGATTGCTGGAATCAGTTCAAAAGAAAGAAGCAAATGATACGGAATACACTGCGGTCGTTAGCAACTTCGATTATTCTCCAACTGAACAACCTGCCACCATTGTCTATCAGAATGGCGCAACCACCACCAACACTTACGATTCCACCAAACTTTACAGGTTGACTGCTAAAATCACGACCCTCCCCGGATCTCTCCATCTTCAAGATCTTACTTACACCTATGACGCAGTCGGCAACATTCTCCAAATAGTCGATGCCTCGGCAACGGACACTTCCAAAACAGCCCATTATATTTATGATGATTTAGATCGCCTAATGGAAGCCGTGATAACCAATGTCGCGCCGGGTCAAAATGCCTATACCCAAACTTACACCTACAACGCAATTGGTAATCTTTTGACCAAATCCGACTTTTCTGGAATTTATATTTACGGAGGTACGAATTATGCCAATCCGCACGCGGTCACATCTATTGGATCAACCCCGCTAACTTACGACCGCAATGGTAATGAACTAACTAAAGGTTCCGACTTAACCAATACCTGGGATTACAATAACAGGCTAAGTCAAGCCACGGCCGGTTCTAAGACCAACGTTTACACTTATGATCCAAGCGGACAAAGAATCGTATCCGCCAATACTGCCTACACTATCACCGCCAGTCCAACGTCTCTACCCATTAAAAATCCAATGCCTGCGCCACCAATAGAATGATTAGAAAGAATATTTATTCAACCAAATAACCAGCATAAGCATTATCATAGGCCTTGACAATGATGCTGTAGGCAAAGGCGGAACTTATTAATGTTAAGATAAGAAAATACACTAATGTTTTATTAATTCTGTACATTGTGCGCCCGGTTGGGATCGAACCAACGACCTTATCCTTAAAAGGGATCTGCTCTACCAACTGAGCTACGGGCGCATAATCTCATTCAAACATAAAATATATACGAAATAAGCCTAAAAATCAAGATAAAATACAACTAAAAAACTTTTAGTAAAAACTGTTCGAAAACCGCTTCCGCTTCAATTCCAACTTTGCGAGCTTCAGGCAAAAGGTAACTTAATTTGGAAATTAAATTTTTAAGTTCGGATGCGGAGAATTTGCGAAAATTTTTTTTTATTATCAGATCTTTTATTTTCCAAAAAAGAACGCCAATGAGCTCTTCCATTCCTACACCCTTATCCATCGCCTGCCGAAAATAAATCCACATATTTAACTTGTCTTTCTTTTCAAAAGCGTTCGCGATTAAAAAATTATCAAATTTCTCTCTTTTTTCTTTGGGTAATTCAAATATATTAAGCTGAAGTCTCTGGGGAGTAATTTTTTTAAAAACATCTAATATAGGTTTATTCAACTTGCCTTCTAGAAATATAAAAGAATTAACTGATTCGGCCATTAATTTTAACTTATCTAGAACAAAATCCCTTGTTTCCTCAAATTCCAAAATATTTTGAAAAACCACTCTGGATAACGGAGAAAAAAGACTGGCGCCGGAATAAAAGCTTTCAATCTGAATCAGATTAAAATCATTCCTATTTATAAAAAAAAATTCCGCGCCGGCTGGAGCAGACTTTATGAATTTCTCATAAGAGAGAAGTTTATTGTTAGCGTCATCGCCACTAAAAAGATATAACATAAATTTTTAAATCAAAGCTTGACTTGCTTTTTATATTCTAAATAAGGGGTGCCGTATTTCTCGGTCAGGATTCTTTCCTGCTCGTTTAAAAACACAAACTTAGCAATAATAAAAGCAACCAGAACAAACAAAATCACAAAAAGAGCATTGGCGATGATCCCAAATCCTAGCATTAAGAAAAAAAGACCCCAATGCGTCGGACTGCGAGTATAACAATATGGTCCTTGGCAGAAAGTTTCTTTGCTTATATTTTTTGTTTTTAAATCTCGCGAAGTCTTTTGCGCCCAAAGAATCAGAAAACTGGCAAGTACCAATAAAATAATACCTATTGGTGTCATAATGGAGTTTGAAAAAATTTTAAATTTAAAAATACTATCAAGATAGACACCGATTAAGAATAAAATAAAGCACAGAGTATACGAATGCGCTAAAATCTTATGCACTTTGCTTTTAGGGAGGTTTTCTTTATCTGAAACCTGTTTTATTTCATTATAAGTTTCCATCCTTCATATTATACTACAAAATACCCTATTTCACTTCTCCGAAATTGTCTCCGGAGCCGGAGTGAACTTCTAGAGGAATTTCGGTTTTGTGGTGTAAATATGACCTAGAAAGCACATTCTGCATAGCGTTTTTTATTATTTTATCAGCTTCCAATAGGATAGTTTCTTCCACTTCATATACCAGCTCATCGTGGATTTGTAGCACCAGATGAACCTTGTCTAAGAGGCCTGCTTTTTTTAAATCTTCTTCGGCATACCTAATGGCCAGCTTGATAATGTCCGCCGTGGCTGTGCCTTGAATCGGCGCATTCGTCGCAGTCCGTTGCGCCATATTTCTTAAAAAAGGAATTTTAGAATCAATGTTTGGAAAATACCGGCGGCGACCAAATAAAGTCTCGGTAAAATAATTTTTTAAGGCAAACTTTTTTACTTCTTCTAAATAATCCCGCACCCCGGAAAATTGATTAAAATAATTATCATAAAATTTTTGCGCTTCTTCTCGCGTACCTCCTAGATTTTTACGTAAAGCGGAGACTCCCATCCCGTAAAGAATGCCAAAGTTTATCACTTTGGCTTGTCGACGCATCTCGCTATTCACTTCTAGAATAGGCACGCTAAAAATAAAAGACGCCACTCCAGAGTGAATATCTTTTTTCTCGCGAAAAATTTGGGTCATTTTTTTATCCCCGGAGAGTATGGCCGCCACTCGCAATTCAATCTGGCTGTAATCAAAAGCGCAAAGTTTAGAACCCTCTAGCGCGATAAACCCACCTCGAATTCTTTTTCCAAGTTCTGTTTTTATCGGCAGATTTTGCAAATTGGGATCTTGAGAAGAAAATCTCCCGGTGGTCGTGCCATTTTGCAAAAACTTCGCATGCAACCTTCCGTCGTCTCCAACCATTTTCGGAATTACATCAATATAAGTAGAAAGCAATTTCTGCAACTCTCGATAAGCTAATATTTCTTTGATTATCGGATGGGCTTCTTCAAGCTCCTCCAGGATTGAGACCTTGGTGGAAAAAGAACCGCTCATATTTTTCTTTTTGCCAGATTTTAGACCGAGCTTTCCAAAAAGCACTTCCCCCATTTGCTTGGGCGAGTTTATATTGAATTCTGCGCCAGCCATTTTATATACTTTTTTCGTAAGTTTGTCTAATTCTTTATGATATTCGACCGATAAATCTTCAAAATACTTTTTATCTATCAAAATTCCATAATCCTCCATTTTTTTCACTATCGGCATTATTGGACGCTCTATTTCTTCATACACCCCAACCTGATTTTTTTCTTTCAATTGTTCAAAAATATATTCATAGGCAGTTTGAAAAGAATTAGTGTTGGCGAATAGTAAAATATCATCTAACTGCGGATTGGAGATATTAGAATTTATAAGCCAAAGAGCGACACTTGCTTCTTGAAGCTTTAGGGAGTCTATGGTTGACAAAGAATCCCCCTGCAAAGAATTTTCAGAAACGTGGGTCCCCTGTCCTATGTCTCCGAGGGCGAAGTTTCTAAAATTCTTTGCGGGGGAGTTCTTCATATTAAAAAAGCCTTGCAAGCGCCCAAACAAGCTCCGAAATTCAAACAAGACAAAAACTTTTTCTATCTTTTTTAAATCCGCATTTTTCCAAAAGGTTTTTTCGGGCAAAATAAATTCAATCGGCGCATCCGTTCTAATCTTGGCTAAAGTTTTCGAGAATAAAGCTTCTTCCTCATTGTCTTTAATTAATTTTATCATTCTCTCGCTTAGACCCGCTTTCAAAAAAATTTCTTCACTTTTTTTTATTTTTTCGTAAATTTCTTCCAGAGAGCCAAAGGTGGTGATTAAAATAGTTGCAGTTTTCTCTCCAATACCTTTAATGCCGATAATATTATCCGACGGATCGCCACGTAATCCCTTATAGTCTGGCAAAAGTTCCGGTTTAAATCCAAAACGATTTAGAACCGCGTCTTCATCATACAAAATAGTTTCATTAATTCCTTTCTTGAGGGTATAAACTTGCACTTTTTTATCATCCACTAATTGCATCGTGTCCATATCGCCGGATGCAATAATTATATTTATTCCACCCGCGGGCGGATTTTTCTTCATTTGTTTGACGATCGTTCCCAACACATCATCCGCCTCAAAACCCGGGCTATCGTACATCGAAATGCCAAAAGCTTCAAATATAGAACGTGAGTTTTTTAGCTGGGTTATAAGCGCATCGTCAGCTTTTGTTCTACCCGCTTTATATGCGTCATAGGCAATATGCCGGAATGTTTTTCCCGGTAAATCATAACAGGCCGCAATATAATCCGGCTTTAGATCAGCAACTATTTTCATCAACATGGAGGAGAGTCCATATAACGCTCCAGTCGGCTCGCCCTTGGACGATAAAAACTCTGGCAACGCATGATAAGCGCGATGGATTATGGCGTGAGCATCTAACAATACCAAGGTCTTAGTGTTTGGGGACATTATGAAAATTATACCATTTAATATATACTTTATACATAATATCGTAATATATAAATGGCGACTTTTGACGAAGAAAAACAAAATAAACAACTGGATGACTTGCATAAACAGGAAGAAGAACAACTGGTGGCAAGTTTGGCGGAATCAAAGTATGGTCTTCCTTATATTAACCTGTATCGTCTAGACATAGACAACGAAGCGCTCAGGGCGATATCGCATAAAGAGGCGATGGAAATGAAAGTCGCGCCTTTTAAACTTTTTGGGAAAAATATTTTCATCGCGGTGCGTTTGCCAACGGACGATCTTTTTAAAACGCTAAAAGACGCAATGGGAAGAAAAAACTTAATTCCGGTCTTTTATATGGCTTCGATCGCAAGCCTAAATAAAGTCTGGGACAGATACAAGGAAATTTCAATGGCGGAAAGCTCAAAAATCGGGGGATTGGATATTTCTCCTGAGGTTTTGAGAGAAACGGCAAAAAATATTGAGCATATGCAAGATATTGAGGGACTGGTGATAGAAGCGCTAGAAGGAAACAAAATTCATAAAATTTCTCGTCTGCTTGAAATAATACTGGCTGGAGCAATTGCGATCAAGGCTTCGGATATACACATTGAACCAGAAAAGGACCGAGGACGATTGCGACTGCGTCTCGATGGAGTGCTCCAAGATATAAATTTTTTTGGACTGGATGTGTATCGGCTGCTTAATCCACGCATTAAACTCCTCTCTGGTATGAAGTTAAATTCAAAAATCGCGCAAGACGGACGTTTTAGCATTATGGAAGAGAAAGAAGAAATAAACATTCGCACCTCGCTGATCCCGGGCGCCTATGGTGAATCAATAGTCATGCGTATTTTGGACCCAAAATCAATCCAAGTAAAACTGGAAGAGTTGGGAATAGAACCTTATCTCTTTTCTATAATCGAAAAAGAAATCGCAAAACCAAACGGACTTATTTTAGTCACCGGTCCGACTGGTTCCGGAAAAACAACCACTCTTTACGCATTTTTACAAAAAATTTATTCTCCAGAAATAAAAATAATAACTATTGAGGACCCGATAGAATATCATTTGACGGGCGTAACTCAAACCCAAACAAATGATGAAAAAGGTTACACCTTTGCGGAAGGATTGCGTTCAGCCTTGCGCCAAGACCCAGATGTGATAATGGTTGGTGAAATACGAGATAAAGAAACAGCGGAAATTGCCGTGCAATCAGCTCTTACTGGGCATATAGTCTTCTCCACCCTTCATACCAACAATGCCGCCGGAGTTATCCCCCGCCTAATTGATCTTGAGGTAAATCCAAAGATTTTGGTTTCGGCCTTGTCTCTTTCTATTGCTCAACGTTTAGTTCGCAAACTCTGCAAGTCTTGCAAGAAAGAAAATGATCCAACTGAAAAAGAATCTCAAACTATAAAATTAGTCTTGGACAGCCTAAAGGAAGAAGGCAAAGATTTTTCAAGATATAATTTAAAAGCTGATCAATCTTTTAAAATTTTCTCTCCGGTCGGCTGCGAAAAATGCAATAAAATTGGCTATACTGGACGAATAGGCATTTTTGAAGCAATTAAAACCGATGAAGCCATAGAGAAAATAATGCCAGAAAATCCAAGCGAACATGAAATCAAAAAAGTGGCGCACAGTCAGGGAATACTTTCTATGCGCCAAGACGGTATTGTAAAAATTTTAAACGGCATTACCTCACTCGCCGAAGTGCAAAACGTGGTGGACTTAAGTGAGGAATAGAAGAAGTAAGTTTAAATGAAATTGCCCAATTTAATTAATTTAGTATTAGTGTACGACCGTTTCTTATTGCTAAAAACAAAATTTCGCAATTTTTGTTTTATTTCATCTCTCCACTGAACATACAGACCGCCCCTCCACGCAGAATAATTTGTCCTTCGCGATTTTCGGAAAGATAAAGATTTCCACCCGGAAATTCTAATGTTATTTCATCTGGCGTTAGGCAAGGCCTAACGCCATCTTTTATAACTATTGCATACACTGCGCAAGCGCCAGTACCACAAGCGAGAGTGGCCCCGCAACCACGTTCCCAAACTTTCACCTTGAAACGATTATCGGCGACTTTTTCCACCAACTCCATATTTATTTTATTTGGGAAATGAGAATCATTTTCAATTTTTGAGCCAATTGGGGAGATGTCAATTGTAGATATATTTTTTACAAATCCGACAGCGTGCGGATTTCCCATTGAGACAAATTTAAATGTGATATCTTCAAAGACAAGAGATTTTCCGGGAAAATCAACATGAGAAAACACCGGGATTCCCATATTCACAGAAAGACTTCCATCTTTATTTATTATTACCTTCTTTATTCCGGCTCTCGTGTCAATCGATAATTCTTTTAAGTTGGATTTTGTATGTTCTATAAAAAATAGAGCCACGCATCTAATTCCATTTCCACACATTTCCGCCAAAGTCCCATCAGCATTGTAATAATTCATAAAACAATCTGCCTTATTGGAAGATTCAACCAGGATGAGACCATCTGCGCCAATGCCAAAATGGCGATCGCATAAAAGTCTAATGTTTTCTGCATCTTTTATATCAAAATTCTTATCACGATTATCGATCATAATAAAATCATTTCCCGTACCGTGATATTTGTAAAATTTAAGCATATCTGCTATTTTTCTTTATTAATGAAAGAAATTTCATTGTATCAATATTTTTACCTAAAGATTTGCGAGGAATCACGATATCCGCATATTTGGCATATAAGCGACTGCGTTTAGTAAGCAACTTTTGATAACATCTTCGCAAGCTTTGTTTATGAGTCTCTCCATTTTTAGGTCTAAAAATATTTCCAAACACCACAGGTTTTGGATCTTTAATGTAACTTCTAAACATATCTTCCCTCAGATAATCAGTGGCTTCAAGATAAATCACTAAAGTATGTTTCTTCAACAAAGAACAAATACTACTACCTAAATGCACCACACTGCCGGTGGTGTCAATAACAATATTGTTTTTTCTAATATTTTTTAGCTTGGCAAGAATATTTTTTATTATCTCCGCTTCAAGCTCTAAAAATTTTTGTTGATTTTCAGAAAATCTTTTATTATAAGGTTGACCCATCCAACGTGAGACATCTTTGATGCCAGAATATCCGCGCGCCCGAAGAAGAGGCGCAAGTTTAGTTTCAATCAAATCATCACAATTAAAATGCTGAAAATTTAATTCAGCCAGTTTTTTTGACCAATAGGTTTTCCCAATATTAGACATGCCAATCAAACTTAAAACTAATTTATTTTGTTGCAACAGATGTTTAAACTGTTTTTGGGATATTTTCATAATTTTAAATTCTTTTCAATGCTTTCCAGCGCTTTAATTGTTTCTTGTTTATCTCCAAAGGCGCTTAAGCGAACATAGCCTTCTCCTTCCGACCCAAACCCAGAACCCGGAATTACGACAACCTGTGTTTCTTCCAAGAGTTTATCGAAAAATTCCCAAGAACTTAAATTAGCGGGATTTTTTAACCAAATATATGGAGCCTGTTCTCCGCCAAAAACTTTAAAACCGAATTTAGAAAGACTTTTTTTTATTATGATCGCATTGTTCATATAGTAAGCGATTAATTTCTGGCTTTCTTTTTGGCCAGCGGTCGAGAGAGCCGCTAAAGCGCCTTCTTCAGAGATATTAGATGCTCCATTAAACATCGTGCTCTGGCGTCTATTCCAAAGACTGTTAACCTTACCCCTTTTTGTTTCTTCAACAATTAAATCCATCGGCACGACAGTCCAACCAAGACGGACGCCGGTAAACCCCGCCCATTTCGAAAAACTATTAATTTCGATAGCGCATTTTTTAGCCCCCTCTATCTCATAAATGCTCTTGGGCAAAGATTCATCAGAGATATACTCAGCATAGGCAGCATCAAAGATAATAACCGCTTTGTTTTTTAAGGCATAATCAATAAAAAGTTTCAGCTGTTTTTTTGTGGCGACAGACCCCGTGGGATTATTTGGATTGCAAAGATAAATTATATCCACTTTTTGTTTGGGCGGAGTTGGCACAAAACCGTTTTTCTCATTGCCCTCCAGATAGACCAAACCTCCATATTTTCCATTCTTATATTCCCCCGTTCTTCCAGCCAGGACATTGCTGTCCAAATATACTGTATAAACAGGATCCGAAATTGCCACAATATTATTTAATCCAAAAATTGATTGGATATTTGCCAAATCTGATTTCGCTCCATCGTTGATAAAAATTTCTGGCAGTTCTAAATCAATATTTCTTTTTTTGTAAAAATCAATCAAAGCAGACCGAAGTCTCTGGTCGCCCTGCGCGTCTTCATAACCTTTGTATGTTTCAACCTTGGCAAGTTTTTTCACTCCCTCTTTTAATCCTTTGATAACAGTCGGGGTTAAGGGTCTGGTCGTATCCCCGATGCCGAGTCGCATAATTTCCACATCTGGATTCTTTTCTCTAAAATTATTCACGCGTTTGGCAATCTCTTTAAACAAATACTCCCCCGACAGTTTATCGTAATTTTTATTAATGGTAGCCATTTCTGATTATATTTAATTCAAATCAACTTTAATTCTTGCAAGGTCTTTTCCACCAGAGCTCTATTTTTTTCTTCAATAAAAGTGAGTGGAAGTCTGAGACTCTCTTCAATAAATCCCATCATCGACATAGCTGTTTTGACGGGAATCGGGTTAGATTCAATAAAATTAACATTCATCAGTTTGAGCATCAGATAGTGCAATCTTCGGGCTTCCTTTAAATTGTCTTCGAGCGCAAAATGAATCATATCAGAAAATAATTTCGGGACTTCATTGCAAACAACAGAAATACAGCCCTTCCCGCCAAGGGCGATAAGGGGCAAAGCCAGGGCATCATCACCAGCTAACACGCTAAAATCTTTTGGACCGTTTCTGGCCACTTCATCTATAATTTCCATCATTTGATTCAAAGAACCGGAAGCTTCTTTGACAGCCACGACGGCCGGCACTTCTCTCCCAATTCGCGCAATAACTTGGGGTAAAACATTAGATCCAGTTCGGCCTGGAACATTGTAAATGATGATGGGCATATTTACCGCTTTGGCAATTTCTTTAAAATGCAGAACCAAACCATTTGGAGTCGGTTTATTATAATAAGGAGTCACCTGAAGCAAGGCATCAGCTCCAGCCGATTTAGCCAGACGTGAAAAATGAATCGCTTTTTTAGTATCATTTGAACCTGCTCCGGCGATTACTGGAATTTTACCGGAAACTTTTTTTACCACTGTTTTTATGATAGTAACGTATTCCTCATCGTTTAAGGTGGCCGCTTCCCCCGTCGAACCAGCCACAACGATCGCATCCACTCCCCCTTCCAGCTGATACAAGACTAGTTTCTCCAGCGCTGGTAAATCTAAATCTCCATTTTTTTTAAAGGGTGTGATAATGGCTGGGATAGAACCGAAAAATTTTATGTTTTTCATTTTGTTTGATCTGGTAAAATCAACTTGTTATCTTAATTAAAGATATCTTCAAAAGAATAAAACCCTTTTTTATTTTTAATAAAATTGGCCGCTAGAAGAGCCCCTTTAGCAAACCCGACCCTATTATACGCTTGATGAGACAAAGTTATACCATCGGCATTGCTGTCAAACACAACTTCGTGCAAACCGGGGTTTCTCCCGGCTCGAAGCGAAGCAAAATGCAGTTCGCTAGGTTTAATTTGACCATCTGATTTTTCAGTTAAAATTGATTTTTTGGAAGGAAAATTTTTAATAATTTCACTCGCAATTTTCAAAGCGGTGCCGGAAGGACTGTCTAATTTTCTCTTATGATGGACTTCCAATCCATATACGTCGTAATCAGAAAATTTGGAAAAAAGCTTAGAAGAAAAAGCTGTTATTTTAAAAAATATGTTCGCTCCAATTGAAAAATTGGGACTATAGATTAGACCGATTTTATATTTAGCAACTAACGCTTTCACTTTATCGAATTCATCATACCATCCAGTCGTGCCAATAATTAAATTTTTACGAAGTTTCGCAACCTCTTTTATATTTTCTAACACAGCGTCTTTGGACGTAAAATCTATCGCCACATCCGCTTTTCTAATACCTTTTAAATCCAGTTTATCATCTTTATTTTTAAAACTGATTGAAACCACTTCAAAAACTTCCGACCCGCGACAGAGCGCGTTAATTTCTTGACCCATCTTGCCAAAACCAAGCAAGGCGATTTTTATTTTATTTTTCATATGATTTTCAAAATCACGCTAGGCGCAATAATTTTATTATATATTTAGAGAATAGCAAAAATAAATAAAAAAAGCACTAATCTCTAAACAATCCTTTTGAAGCTGGGCTCCAAGAGTAACAAATTATTAGAGGATAGACCCAGCAAAAATAAATCTTTGCCAGAACGTCCTATACAAATTCGTATAACCGATGGCTGATTGCTTAGAGATTAATGCCTTCTTCGTCCGCCAAAGCCTTGGCGAAAGCAAACTTGTTAAAAACCTCTGAAACTATTTTACTATAAAGAAAACCAATCAAATGCTATAATGTGTATAGCTATGTTGATACTGTGTTAATAAACTCGCTACCTGAGCAGTATAGCATATTGTTAAACCAATGTCAATCACTAAAACGAAAAACTCTCGCCTCGGCGGAGCCGGCAAAACTGAAGATGTTGTTTTAGACCAGACTCTGCGCCCTACTCGCTGGGATGAATATATTGGCCAAAAACACATAAAAGACAACGTTAAAATCTTGCTTCGAGCCGCCGAAGAACGCGGACATATTCCCGAACATATTCTCTTTTATGGACCTCCGGGGTTAGGTAAAACCACCCTCGCGCACCTTATCGCCAAGGAAACTGGCAGACAAATGAAAATAACTTCTGGACCAGCCATTGAAAAAGTGGGCGACTTGGCCTCAATTCTCACCAATCTGGCGCCTGGCGACATTCTTTTTATAGATGAAATCCACAGATTGAACAAGATGGTGGAAGAAATACTCTATCCGGCTATGGAGTCTGGCGTTTTGGACATCATAATCGGCAAAGGTCCATCGGCGCGCACTATTCAGCTCGACCTTCCGCCTTTCACACTCATCGCGGCCACCACTCGGGTCGCCTTAATTTCTTCGCCCCTCCGCTCGCGATTTTCAGGCGGAGTCTTTAGATTGGAATTTTATTCAAATGAAGAAATTGAAAAAATAATCGAAAGATCAAGCAAGCTTCTTGATATTACGCTTGAAGAAAGCGCTTTAAGAGAAATTGCAAAAAGAAGTCGATTCACCCCTCGCACCGCAAATTATTTTTTAAAACGCTGTCGGGATTTTGCCCAAGTCAATAAAAAAAGTGAGCAAAAAAACAAAGAAGCCGACCAGCAAAAAAACTTAGATCAAAAAATAGTCAAAGAGGCGCTGAATATGCTCGCCGTTGATGATATCGGACTTAATCCTTCCGATCGAAAATTTTTAGAAATATTAATTGAAAAATTTAATGGCCGGCCGGTGGGACTAAAAACCATCGGAGCGGCGATGTCGGAAGAGGAAGCAACAATAGAGGAAGTAATAGAGCCCTACTTGATTCAGCTCGGCTTGCTTGAACGGACCGCCCGCGGGCGAGTCGCCACTCGGAAAGCGTACGAACATTTGGGGTTTGATTTTAAAGAAAAGCAAGACAAGCTTTTATAATAAATTTCATAAGATTTCCGCATATGCGGAAATCTTAGGTAGATTTTTAATTTTTAGGTAAAAAGGAAATGAAAAAGCCGTTGGTGCTCTTTCTTTTGGAAAGTCCTAACGGGCTTTAGATTATTAGCCGGGGCGGTTTCTGTGACCGCCCCGACGTTCTTTACTGTTTGGGACTGTCCTGACGTTGGCCGTTGGCGAATCAATGGTTGGAGTTGTTTATGGTATTCATAGGCGGAAAACACAGCTCTCTGCATCTAGATTCAACACAGGTTGATATCACGTCAAAGAGCTATACTACTTTCAATAATAATGATATATGTATATATGTATATATGTCAATTCTGCCTGTGGATAACCAAAATCATTTTAAAAATGATAAAATCATCTATTATGAGAATTTTAGGAATTGACCCTGGATTTGAAAGATTGGGCATTGCTGTATTAGAAAAAGCGGACAAGACCATTTTCGTTTCCTCCTTCGCTCAAGGCTCCGGCGCGCCAAAGAAAGAACAGGTGATTTTTTCTGAATGTTTCAAGACTTCGGCCAAGTTGGAATTTTCGGAACGGTTGAATTTAATCGGTCGAGAGGTGAGAAAAATAATAAAAGAATACAAACCGGAAGTCTTGGCGATTGAAACTTTGTTTTTAAATACCAACCAGAAAACGGTAATGCGCGTCGCGGAAGCGCGGGGAGTGGTAACTTATGAAGCATCCCTGGCCGGACTTCGGATCTTTGAAGCTTCGCCACCCCAAATAAAAATAGCCACGACTGGCGATGGCCGAGCGAATAAAACACAAATGATGAAAATGGTTAAAATACTGGTCAAAATGGACAAAACTAAAACGTCCGATGATGAGATGGACGCTATTGCGATAGCTTTAACCGCTTTCGCGCATTTGAAATTATCCTAAGTGAGTAAGTTATCCACATATTCTATTGCCAAGCTTTTTAGATTTTGGTACAAAGTAG
This sequence comes from Patescibacteria group bacterium, assembly GCA_038061925.1. GTDB lineage: Bacteria > Patescibacteriota > Minisyncoccia > Phycocordibacterales > UBA9973 > UBA9973. The sequence continues at coordinate 31,639 of JBBTYD010000005.1, forward strand.
GAAATCCAGCTAAAGACTAGTCCGCCCAGAGCGGAAAATAAAAATTATCAATTAATTACTAAAAAATATGAGTCACGACGAAGATGAAGAAACAGAAAGCGGTTTTAAAGTGGGCGTTGATAATGATGAACTGGAAGAACCGTTAGATGCGCCGGAAGAAATTTCTGATTTTGGATTAGATGAAGAAGATCCGGATAAAGACAGATAAAAAACGCTCCCTGGGGGCGTTTTTTATCTGTCTAAAATTTTTACAAATCTTTTTTTGCCTATTTTAAATTTTTGTCCAATCTCTGGTATAAAATTTACATCCACTATTTTTTCATTAGTATCTAGGTTCGTAATTGCTACTCCGTTAACTAGTCTTCGAAAATCTCCCTTAGAAAAAACTATTTTCCCTTGCACTAACAAATCCATTAAGGTTTCTTTTTCTCGACTCAATTTTAATTCTATCATTTTTTCTGGAATTTCTTTCTTTTGAAACGTATTAGAAAAATTTTCCTCAGCTTCCCGAGCTTTCTTTTCTCCATGATAAAAAGAAACTATTTCTTTGGCTAATCTTTTTTTAAAGATCATTGGATTCTGTCCTGACTGTACTTTATTTTTCATCTCTTCTATTTCACTCATAGGTACGCGCGTCACAAGTTCAAAGTAATCAAAAATTACATCATCGATTATAGACATTATTTGTCCGTACATTTCATTTGATTTACCTGAAATAGGTATAAAGTTTTTTAAACTTTTTCCCATTGGTCGTCCATCAGAACCAACCAAGAGCTTTAGAACAACCGCGCATTGAGGTATAAGGTCGAAAGAAGACATTAAACGTCGTCCAGCCAGAAGGTTAAATGTTTGGTCAGTTCCTCCAAGTTCAACATCACAATCAAGCGCGACAGAATCATATCCTTGCATAAGAGGATATAAAAATTCATCTAGGCCAATAGGTTTGCCAGATTTGTAACGAAACATAAAAGTTTCACGATCAAGCATTTGAGAAACCGTAAATTTTTTAGTTAAATTTATAATATCATTAAAATTTAGACCTTTTAACCACTCTGAATTATGTCTTATTTCGGTTTGGCTTTTTATGACAGTTTTAAAAAATTGATCTTTATATGTTTTTTCCATTTTTTTTACATTTTTAAGATTTATTTCCCGGCGCATATCAATTTTATCTGAATGATCACCTACTAAAGTGGTAAAATCGCCTATTATAAGCGTAACTTTATGCCCAAGTTCTTGAAAATCACGAAGCTTTCTATGAATTACTGAATGCCCAAGATGCAAAAATGATCCGGTTACATCAGTCCCAAGTTTAAAATGTAATTGCTTGCCACTTAAAAGTTTCTTTTTAAATTCTTCCCTGGTAAAAATTTCATGAACCCCACGGTTAAGTAATTCATCTATTTTATTTTCATCTGTTATCACTTTCATTATTCGGATAATAACATACTTTTTGATATAATTCTATTGATGAAAAAATTGATCAAGAACCGGAGACTTTGGAAAAATATAATACTACTTACGGCTGGTGTCTTTATCTTAATGACTGGAATAATCATTATTTGGCTCTCTTCTATTAAAATTCCCGATTTTCGTTCTTTTGACGATAGAAAAATTAAAAATTCCACTAAAATATATGATCGGACCGGAAAAATCCTGCTTTATGATATACACCAAGACATAAAAAGGACAGACATACCGGGAGAGGCGATGGGGGTAAATATCAAAAACGCCACCGTCGCTATTGAAGATGCCGAATTTTATAATCACGGTGGAATAAAAATCAGTTCTATCGTTCGCGCTATATTATCGAATATCTTTGGCGCCGGTCGCACTCAAGGAGGTTCAACCATCACTCAACAATTGGTAAAAAACACTCTTCTAACTTCGAAAAAATCTTATACCCGAAAAATAAAAGAGTGGGTCTTGGCGATTAAAATAGACAACTCTGTCCCGAAAGATAAAATTCTGGAATATTACTTAAATGAAGCCCCTTATGGCGGAAATATGTACGGAATAGAACAGGCAAGCAAGACTTATTTTGACAAGAATGTGGCGGATTTGACGTTGGCCGAAGCCGCGTATTTAGCGTCGATTCCACAATCCCCCACGACCCTCTCGCCTTATGGAAAAAACAAAGATAAATTAAACGCTAGAAAAAATTTAGTGCTTTCGAGAATGCTGGAGCTCCATTTTATAAAAAAAGAAGAATATGATAAAGCAAAAAAAGAAGTGGTAACTTTTGTTCCACAAGTAACAACTGGAATAAAAGCGCCTCATTTTGTTTTTTTTATTAAAGATTATCTGGAGCAAAAATACGGCAACGAAAGGATAGAAAAAGGCGGACTCAAAGTTACCACGACGCTTGATTATGATTTGCAATCAAAAGGAGAACAAATAGTGAAAGAGGGTTCTTTGCAAAACGAAAAAAATTGGAATGGGAAAAATGCCAGTCTGGTGGCAATCGATCCAAAAACTGGACAAATTTTAACAATGATCGGTTCCCGAGATTATTTTGATAAAGAAATAGATGGAAATTTTAATGTGACAACCGCTTCCAGACAACCCGGTTCATCCTTTAAGCCGTTTATTTACGCCACCGCCTTCAATAAGGGCTTTACCCCAGATACAATCCTCTTTGACCTGCCGACGGAATTCCAAACAACCTGTGATGCTTATGGCAAGGCGTTGCCAAAACATAATCAAAAAGACTGTTATATGCCAAACAATTATGATGAAAAATATCGCGGGCCGATGATGTTGCGAGACGCCCTGGCGCAATCAATCAACATTCCAGCGGTAAAACTTTTTTATTTAGCCGGACTGCCTGATTCATTAAAAACAGCGCAAGATATGGGTATAAGCACTCTAGGCGAGAGCGGTTTATATGGACTGACGCTTGTAATCGGAGGCGGAGAAGTGTCTTTACTTGATCTAACCTCGGCTTATGGAGTTTTTGCAAATGATGGTTTAAGAAACCCATATACTGGAATTTTAAAAGTTGAAGACGGAAGTGGAAAAATTTTAGAAGAATTTAATCCAAAGACGGAAGAAGTTTTACCTAAAAACACTGCGTTGACAATAACGGATATTTTATCTGATGAAAAAGCTCGCGAGCCGACCTTTGGAATAAATTCGGTTCTTTATATTCCTGGCAAAGAGGTAGCGGTAAAAACTGGAACAACAAATAATAATAAAGACGCTTGGACTATTGGCTACACCCCGTCTATGGTGATAGGTGTTTGGGCCGGCAATAATGATAATGTTCCGATGAAAAAGGGCGGCGCGGCTGTCGCCGGACCCATCTGGAATAAATTTATAAATGAAGTGTTAAAAACCTTGCCGAATGAAAAATTTGAAAAACCAAATTTAGATATTGATCCTAAAATGGTAAAACCGGCGCTCCGTGGAATTTGGCAAGGAAACGAAAACTTTTTCATAGACAGAATTTCTCAAAAACTAGCGGGTCCAAATACTCCTAAAGAAACTACGCAAGAGAAAGTGATAACAAATGTGCACTCGATTCTTTATTGGGTGAATAAAAATAATATAACCGGAGTGCCGCCAACAGACCCGTCTAGCGATTCGCAATTTAACCATTGGGAAATACCCGTCCAAAATTGGTGGACGCAAAATAGGGAAAGATATAGAATAACAACTGAGAATGACAAACCCAATATGATAGACGATGCGCACACCGACGCGTCAAAACCAATCGTTTCAATCATTGAACCAAACATAAATACAACATATTCGCCCAATCAAAAAATAAATTTGAGAATTTCAAGTTCCGGCCCGTATCCTCTTCTTAAAATTGAGATCTTTATAAATGACACATATTTGGGAACCTCTCAAGCCCCTTTTATTTTTTCTTTCACTCCTTCTGAATTAAAAAACTTGCAAACAGATAACGAACTAAAGATAATCTCTTATGACAGCATATATGATAATAACGAAACAACTTTAATGTTTAAAGTGGAGCAGTAGTAATTATCTCACCTATTCATCGGCATAATGAGATAAATAAATGACGAATCAGAAACTGGAGATATGACTAACGGGCTCGATGCCCCGGAAAATCTGATGGACATACTATCGGTGGTGATTGACTGGAAACAATCTAAAAAATATTTATAATTAAAACCAAGCTCAATATTTTCTCCTGTTAGAGCCGCATCCAAATATGTTTTATTTTCTCCAATATCATTATTAGCAGATGATAGTTCAAAAATTTTTTCGGGTGGAGTAATTTTTAAATTGACTTGGTTAAATTTATCAGAAAAGATATTAGAAATTTTAAGCGCATTTAGTAAATCTTGCTTGAGCACTACAGCATTAGTCTCCGAGGTTTTGGGAATAATCTGACGATAATCGGGGAAAACTCCATCAATTACCCGGGAAGTCAGATAAACATTATTGGATGAAAAAGAAATTTGGTTTTTATTAAAACATACTTTTAAGATGGACGAAGACTCCCCAAAAACTTTCAGTATTTCTGAGATATTTTTAAAGGGGATAAGGATCCTGAGAGTTTCAGGAAGTCCTTTTATTTTAATTTTTTTCTCCGCTAACCTAAAGGAATCAGTAGAAACAAATACTAAATTGTCTTCGTGGGCATACATAAAAACACTTGAAATTTCGGGCTTTATATTAGATGGAGAGGAGCTGTAATAAACCGATTTTATGCCATCTATTAATTTTTTTGATTCTATTTCAAAATTCATTCCAGAAACTATCGGAATTGTCGGAAAATCATCATATGGCTGACCTTTTAATTTTATCTTGCTTTTTTTTGTTTGGATAATTAGATTACCATCAGCGCTTTCAAGATAAACATTTTCATTTTGAAAAACATTAGAAAAAACACCATTTAACACACTTCCAGAAATAGCCAGGATTCCTTCTTTTTCTATTTTGGCGGGAATTTCAACTTCAATCCCAAGACTTAAATTTGTAGATCGAAGTTTTAAAGACTTACCAGAAGCAACTAAAAGAATTGAACTTAAAACAGGCAGGGTTAAATTCTTACCTGTAATTCTTTCAACTTGGAAAATTTTGTTTTTTATCTCTTCAATTTTGCATTCTAATTTCATATATGTTTATATCTCTTATATATAATCTATTATTATTATTATACAGGTGGATAAGTGGATAAGTGGATTTAATTATTATAACATATGTTTATTTTTAATGATTTTAATTTAATTAAATGGTAATAAAACATTACTTATCCACTTTGTTTAATTTTTTAATATTTTTTATCCACAATTTTTTTTAACTTATTAGTAGTCATTTGAACATAATTCTTATCTGTTCTAGTTCTTGGGATAATTGTGGGTCATTTTTCAGGTCTGCTTTGATTTTTAAACATGAATGAATAACGGTGGTATGATCCTTCCCGCCAAGTTTTTGTCCAATTAAAGGATAGGACACATTAAAATCTTCTCGTAGCAGATACATCACTATTTGTCTTGCCTTCACTATTTCTTTTTTTCTAGTTTTCTCGTAAATCGAAGACTCGGCCAGCTGATAATGTTCACTTACCACCTTTACAACATCTTTTATAGCGATACTTTTCTTTGGTTTCAGGTTATTCTTTAATAAATTTTTAACTTCAAAAAGCGTTAAAGGTCTATTTTTTAAACGGTATTGACAAACTATAATATTTAAACTTCCTTCCAGTTCTCGGATATTGCCATCTACCAATCCGGCAATATATTCCAATAAATTTTCTTCTAAATCAACATTAAGCTCTTGTAATTTCACTTTCAAAATCGCCAGACGAGATTCATACTCTGGTTCAGATATATCTACTATCATACCAGCGGCAAAACGAGATTTTAAACGGTCGGCTAGTTCTGGGATATAGTTGGGATGTTTATCAGAAGAAAAGATAATCTGTTTATTGTTTTCATGAAAAGTGTTAAAAGTATGGAAAAGTTCTTCTTGAATTTTTTCCATTTTGCCAATGAATTGAATATCATCAATGATTAAAAGATCATATTTTCGATATTTTTCTTTAAAAGAATTTGCTTTATTATTTTGCATTGAATTGACAAAATCATTGGCAAATTTTTCCAAAGTCATATAATGCACCTTTTTATTTGGATATTTCTCTTTGATGGAATTTCCCACTGCTTGAATCAGATGGGTTTTGCCGAGTCCCGTTCCCCCATAAATAAAAAAAGGGTTATATTTAGTGCCCGGACTGTCTATGATTGCTTGAGAAGCGGCATAGGCGAGTTCATTAAAAGATCCCACAATAAAGGAGTTAAAATGATAACGTGGGTTTAAGTTATCTTCGGGATTTATATAAAGATCTTTTAGAGGAAGTTCCTTATTTACATAGGTTTCGTTTTTTACTATCTCTTCCTTGTTATTTTCTATTTTAACAATAGTATATTCTACTGCGCGCATATTTTCATAGGCATCGGCTATAGTTTTGGTGATCAGTTTATGATATTTATTTATAAGCCAATCACGAACAAATTCATTTGGCACACCGATATAAATAATACCCGTGTCTTCTTTAATGATCGATGTATTTTTAAACCAAGTGCTGAAATTTGCCTTAGATATACCCGTCTCGATTTCAACCAAACAATTTTTCCAAAGTTGCTTTGTATTCATTGGTTTTATACTATACTATTTACAGAGTGTTTGGTACTTGCTAAAAGTTATTAAACTTGTTGATAAGCTGTTGATAATGTTATATACTCCATATTATGTCATTTACATATAAACCTAAAAAAAGGAAAAGAGCTAGAAGTCATGGGTTTTTAGTCCGATCTAGAACTAAAACTGGCCAAAGGGTACTCTTGCGAAGACGCCAAAAAGGCAGAAAAAGATTGTCTGTTTAACATTCTTTTTGGTATGCTCCCAAAAAAGAACAGAGTAAATAAAAAAGAGGTGGATTTTCTTTTTAAGAAAGGCAGATCTGTTGCCTTCCCAGATTTAACCTTTAAGTTTTTTATGGCGCGCGGGTCTGAAAGTTTAAAATTTTTAAGCCCGCGCGTTTCCGTCATTGTTCCCAAAGCGATTGCCAAATTGGCTGTTAAAAGAAATTTATTAAGAAGACTTGGATATAGTATTTTAGAGAAACACATTAAAGAGTTTCCGGCTTCGCTTCTGGGTGTTTTTATTTTTAAAAAATATCAAGACGATGTTTTAACACTTGAACATGAAATTAAAAACATACTCGATAAAATTAATTGATTTCTATCAAAAAAATATTTCTATTTTTAAAAAACGAAGCTGTGTTTTTTATCCTATTTGTTCAGAATACGCAAAACAGGCCATAGAGAAATATGGCGTGTTTAGGGGTTTTTGTTTGGGATTTTTAAGAATTTTACGTTGTCATCCATGGCAGAAAAAGCATATCGATCCCATTCCTTAGTTTCTCTCTTTTTTCTTGGTTTTCTGGCGTTTTTCTGTATTTTCATATAGAATGGAATTATGATTTATAATGTCTGGAACGTTCTTTTATATGAGCCATTAATAAACGCGTTGGCTTTTTTAGTTTCAATTATACCTGGTGGAGATGTTGGTGTGGCGGTTATAGTTCTTACTATTTTAGTCAAATTATTGCTTTTTCCTTTTTCTCAAAAATCCATTAAAAATCAGGTCGCCATGACCATCCTTGCCCCAGAACTTGAAAAAATCAAAAAAAGTGGAGTCAGCAAAGAAGAACAAGCGCGTCTGACATTTAAACTTTACAAAAAACATAAGACTAATCCTTTTTCTGGATGTTTTTTAGTTTTAATCCAGATCCCTATTATTTTTGCTCTCTATTATGTTTTCTTTAAAGGTATAAATTTTGAGAGTGGGCTGCTTTATTCTTTTATCCATATTCCCGTAAAAATAAATATGATTTTTCTGGGGATAATCGATCTCAGCAAGAAAAGTCTTTTTTTAGCGATTTTAGCTGGAATATCGCAATATCTTCAGGCGCATTTTATGCCCAAGCTAAACACTAATACTTTTACCTCAGGTTCTTTAGGAGAAAGCTTTGGTAAAAGTATGCAAATGCAGATGAAGTATATCTTTCCTTTTCTGGTTACTTGGATTGCTTACAGTATTTCTGGCGCAGTTGCATTATATTGGATTACGAGTAATATCTTTGCGGTGGGTCAGCAGATTTATGTGAAGAAAACAGAAAAAATGGTGTTGGATGAAGAAGTAAAGATTTTAATTTCTGAAAAGTAAATATGGATAAACAAGAAATACAAAATTTGATAAAAAACTTGATTGAAAAAACTGGAATTGTTGTGATAAAAATTACTGTGGCGGAAGATAATGGAGCGAGCACTTGGTTTTCAGTTGAAGTAAACGAACCTCATTTTTTTATAGGACATGACGGTGAGGCGCTTTATTCACTGAATCATCTTGTGCGTCGAATTATTGAAGCGAAAGACTCTGCCTCTCTCAAAGAAAAAGTTAGAGAAGGGTCGGAGATGTCAATTTTGGTTGATATTAACGGTTTTCAAAAAAAACGGGTGGAAAATATCCGCGCCATAGCTTATATGATGGGAGAACGAGCCAGATATTTTAAATCAAACATAGAAGTTGATCCGATGTCCGCTTTTGAACGTCGGGTGGTGCATGAATTTTTATCCCAGGCTACTGATTTAAAAACGGAGTCAACAGGCTTTGGTTCTTCTCGCCGAGTGATAATTAAATATATTGGAAATTTATAAAAAAAGACGGTAACTTTTTTATTTGAGTTCTAATTTCCAAAGAAAAGAATCTTTTTTATTTATAAAAAATAAATAGTTTTCACTTTCATCTAAAGAAAGTTTTACACCATCAACCTCTTCCCCTCCTGGAATGGCCACTGGATCGGCGAGCATTGTTCCATTTCCAGTTTTAACATCTATCTTCCAAAGTTGATCGCTAAAAGACACTTCTCCTTGATACCAAGTATCTGGATATAGACCTACATCAACTGACTTTGGCGTAGCGCAATAGACAGTATCGCTCCCGCGCGCCCAAACACATTTTTCGGGTAGAGTTTTTATTCCCAACACATCTGAATTTCTCGTATCTAGGTGATAAACGCCAAGGGATAAATTATTCGATGCATTATTTCCACCATAAAGAATTAGTTTTCCATTGGGACTTTCGAGAGTGGTTAATCCATTTATATTACCAAAAATTTTACTTAAATTTTTTCCAGCAGAGTCCATTGTGTACATATGCCCGGGAATACCCGCAGAAGGTTTAGTAGAAAGAGTGATTGTGTTACTATTCGGCCAAAATGATAGCCATTCAGTAAAAGGAGAATCCAGTATCTGTGTTTTTTTATTATTTAGAAAGTTTAAAATTATTCCAATCATATCATTTCCACTGTCAAACAAGTAAAATACTTTTGAAGTATCGGGGGATATGCTTATATCTTTAACATTATTGGGCAAGAAAGATCCCTTAATTTCATTATTTTCGGTTGTATCTCCTCCTAATAATTCCTTCGGAAGAGTTCCGATAAAAGTTTCTATTGTTTGGTTGTCGGATTTTAAATATCGCATAATCACTGATTCCCCGTGGTTGCCAAAATAGCTATCGTATACTTTTGGGATTAGTGTGCTTGAGAACTTCCTTTCTTCTATCTTATCTGCGAAAGTTTGGTAAATATTTCCAGTGGCTTTATCCACATATCTCAAAGCGGGCTTAAATTCGGTTGGTGGCCGAGTCGGTTTTACGGTCTGTTTTTTAATATTTGCCGCAGGAGGGGTGGTGGTTGGCGTGGCGACCGGTATTTCCATTTCCTTCAGTCTTTCTTTTGCAAAAACCGTAAATCCCGCTATGGGCATAGTTGAAACTTTCGTTAATTTGACAGCTGGTGTTTCTGTTGCGGGAAGAGGTATATTTGATATATTAATTGGAGGTTTTACAGAGGCAGGTGTTAATTTCGCCCCAAATGGATTAAATTGCGAGAGAAAATTTATGCCTGTTTCGTTGTCAACGGGCACCATTGTCCCCGGTCGGAAATATAAAAATCCAAAAATCGCAATTACTGTTAAAATCAAGATTATTATTAAAAGTATAAAATTTCTTTTGGACATAAATTTTATTATGGAAAGGGTGATGTAATTTTATTTGTATTTGAACCAGAATTAGGTACTTGGAATGGAGCAACTGTAGGCGGAGTTGAAGTGGTTGGAGTGGAAAGAAGCGGTTCAATATCACTCCTAAGCAAGTCTGGATTTATTGTAAAAAGAAGCGCATAAGCACCAAGGGCGATAAGAAGTCCCAAGATTGCCCCCATAATCCTTTTTTTGCCAGCTTCTTTATTCCCCGGTAATTCGCTTGTCATATATTCTAATCCACCCACCACAATCATTACCACCGACAAAACCGCGCATAGGCCGATAAATAGTTTTATCATTGGGTTCAAATAAGCGCCTAGGCCACTCATGGTATCAACATTGCCTTGGCTATCGCCAACAGCAGGCAGTGGAGCCAAAAGATGATAGTTTGAAGTTTCCGCGTTTATTTCCAACATTGGACCAAAAAGTCCGATTAGAATGATGATTATTAAAATATATTTTTTGTATTTCATCATATATTAAATTAAAATTCTATGTTTATTTCTTTGCTTGTCGTCTCAAAAATTTTGTTTTGATTGTCAATCTGCAATTTTAAGACAGATGTTCCGGAAGCTCCCTCTGGCGCTTTAAGCGGCATTAAATTTTTTTTAAAGCCCGTTAAATTTACCAAACTGTCGTTAATGAACCAGCTCCAGATTAAGGTCGGATTTAATATTTCTTTTGGTGAAATAAAATAAGGTATTGCCTCTATTATCTCACTGCCTTGTATTTTATAAGAATTAGTCAGTGTTTTCTCCCAAATTGTTCCAAAGGAATTGTCGTTTTTATAAAATAATATTTTCGGCTCGGTCATTCCGATGTCGATACTTGCTTGACTTGAATATTTTTGGTCCACCGTTCTGGCGGTCACTGATATATTATTGGAATTTTCCAAATAGTCATTTGTGAAGATAAAGAAATTTTTACTATAACCTGAATTGTCTTGCGAATTGGTATAATCTTTCTTCCAGGCATAAATCATATTTTTGGGATCAGCCAGCGTATTGTTATTAGGAGAACCAGTTCTTATTTCCGGCATAGTCACCACTTTTACTTCACTATCGGGTGTGGGCAAGGCTTTGCCGCGGTAAAACGGCGGGACATAAGAATCATTCGCTTGCCAAAGCAGTGTCATCACAGAAGGTCTGATTGTTATTTTTTCGTCTATCGCGCCGTCTGGTAGAGATATTGTGGCTATTACACTTGTTTCTTCACCAGCCGCCGGTGCGGTGGTTAAAAATGACTTTTTACTAATTCCAGATAGAACAGTTTTGCCATTTACCGACCAAGATATTAAAACACTATCCAAGTTATAGACATAACTTTTTAAATTAATAGTTGTATTTTCGTATGGAGCTGGATTGGGAGGAACTATATTTACCAATATACTGTTGGACGAGTCCGCATTTACCTTTAGCGCGAGACTTCCGAATATCAGAACTATTATGATTAAATATAACGATAAGAATTTAAATCTCATAGTTTAATTGTACCATATCCGCTTTATAAACTTACCAATTTTTTTTGTTTTTCACTTTGCGACTATTTCTCCTGCCTCTTGCTCTTCTTTTGCTTTTCTGTTTGATAGTATTTGGGAAGGATCGCTAGTGATAATTTGGTCTTCGGTATACGAAGAAATAATTTTTATGGCAACATGTTTTAATCCTGCAAAGAATATGCCCTCCCCCACACTTGATTCTAAAAGAAGATATTTTTCTTCATCCGTAAGATTGAAAGTTTTTTGCAAGATATCAATTGTCGTGGGTGATTGTTTCAGCAAGAGCTGGATAGAAGAGTTCGTGATTATTGGCACACCATAGGGAGATTTCATAAAATCTGCCGCGTCTTGAGTGATCGTGGAAAGACCTAAATAATATTTTCTGCTTCTTTTGGCGATCGAATAGAGAAAAGAAGCGGTATCTTCAGATTTCATCATCCACCAAGCTTCGTCGATAACTAGTAAGCGTTTTTTCAAGTTTTTGCGTATCGCGTTCCATATATAATGCATAATTATATACATGGCGATCGGTTTAAGTTCATCTTCCATATCCCGAACAGAAAAAACAACAAACTTTTTATTTATATCCACGTTACTTGGTCTGTTTAAAAATGTTGCCCAAGAACCCCTGGTGTATTTTACCAATCTCTGCACGACGGAATCGCTTCCATCCATTCCCGAGAGCACCATTTCAAAATCTGAAAGCAGAGGAGGCTCAATATTTGAAAAGTCTGATTCCGGAGTGATGTCTTTCATGGCATAAGTTTCGGAAATGGCTCGATCAACCATCGAATCTTCTTCAGGGGTGAGTCCTCCCAACATCAATCGGAAAAGTCCGACCAGATTAATGATGTTTGAACGCAAAACATCTTCGGCTGTTTCATCTTCGCGCGGGATTGGCAAATCAAAAGGGTTTATATGATGGTCGGAAGAAAGAGAAATATTAAAATATCGTCCACCCACTGCACCCGCCAAGAATTCATATTCTCGTTCCGGGTCTATGACTATCACATCAACCTCAAACATTAAAGATCTTAAAATTTCCAATTTTGTCGCATAAGATTTTCCAGAGCCTGATTTGGCAAAAGTTACCGAGTTGTAATTTTCTAGAGAAAATCTGTCAAAGATAACCAAGCTTGAATTATGTCTATTGATGCCATAAAGCACGCCTTTATTATCGGTCAAGTCGAAAGAGATGAACGGAAAAACACTGGAAAGTGGTTCGGAGTTTAATTTTTGATGAATATTCAGCAAATCATTATTTGTCGGGATGACACTTTTAAAACCAGCTTCTTGTTGGAAAAGCGCTGGTTTGATGTAGATTAGTTTTGATTCAAGCATCGATTTTATTTCATTTTCAATTTTAAAAAGCTCTAAATCATTATCAGCATAAATTGTGATATAAATACCCACATCAAACATTTTTTCCTGCGCTTGAATTAGACTGTCGCGTAACCCCTCGAGATCTTGATAAGCAGTGTCCAGCACCGGGTCGCGCACCATACCTTTGGTTGCGCGCGCGCTTATTTGACTTTGCACTTCCGCAACTTTTTTCTGGAATTGTCGCAATATCAGCGAGGTGTCTATCGGGTGAATAAAGATTGAAATATCAAAAACTTTATCCAAATTGATTATCGGGGAAAACCAATTGTCCGTTAAAAATCTAGGGTAAGATATTATGAAAAACGTGCGGGCGATTTTATCGCCTAGGTTTAAGGATTTTGACTCAATTTTGAGCGCCGATGGCGCAATGACATCTTGGAGTTCCAGACTGGCTGACTCGTATATTTCTTCTGGCGTTATCGCCAAAATGGAAGCTTGCGTCTCATTAGGATAAGCGTTTTCCTTATTTGACTGCGTATTTTTTTTTCCAAATAATTTATTTAAAATTCCCATAATATTATTCCAATTTTATCTTTCCTTCCACTTCTCCCGGATTGAAAACTTTATAAAATACTTCCACAATCTCTTCGGTGCCCAATTGAGCTGATTTTATGCCACAGCGACTAAGTCCTTGTTGAATTACGCTCACTCTTTCTTCCAGTTGAGATCTCTTTTCCTCAAAGTCTTCTTGATTGGCTATCTTTGCCTCGGCTTTATTTTTTCTCTTGAATAAATTTTTGAATATCCCGGGAAATATCCCGGAATCTGATTTTAAAACAGTATGGGTATAAGGAACCACGACAAAAAAGCTTTTTGTCATTATACTCACTGACTCGGTAAAATTCCTAATAAATTCTATATATTCTTTTGTCTGTAATTTAAGCAAAGGTTCGTTTTGCACTTTGGCTCTATCTTCTAAAAGCAAAATATAAGGTCGGATGTCGAGCCTTCTACTTTGCACTGATATTTGAATAGTAAAATCCAAAGTATTGAGAAAACTTTGGAATTGAAGAATAGTCGCTTTTTGTTCATCGTCGGACTTTAAAGACAGGTTGACTGAGTTGGCGAGCACGATTGCTCGCAATCCGCCGTCTTTCAGCACGATTACTCCATCGCGAACCTCCTTGATGGGAACAAATTCTTGAGTTGCTTTTGCGTTTAATGCCATATTATTTGATATTATTTACCGTCCATGTGCTTGTTTAAATCTAATATGTCCAAGCTCCAAGCCAGATCCCGCAACTTATTTCCGCCCAGCCTGGCTTGATTTTCCAGCATTTCTCTTTTATTGTTTTCATTTGAAATTTTTAATTCTTCATTTTTGATTGTATTTTTGCGTCTTTTCCAAATATAAAGCTTGCTCTGTAAAATGTAATTAAATCCCGCTTCAATCATATTGATAAAAGGTTTATTATTTGGTCGATAACGAGCCAGGGCTATCGCCATACCCGCCACCGCTAAAATTGGGATCGCGCCAAAGAAGAGTCCTAGCAGTTTATAAAGTACAAAGCATAAGCCGGCTCCACCCGCCAAATAGACAAACTCTTTGAAAGTGAATGGGCCAAAAATTTTGTCTTCTATATCTAAAAATTGTGGTACTTTGAATTGCATATTTATTATTTTTTACTCGTCTGGTGATAGACGATACGGATCTCTCTTGGGCGGGTAGGAAGATGGCGGGGTTGTTTTTGTGATATTTTCCAGAGAATGTTCTGTTTTGACTATCGGAATTTGAACAGAAGCGGATAATTTTTGCGTTAAAATGGTGTCTGGTTTTTCTATTTTTTTTAGCATTTCTTCTCTACTTACATCAAAAGGAACACCGGCTGGCATAATTTCTGGAAACAGTTCTCTCTTCTCAACAATCTCAATGCCGGCTTTATTTAGAATAGCTAGATCGCTTTTTGTTTGGGTGGCGGAATCCTCTTTAGGTGTTTGGATGTCTGAATCTCTTTGAAATATTTTTTTTCTTTCAATATTTTTAACTAATTCTTCTCGTATCTTTTTAAAAACCAGATCATTCATTTCATTTATTAATTCATTTACCGCTACTCCGGAAATTTTCATCCGTTTTTCTAATTCCCCTGGATAATTTTCTGGGCTAACAAGCCCAGAGAGCAATAACTCCGTTTCAAGCTCGAGGTCGCCTAATTGCTCAAAGGTATATCCCTTTTTTTCTCGCAGTCCCAAGATAGCCATTTTCCAATCAACCGCGTCAATCGCATTAACGGTTTCCAGCGAAAGTCCCCTTTTTGCTTTTTCTATTTTTATTTTTAACGAATCTACTGTATCATCCATAATTTTTAATTATATTACTAAATTGTCTTTTATGCTTTTGGGAGTTGGTAAATTCGTGGACGTTTCTGAGGTTTCGAATGGTTGATTCTCGCTTTCTTCTATAAAAGCGGAGTAATTTCCACCCGAAAGAATGAAATTAAGCGTTTGTTCCGGGCTTGGATTTTTATTTTTTAGATTTTTCTTAATATTTTCTTCTATAAGGTTGCTTATTGGAGTAAATATTTTTTGATTAACTTCTCCAGTAATTTTAATTGCTTCGTCCTTACTGGTTCCCACATTATTTTCTATATTTAGCGCGTATAAATTTCCATCTTCTAGACCTACTAGAACTAGCAGAGTTTCCACTTGAAAATCATTTATTTCACTTTCCGAAAGTAAATATTTTTTTCCTATCTCTTCCGCCATACTTCCCCAATCAAAAGTATTGATTGCCTCTTGCGTTTCTTTGGGCAATTTCAGCACTTCTTCTTTAATTGTTTGTTGCAATTTTTCGGTCATATTTTTTAATTTTTAATGTCTTTCTTCTTTTGTTCCACTATCTAATTTTGCCTCCATTCTTATTTTTTGAGATGCTTCTCTTCTTTCTCTAGCGCCGAAACTATAATTATAACTTTTTCCTTTAAATTTAAATCCAATTTTACCCCCCTTTTCTATTCTTTCAGCATAAGCCCATTTTCTTTCCCTATTTTCTTTTACCACTTCATTTTTCGTATATGGAATTACCTCATTTTGCATTTCCTTTATAGTTTTTCCATTATTTACACCCCCTACTACTGTTATTCCCGTTACTCCTGTTTTAATCTTATTTTTTTCGTCGTTTAGTGCTTTAATTTTAGCTATTGCTGTTGCTTCTTCTGGTGAACCGGATTTAGTATCGAGTTTTTCTTGCCTTGCGCCGATTAAGTCTTTGTCTATTCTTTCAAAATCTTTTGCAACTTTATTTAATAATCCTTGCAAGTCTTGTTCTGCAGTGTTTACTGCTTGTTTTAACGGCTCATCCTCTCTCACCTCAAGCTCTTTGGCTCTCGCTTGTCGCTTTTTAACTTTATCAGCTCTGGCCTTTTCATATCCGCCTTCTTTAACTCCTAATCCAATTGCTTTTGATGATTCCAAGTTTAATCCACCCGCTTTAGCCAAAGCTCCAACGCCTTTTATGTTTCTCATGTCAAAAGAAGCCTTGGAACCATAATCTGCCGTTCTAAGAGCCATTCTGCCGGCAATTCCTTTTAATCCAGTTTCTTTTGCCGCATCCTGTAATCCCTTGCTACTTGCCGCCTTGGAGGCTAATCCTCCAATTCCAGAGGTCAAAGCTAATGCCGTTCCACCTGTTGCCGCGCCCAAGGCGAGACCTCCCGCCATCTTTGCGCCCTTCATTATCATCTCTCCAAACTGACCCCCTCCCTTTTTGGCGAACTCAGTTGCCTTAAGAAGTAGAGCCATTATTACTATTGCCGGTATTAAGATACCCAAAATAGTCCCTAATATTGTTTCTGTATTTCCTCTGCTAAAGCTGGATATGTGTGGCAATATTTTAAATATTAGAAAGATAAAGAACATAAAAATCGACGCCATAAATGACGTTGAAATTAAACGCTTAAACCAAGCATCCCATCCCAAATATTCGACACCGGCCAGTTTTGGCACAGTCCAGGACATAAAAGCAAAAGGAGAGAATATAATTAATACCCACAGCTCAATCAATCTTCCTATAAACATAAGGCCGGCGATAAAAAACGCGTAAGCGGCCCAAAGCATAATTGCTCCGGCAATTATCATTATTCCAAGTGTTAAGGAAAAAGGAAGCCGGTCCTCTTTTACAGTTTTACCTTCAATTGTTGTTGTTTTTAGCAGTTTTATAGTTTCTAACGTCATTAATTTAGTGGCATCAAAATTTTTCCACATCGCGCCAGCTATATCTTTTCCATCTTTGAGTGCTGGATCTTTTGGCCTAGATGTTCCATCTGCATTTTTTGTGTTGACATCCAGGTTATTATAAAAAATTAACGCTAAGATGTTGGAAGAATCAATTACCACCTTAGTAAAAAACATAGAAAAGTTTATGAGCAAAGCTATAATTACCACTCGAACTATTATTTTTTTTGTCTCGTGGCCCAGTCCCAAAATTGTTTGAATGGCTACATAAAGCAAAATAAGTATAAAGAAAATATTAGAAAAATCACGAACGACTCCCCAAGCGGCGGGAATAAAATCTGAGGCGCTTGTCACAGAGCTGTCTATTCCAAGATCGATCATAACATCAAAAAACTGCGCTGATAGCCAAAGCACCCAACTAGGAAGCTGAAAAGTAGTGTAATAAAAAACCAATAACAAGCATCCATTAAACCAAGTCCAAGGCGATACACCGCAACCATCAATAATCTCCTTTTTAAAGGGATCATTTCCCAAGGTGGCGGCAGCGGATGCCGCCTCTTTTTCTGCCGCCGCTTTATCCGCCACTTTATCCGCCGCTTTTTGTTCTGTTGTTCTTGTGTCTACTCCATATCCTATCTGCGCATTCACTCTTAACATCGGACTAAAAAGCCCGACCAAGATAATCAGTATCAAGAAATATGGAATTATTTTTTTTATTTTTTTCATTGATAATTAATATCCTCAGTATCCATTTACTGTAATCGGAATGGTGAGGATTGTTGGGGATGGTGACGAATCTTTGACTACAACTTTAGTAGTTCCATACGCAACGCCTGTGACTGTGATGATGTCGAGCTTAAGGCCGGTAATTGTGGCGGTTGCCACGTTGGTATCCAGTTGAGAAGGAGTTTTAATGGTATAAGGCGCTACTCCGCCATAGGCGCCACCAGTTATGAGCGTATTGATCGTTTGTCCAACACCGACTGATAACGAGACAGGCGATGTTATTGTAATGTTAGTGCTAACAATTGCCGCTGATGACGAATCTTTGATCAAAATTGCCGATTGACCTTCGGTGAGACCGGTGATTTGGAGAATATCATCAACAATTTTGCTTGTTATCATTGCGGTATTCAACTCTTCTTTAATACTGTAGGGTTTTACACCGCCCGCTATAGGCACATTGATTGTTTGTCCGACCCTGACTGAAACATTTTGTGGAATGGTTAAGTCTTTGGGACCAATTACGATGATCTCGATCCTGACAGTTTTTACTGGATTGGAAGAATCATTTATTTCTACATAAGTCGAACCCGACGCGACACCGATAATAACCAAGCTTGTGTCGGAAAAGGCTACCACCGCTTTTGTTTCATCGGGACCTGTTTTCATACTATAGTTCCCTGCACCGCCGGATATGGTTACAGTCTTTGACTGGCTAACACCAATTGACATATTTAGCAGATGGGTAGCTCCATTAGCCAACAATGCTCCTATTTCATTTACTGTGACACTGACAGTGACAGTTTTTGCGGGTATCGATGAATCGTAAACCGTGACTGTGACCGGAGTGGTGGTTGGCGTGTTAAGGGCAGTGATTACGAGTTTTGGACCAGAAGAGTTAGAAACATCAATCGTGGCAATCGCTTTTGTTTTTGACGCGTCTGATTGGATTATATAGTAAGGCGCTTTGCCGCCAGATATATTTGTACTAGTTCCTTGTTGGACCCTGACTGAAACATTTTGCGGAATATTCAAAACTCCGTCTCCGCCTGCGGTAGTAGCGCCAGATAACGTAGTTGAACTGTTAAGAGTAACACTGCCGTTATAGCTCCAATTGTTGTTTTCTGAGGCTGATGGATTTACGGTGCTTGCGAGCGCATTCAAACCTTTATTCAAAAAGTTATTTATTAGTGCGTCAAAAATAGCAGAAAGACTATTACCCAGTGCTGCGCCTAGCTCCGTTTGTCTTAAATTGGATCCTAACGCGTCCATTATTTGATTTCCCACTACTGTTCCGGGAGTTGTACTCACTAAACCGCCCGGACAAACATTGGGGCCGGTTGGATTACTCCAGGCGGCTCGCGCGGCCTCCTTATCAGCGTTATATTTGTTATTATAGGCGTCTATGCCTTTATCGTCAGTCACGGCTGGTTGCGGGTTAGCGGCATCCCAGGTTTTATCATTAAATTTAAAACTTGGTTTTAAAAATTCATTTATGCCATTGTTATAATTCGGATTGCTTGGACAAATTTGGGGAGACAAGAAACCCATACTTTGTTGAAGCAGGGATTGTATTTTCTGTGCTGGCGCCATTAATGTTCCTTCTAGCCGGCTTGCCAGATTCTGCTGGATAATCATATTAAATCCGAGATAATTATTTTGTGGATATTGCGTATTGATTAAAAATCCGTTCCACCCTCCGTAGTTAAAATCATTTCTAAAGCGGACAAGCAAGCGAGGATCATTTATTACCTTAGACAAACTGTATTGCGCATTATATGCGAGCTGACTTTTATAACTAGATATTACATTGAGTGCGGTTTGTGGACCGAAAGGAAATCTAAAAGTATCATAGCCGATCATATCCACTAATCTCCTAATTTCAGATTTGGCGATATCCCTAAAGAAAGATTCCGGATTTTCTATAAAGAGAGGTGAACCGTGGAAATCGGAATTAATCCAATTAATAGTGGCTTGAGTTATTCTCGCTAAGACTGATTTTGCGATTGTCATAAGAATTTGACGAAGGAGAAAGTTTGCAAAATCTTTTAAATGGAGACTCGTGTTTACTACCGTTGATGGTACACCTATTGCGTGGAAAGCTTTAGATATCCAGTTTCCGATTGAGTTAATCGTGCTTACATTAGTATTAGCCACATCAGTAACTGGTAGTTGCGCTCGCGCTCTTTCTGGTATAGATAACAAAACAGAAGGCAATACTATTAAAACAATCAAGAGAGCGGAGATGAATTTTATTGTTTTGTTGTTAACCATAAATTTGTAACATTATTATAACCTGTATTAGCCCTAGAGGGGAGTCCTGCTCCTACTGCTGGGATAATAATTTTTGGTTGATTGCGCTCATAAGATTGTCAACTTCTGAATCTAATTTGGTCATGTTTTCTTCGTATTTACTTATGCCGCCCAAAGCCATAATAGTGTCGCTGTCATAAAGTTTTATATCGCTTATATTTTCTACTAATCTCTCTAACGAGTTTACAACATTTAAATGCAAGGTTGAAACAGATTGTGGCACAGTCATTTTAACCATGCCCTCTACCACTTTTTTCGTTTGTTCGATAATTGGATCAAGTTTTACAAGCACGCTGGAATCGACAGTATTTTCATCAACCATAAATTTTTGCAGTACATCCAATACCGTATAATCCATTGCCGGATATTTTTTTTGAAGGCTGTTGAAGGTATTGATATAATTTGTGAAAGTTTTAACGCTGTCGTCACTTGTTGTTTTTATTTCGGAAATTAAAAACACTTTTCTTGGCGGAGAATTTTGAATCTTGTCTGCCAAAGAAGCGCTCAGTGCGTCTATCGTTGCTTGATCCATAGGCCCATTTTGGCTGGCGGCTGCTACAGTCGCGAAAAGTTCTCTAGAAAATTTGTCTGTCTGTGTCAAGTTTTCTTTCCCCTGATTATCTCTATTTTCCAGCAAGGGTAGTCCTTGCTGGTTCTGTTCTGTTTTTGATTTTAATTTACCTATGGCGACATTGTCCGGTGTCCCGGGAGCTGTTTCTTTCTTAGTCGGATCGAGTCCATATAAACCTTCTTCCCAATCCGGTATTCCATCGCCATCGGTATCTTTATTTACTAAATCTTTTATTGTCACATTATCATAAGTTAAGCTATTTTCTTGATTAACCGATTGATATGTTTCCTTATTTTTAAATACGGAAGTTGTTTTTAGAAGAAAAAGCGCGACAACAAAAACCACCGCCAAAACGATCCAAAACATCCTTTTGTATTTTAACCAAATCTTTTTAATTATGGATTAATTGTAACACTTTTCAAAAAAGAAACTAGTTTTTTGAGTTTATAGTATCATTTCCTGGATAAAAATTCAGTTTAGCCAGCCCAATCCAGTCTTGAAGTGATAAATTCTCCGCTCTTTTGTTTCCCAAAGATGTCAAAGTGTCTCTTTGACATACCTCTCTTAGATTAGATGAGAGCTTTTTTCTTTTGTGCGCAAAACCTGTTTTTACTATTTTCCAAAACTCTTTTTCGTTTATCTTATTGTTTTCAAAAATCCCCCGAGAAATATTTTTTATGGCAATTATGGCCGAATTTACCTTTGGCGCCGGAGAGAAATATCTTTTATCAACCTTGGCAACCATTTTTGGCTTTCCATATGCCTTGACGGAAATAGATAAAAGGCTCTCTTTATCATCGCGCGCGAGTATTCTTATTGCCACTTCGTGTTGGATCATTAACACCATAAGTTCTGGCTGATGTTTTTCTGTCAGGAACTTTTTCAAAATCCCGCCAGTAATATTGTAAGGAATATTAGCGATAATTTTATAGGTTCTAGTTTCTAGGTTAGGAGCACTAATATTGAATTTCAAAATATCATCGTGTATTAGCACAAGAGAACGTTTCTTTATTTCTCTTTCAAATTTAATTTTTAAAAATTCAAAAAGCTCGCGGTCTTTTTCTACAGCTATTACTAGCCCTTGTTTTGCCCCGGCGAAATGAATGTTTTCTAAAAGCTTGGATGTCAGCGCGCCTTTTCCTGGTCCAATTTCTAAAATTATATCATCGGGTTTTATTTCTCCCGCTTCAATTATTTTTCGGAGAACAATTTCCGATTTTAAAAAATTTTGCCCAAGTGATTTTTTCGGTCTCATATGGGTCATATATAAATGGTTTTTATTCTATATTTTTCGCCTTCTTTTTCTAATAAATCCGCTCTTATATCCGAAATAAATTCTGCTGGAGCATTTATCTGACGTGCCCCAAAGATGGTGCGAAAATTCGCGAACGATAAAAATAATTTTTCTTTAGCCCGAGTGACGGCTACATAAAAAAGCCTGCGTTCTTCTTCTCTGTCAATCTCCCCTTCTTCATCATATTTTTGGTGCGGAAAAAGTCCATCTTCCAATCCTGTTATAAAAATATATTTGAATTCAAGTCCTTTAGAGGCGTGAACAGTCATTAATTTTACTGTTCCAGTTTTCTGGTTCCCTTTTTTTGTCTCGTCGAAGTCTGGAGTGGAGGCGGATTGATTAATCATTAGTGAATCTTGATCTGATGCGAGTGAGGCGTCTTCTAAAAGCTTTTCTACGCCCCGACCATTCTCTAGATTATCATATTTGAGCGCTAGAGTTGCGAGTTCTTTTATGTTTTCGAGTCTTTCCATATCTTCGGGAGTACCGAATGAAAGTTCTTCTTCAATTCCGGATTTTTTTACCACAAATTTTATCACTTCGCTTGTTTTTAAATGATGGATTTTTTCTTTTATCTCTTCTAACGTTTTGTAAAAATTATCAATTTTAATTTTCATTTTTATCGGCAAATTTTCTAGATCATTCCCAAAAATTTTAACCAAAGTAACCTTACCAATACCACGCGCCGGAAAATTTATTATTCTTTTTATATCCGAAAAACTATCTCTATTTAAAGCTGCGCGCAAATATGCCAAAGTGTCTTTTATTTCTTTTCTTTCAAAAAATTTAACGCCCAAAACTTGATATGGGATATTGTATCGGAGCATTGCTTCTTCCAGCGCTCTAGATTGGAAATTAGCGCGGTAAAGAATAGCGATTTCAGATAACAACGAAACGGAGTCGGAGAAAGTTTTAGAATGGTCTGGCCTCGCGGGGCGAGGAGAACCGAAGACCTGAGAAAACTTTTCTCCGATTTCGTTTCGGTCCAAGATCTCCAAAATTTTTGTTGCGACAAAGTCCGCTTCGTCATTTTCGTCCAGAGCTTCATAAAGACCTATTTTTTCGCCGGTTTTATTTTTTGTGAATAAATTTTTATCTGGCCGGTATTTATTTTTTTTAATTATAATATTGGCGGCTTCTAAAATATTTTTTGTCGATCGGTAATTTTCCTCGAGCAATATTATCTTTGTTTTCGGATAATCTTTCTCGAAGCTTAAAATATTTTTTAAATTTGCTCCGCGCCAGGAGTAAATGTTTTGATCCGCGTCTCCCACCGCGCAAATATTTTTTTTATCTTCAGCCAGCAGGCGAGACATTAAATACTGCACTTCATTTGTGTCTTGATATTCATCGATGTGGATATATTCCCATTTTTCTTGATAAATTTTTCTAATTTCCAGATTGTCTTTTAATAATTTTGTCGCTTTAAAAAGCAAATCGTCAAAATCCAGCGAATTTTCTTTCGTTTTTCGTTTTTCATATAAATTCCAAACTTGCGCCACGATTTTTGAGAGAGGATTCGCTCCAGCATTTTCTTTTTCCGCATAATCCGCCAAATTTATGAATTTTCCCTTTTCGCGCGAGATGATGTTTTTTATTTTTTTAGGGTCAAACTGTTTTGGGTCTATTCCGAGTTCTTTCAATATTTCTTTTATCAGTGTTGTCGCATCTCCTTCGTCTAAAATTGTGAAATATTTTGTTAATCCCAACAATCGAGCATTCTCTTTTATGATATAAACTCCCAAAGAATGAAAAGTGCTGACAAACGGAATAGTGTTTTGACCTTTTGCGTTTTTTTCAAT
Source organism: Patescibacteria group bacterium (assembly GCA_038061925.1). Lineage (GTDB taxonomy): Bacteria > Patescibacteriota > Minisyncoccia > Phycocordibacterales > UBA9973 > UBA9973. Next base: position 55,478 of record JBBTYD010000005.1, read on the forward strand.
TTCTAAAATAATTCTTTCGCGCATTTCCTTGGCTGCTTTATTGGTGAAGGTGACAGCCAAAATACGCTCCGGAGCCACTCCCCTTTTTATTAAATTCACTATTCGGTGCGTTATTGTTTTGGTTTTTCCCGCGCCGGCTCCGGCCACAATAAGAAGCGGACCGCTCAAATGAGTGGCCGCTTCTCTTTGTTTTTTATTTAGTCCCGACAGATGTTCTGTGTCTGTAGTCACTCCTGAAATATAACACAAACTTTTATTTATTCTTACTTTTGGAGTCCCTCAGGATCAGTTGGTACGAATTATATTGAATCCGTCTTCGCCTTCCCCAGTGATCTTTGTTCCTTTTTGTTTTTGCAGTTTCTCTTTTCGTGCTTTTTTCTCTGTTTCCAATCTTTCCTTATTTTCCTTTTGTATTTCCATATTAGCTTTAGGACGAAGGTTTTGAATGTGAACATTATGAATTGACGCTTCATCGGCTGTTATTGGTTCTCCTTTTGTTAATTTTGCCTCTATTCCTGCGATGATTTCTTCATAAGTCTCCACTCTAGTTTTTGGTGGAATAGTAGGCGCGGAATTTGTTGCTTTGAATTCCGCTAATTGATTACTAAAGGCTGTTTCTTTTTCCGCTAATTTTTTTTCATATTCTGATTGCAATTTAGCTCTTATTTGTTCAACAGTCAGAGGTTCATTAGCTAATTTTTTTGCTTCTGCAGATAAATTTGTTGCCGGAGATGTGTAAGTGCCTGTTTTTTTATTAACGTCAACTTTCTGCTCAATTTTTTTTCCTGTCGGAGTATGGCTGTCCCACCAACCCAATTTTTTTCCACCTTTATAACCGCCAAAGATTCCAAGTCCAGCCGCCAATGCTCCGATTGTGGCTCGGACTCTATTTTTTGTAAAAAAGGATGATCCATTATAAGTTTTTTCAAATGATTTTTGGGCTTCACTTGTATGAGAGTTAGGAACATCAATCGGGATTAGATACCCTTCTCTATCCCTGCGCTCTGGCGGTGTTGGTGGTAAAGGTATTTTTATTGTTTCTTTTTTGGGATTTTGTGACGGTTGTGATTCCATATTGCTTTAATTATATGTTTTTGGGTTCAATTTAGCAATACTTGGGTCTATTTAGTTATCCACACTATTATTGACTTTTGACCTATTTTGGGATACATTAAGAATGTAGTTCTGAGTAGAGGTGTTGTACTAAATGGCTGAACGACAGAGATGATAGTAACCATTGCGAGAATCTTTTGTTTGCAGTACTATTTTGGTCGTCCTGTAATTCTACCTTTATTTTGTAATGTTTAACATAAAGGTCGGAAAGGAATTCTTGCGATATCCATTTGTTTTATAAAACCACTATTTAAAATATTCAACTCTTTTTCGGTCTTTTTCCTGCTGTCCGGGGCGTTTTTTTTGTCGTCTATGCCTCTGCCGGCGCAAGCGGGATTTTTCTCTTCAATTTTTGGCGATGATGCTTACGCGCAGGCAGATAAAGCGAATTCGACTTCACCCAGTAAGAATTCACAGACTATGGATCTCCTTCAGGCCAACGTCTCCTCTGCTTCAGTCTTGCAAGATAAGAACAATAATAAAGACGATAAACAGAAAGACGCCAAGCAAGACAACTTAATTGACACAAATGTAAATGTGAACATAGTCTCAGATAATGCCATTCTTTCCGCAAGTGGCCCCTTGGGCGTATCCGATGGCGCGAATGCCCCAGATTCTTCTTCTCTTCAAACAAGCGTATATGTGGTAAAAAAGGGAGATTCTATCTCCCAAATAGCTCAAATGTTTGGTGTCTCTGTAAACACTATTCTCTGGGCCAACGATATGAAAAAAAGGGACAAACTCAAAGAGGGGGATGTCCTTTTTATTTTGCCTGTTTCTGGACTGGAACACACTGTTACTAAAGGTCAAACTCTACAAAGTATCGCAAAACTTTATAAAGTGGATGTAAATGACATTATTCAAAATAATAATATTACGGAAGACGCTAAACTTGCTATTGGTGACACGCTTATTATTCAAAATGCTGAAAAATCTGAAGAAAGTGATAAACCAATTAAGAATCTAAGCGCCAGTATTGCAAAAGATAAACTTTATTACGAGCAATATCCTACCCAGAATCTGGCGGGATATTTTATTAACCCTGTGCCTGGGTATAGATTGAGCCAGGGTATTCATGGTAAAAACGGGGTGGATCTCGCGATAGCCAAAGGCACTCCGATTCGTGTAGCTGCGAGTGGTCGGGTTATTCTCGCCAGAAATGGGTACAATGGCGGTTTTGGAAATATGGTGATTGTTTCTCATCCGAATGGCACAGAAACTCTATACGCTCATCAATCTAAAATAGCCACTTCTGCTGGCGCAGATGTCTCTCAGGGCCAAGTAATCGGTTACGTGGGTTCTACTGGACGTTCCACTGGTCCGCACTTGCATTTTGAAGTTCATGGAGCGAGAAATCCCGGAGCGGACGGATCTTGGGCAAATTAAAAATTTAAAAAATTCTTCGGAACGCAACAGTAATTTTATACTCCTCTAAAATGAATTGCCCCGTATAAAACTGCAATACCCAAGACGGTGGCAAAAGTAGTCCAGGCGGTAGGATGACTATGATGGCTCTCTGGCAATAAGTCCGACGCTCCGATATATAAGAAAAATCCGGCAAATGCAGCCAGAATTATTCCTAGGATTGATTCAGGCACGGAAAAAAATAAAGTGGAGATAACGCCCAAAACTGGAGCGAGTGCGTCTACGAGCAACCACTTGAACGCTTGCGCGCGAGTACCAGAATTTTTTAGAATCAAGTTCACAGTATTTATACCATCAGAGAAATCATGCACCAAGACTGCTACTGCGACTATAGACCCGACTGCTATCGATACCTGAAACGCCAGTCCTATTGCTGCTCCATCCAAAAAACTATGCACCGAGAGACTTCCTGCTCCTAATATTCCCCGGTTATTTACATGTTGCGCAATTTCTTCGCCATGTTTATGTTCATCTTCGCCATGTGAGTGAAAAAAAACAAATCTGTCTAAAATAGTATAGACGATGAATCCAAGCGCCGTGATTGAAGTGATAAAAGAAATTTCATAATTTTTACTGCCTAATTCTATCGCTTCTGGTAATAAGTCAAAAAATGCCACGCCGATAATTGCGCCAGCCGAAAATCCCAAGACCAAATGTAATTTATCTTTAAATTTTAAAGCAAAAACACCACCCAAAAAGGTGGACACCATTGCTCCTAAACTTATTAGTATAATCATAACTTCTTTATTGTAACAAATCGAAGCTATTTTCAAAAGAATTACTTTCGAGTGGCAATAATGGTTTCCGCCACATTATTAGGCACGACATCATAACGGAAAAATTCCATCGTAAAACTTGCCCGGCCTTCGGTCATCGAACGAAGTCCGGTCATATATCCAAACATTTCAGAAAGAGGCACGAGGGCGCGAATAACTTTATTCATTCCTCTATCTTCCATTCCTTCAATCAGCGCTCTCTTAGAAGAAAGATTCCCGGTGACGTCTCCCATAAATTTATCCGGAGTGATCACTTCCACTTTCATCATCGGCTCGAGGATCACCGGATTGGCTCTGCGACATGCGTCTTGCACCGCCATCGATGAGGCAATTTTGAACGCCATTTCGTTTGAGTCAACTTCATGATAACTTCCATCCCAAAGCTCCACTGAGACATTTACTATTTTAAATCCAGCCAACACTCCCCTGTCTAATCCTTCCTTGAATCCTTTTTCACAAGGTGCGATATATTCTTGCGGAATTACCCCTCCTTTAATAGTGTTCACAAACTCAAATCCGGTAGATCTCTTGGTATTTTTAGGCAAGTCTTCCAACTCTTCTTTCGTTAACACTTCCATCGGTTTGACTCTTATTTTCACGTGTCCGTAGTTTCCGCGTCCGCCCGACTGCTTGATATATTTTCCTTCTGCTTCTGCGTTGCCACTAATCGTCTCTCGATAAGCCACTTGGGGCTTGCCGACATTTGCTTCCACGGTAAATTCACGTTTCATTCGGTCCACAATAATTTCCAAATGTAATTCTCCCATACCAGCGATGATCGTTTCCCCTGTTTCTTGATCGGTGCTTACTTTAAAAGTAGGGTCTTCTTGAGCAAGCCTATTTAAAGCCATTCCCATTTTTTCTTGATCCGCTTTTGTCTTTGGTTCGATGCGAAGCGATATAACTGGTTCCGGAAAAACAATTCTGTCTAGAATGATTGGATTGTTTTCGTCGCAAATAGTGTCTGAAGTTATTGTGTCCTTCAGACCCACCGCAGCGGCTATTTCTCCGGCAAAAACTTTCTTTACTTCTTCTCGGTCGTTCGCATGCATTCTCAAAATTCGGCCAATGCGTTCTTTGTTGCGCGTGCGCGGATTATAGATATAACTGCCAGCGGTCAATGTTCCAGAATAGACGCGGAAGAAAATAAGTTGACCAACAAACGGGTCGGTTGCGACCTTGAAAGCAAGCGCGGAAAAAGGTTCAACGTCCGAGGCGTTTCGAGTAATCACTGCATCATCATTGTTCGGATCAATGCCTGAGATTGCGCGAATATCGGTGGGAGCTGGCAGATAGTCTATGACTGCGTCGAGCACTAGCTGAACGCCTTTATTTTTTAAAGCAGAACCGGCAAAAACTGGAAAAATTTTATTTGCGATAACGGCCTGACGAAGAATTTTCTTTAACACCTCAAAACTAGGGATCATTCCTTCCAGGTATTCTGTCATTATAATTTCGTCTGTTTCAACTATTTTTTCAATTAATTTGGAATGGTATTTCTTTGCATCAGCCAACAAACTTTCAGGGATCTCTTTTTCAATAACTTGATTACCCATTTCTCCCTCAAAATAGTATGCCTTCATCCGAAGCAAATCGATAACTCCTTCAAACTTTTCTTCCAAACCGATGGGGATTTGCGCTCGCACAGCCTTCTTGCTCAGTCTATCTAAAATAGTCGTGTATGAATGTTCAAAATCAGCGCCAGTTCTGTCTAATTTGTTTATAAAACAAATCCGAGGAACTTTCGCCTCATCCGCATAACGCCAGTTTGTTTCAGACTGAGGTTCCACGCCAGCCACTCCATCAAAAACAACCACGGCGCCATCCAAAACACGCAAAGAGCGTTTTACTTCTACTGTAAAATCAATGTGCCCAGGAGTATCTATAATATTAAAACGGTGCTTGAACTTGGATTTTGCATCCGCCTTCGCTAAGGCTTCGGCGGACACGTAGGTGGGTGTCCAAAAACATGTCACTGCGGCGGCGGTAATTGTAATTCCACGTTCTTTCTCTTGCTCCATCCAGTCCGTCGTTGTGTTTCCTTCATGCACTTCACCAATTTTATGTGATACCCCGGTATAAAAAAGAACCCGTTCAGTGGTGGTCGTTTTACCTGCGTCAATATGCGCGATAATTCCAAAATTTCTAACTTTTTCCAGAGGATAATCTCGTTCCATATAATTTTTCTACCAAGCAAAATGGGCAAAAGCTTTATTAGCCTCGGCCATTTTGTGTGTATCTTCTTTCTTTTTTATGGCGGAACCTTCGTTCTTGGAAGCAGCGATCAATTCATCAGCGAGTTTCAAGTGCATCGGCTTGCCCTTACCGCCGCGAGCGGCATCCCGAATCCAGCGCATAGCCAAAGCGAGTCTTCTTTCCGGTCGCACTTCAATAGGTATCTGATAGTTGGCGCCTCCGATACGCTTTGAACGGACTTCGGTTGAAGGGCCGGCGTTTTTCATCGCTAAATCAAAAATCTCCAGCGGATTTGGATTGCCTGTTTTTTCTTTAATCACATCAAAAGTCGCATACATAACCTTTCGAGCAGTTTCTTTTTTTCCAGACCACATAATGTAATTAATAAACTTCTCTAATTTTTGAGAATTGTAAATAAAATCAGGCTGGACTATATTTCTTTTTTTAACTTTTCTTCGCATTTTACTTTAGGAACTTTTTAATTTTATAAACTTTTTACTTTTTTGCTTCTTTTGGTTTCTTATTTCCATAAAGCGATCTGCCCTGTTTCCTCTTTTCAACCCCCTGGGTGTCTAAAACTCCCCGCACAATATGATACCTTACTCCAATTAGGTCTTTCACTCGTCCCCCGCGAATCAGAACCACCGAGTGTTCTTGCAAATTATGTCCCTCGCCGGGAATATAAGCCGTAACTTCCATGCCGTTCGTTAATCTAACTCTCGCAATTTTTCGAAGAGCCGAGTTTGGCTTCTTTGGAGTGGTGGTGGAAACTTTTGTGCAAACACCGCGCTTAAAAGGACTGGAAAAAAATATGGGTCTATTTTTCAGAACGTTAAATCCTCGCGTCAAAGCAACCGTCTTGTCTTTGGGATGGGCTTTAACTCTATTCTTTTTAATTAATTGGTTGATTGTTGGCATCAAACTTGATTCAAATTTAACTATCCAAATAAAATAGCACCCAATAAGACATAGGCACTATGAGCATAATATACTATTAAATAAAGTAAAACGCAAGACCCGTAAGAAGATGAAAAAGAAATATCAATATAGGCGTTAAATAGCTGGAAAAGAAAACAATAAAAATTAATAGTAAAATTAGCGAGTATTGCTCATAAGCGAGAATAAAAGAAAAAGCTGATTTGGGTAAAAAAGAAAAAAGTATTTTAGAACCATCCAGAGGCGGGATTGGAATCAGGTTGAATATTCCCAAAGCAAGATTTACCATAACGATTATAGAGGTTATAAAATAAAAACCAGTTGGCAAAGAGAGACCGGAAGTAAAACGAATGATGATTCCAAATATAATAGCTATTCCTATATTCGCTAGAATTCCAGCCGAGGCCACGGCTATCGTTCCTCGCTTTTTATCACTCAAATTATTCGGATTATACGGCACTGGTTTTGCCCAACCAAACAAAAAAGGAGAATGTGTTAAAACCAAAAGTATCGGCAAAAGAACCGAGCCGAAAAAATCTAGGTGCGCCAGCGGGTTCAGAGTCAGACGACCGGCGTGACGCGCAGTTTTGTCGCCGAAACGTTCAGCCACAAAACCGTGTGAAATTTCGTGAATCACGACGGACATAATTAATATGACTATATAGAAAACAGCGTCTTTTGCTTGCATAATGTTGTCTGTAATGATAGCATAAAAAAATCATGACGAAAATATGCGCGATAACAAAAAAAGGTTCAATTATGGGAGGCGGATATTCCAACCGAACTCGCGCCACCCAATTCAATCCGACTGGCAAAGTGCGAAAACATCTCAATCTTCAAAAGAAGAGAATTTTTATTCCGGAAATCAACAAATTTTTAAACATAGAAGTTTCTGTGCAAGGTATGCGCACAATGAAAAAGAATGGCGTCTATGCCACTCTACTTAAAGCTGGATTAATAAAATCCTAAGCTGGAATAAAAGTGAGTGCGGTGCCTTTCTTGCCGGAACGGCCGGTTCGGCCGATGCGGTGCACATAGGTGTCGTAAGTTTGTGGCACATCATAATTTATAACGTGCGTAACATCTGGAATGTCTAATCCCCTGGCGGCCACATCGGTTGCAATTAATATCATGATGTGATCTTTTTTAAATGATTCGAGTATCCGAATGCGTTCTCGGCTTCTCTTGTTGCCATGAATGCCGCCGACTTTAAATCCGAGCGCGTGCAATTCTTTAGCCAAAGAGTCCACACTGTGTTTCATCTCGCGGAAAATTAAAATTTTATTTGAACCATCTTTTTTTAAAACTTCACGTAGTTTTTCTAATTTTTCTTCCTTGTTCCTTACCCGAATCACGTCTTGGTCAATATTTTTTGCCGTCTCTCCGGAGATTACCGAAATGAAAACCGGTTCTTTTAAATATTGCTCTGTTAATTTCTTGATATCGGGAGAAAGAGTCGCAGAGAAGAAAAGCGTCTGGCGTTTTTTGGGAGTTTTACCAATTATATAAATCATATCATCTCGAAATCCCATATCCAACATACGATCCGCCTCATCTAGGACTACACTTTGACAGGCAGACAAATCTAAAACTTTTCGATCAATAAGATCTCGAAGGCGTCCGGGTGTGCCGATAACAAACGATACCCCGAGTTTTATTTCTCTGATTTGTTTCATTATCGGCAGTCCTCCTACGCAAGCCACAGAAAACATTCCGAATCCAAAAGCCAGATTTTTAAAATCGCTTTCTATCTGGAGCGCAAGTTCTCTGGTCGGCGCCATTATTAAAACCGTTTCTCTTTTAGCTTGCCCTTTAGTTTTTGAAATTTTTTCAATCAGAGGCAAAAGAAAAGCCGCCGTCTTGCCAGTACCGGTATTAGCCATACCAAAAATATCCTTGCCCAAAAGGATTGTCGGTATGGCTTGATCTTGAATGGGTCTAGGATTTTCAAATCCAACCCTTTTGATATTTTTGTGAAGTTGTGGGCTAAAAGGAAAATCCGCAAAGCGATGTCTGGATATGTAGGGTTTTTCCTCCACCTGAATACCCTTTTTGATAAAACGAGAAAAATCAATCCGTTCACCTCTTCGGACTGGTTTTTTAAAGTTCCTATTTCTTTTTCGTGCAAAACTTTGTGCAAAGCGAGAATGAGAACTTTTATTGAGTTTTCTGTAAACGTAAGTTATAATTTAAGTATAGCATTTTGTAAAAAGTTTGTCAATGTTTTATTAATCTTCCAAAAAACATATAATGAAAATATGGATAAAAAACTTACTGGTAAACACGCAGACGAATCATACTTAGACCTATTGGAGCATATAATGAAAAATGGCGCAACCAAGACCGATCGCACCGGGACAGGAACAAAAAGCATATTTGGATATCAAATGAGATTCAATCTTGCCGACGGTTTCCCTCTTTTGACCACCAAAAAAATGCCAATTAAATCTCTAATTCATGAACTCTTATGGTTCATGCGAGGTGATACTAATTTGAAATATTTAGCAGATAATAACGTCCATCTTTGGGATGAATGGCCATATAAAGCATATTTAATAAGGAATAAAATTAAGGTGCCAAAAACTAATTCTGAAGAATGGAGTACTGGTATCAAAGAATTCGTAGAAAAAATAAAAACTGAAAAAAATTTTGCGAAAGATTATGGAAATTTGGGACCGATTTATGGATATCAGTGGCGGAGTTGGCCCGCTTACGCTGAAGCTTCGGCGGGTCAGCCAGCTCACAAATATTATATTGATCAATTAAAAAACGTGATAGAGGAAATTAAAAAAAATCCAGATTCGCGCCGGCTGATTGTTTCGGCTTGGAACGTAGCGGATATAGAAGAGATGGCGAAAGCCGGACTGCCTCCCTGCCATTCCTTATTTCAGTTTTATGTCATTAATAAAAAGTTATCTTGTCAACTTTATCAGCGTTCTGGTGATACGTTTTTAGGTGTCCCCCTCAATATCGCTTCTTATTCTTTGCTGACTATGATTATCGCGCAAATTTGCGGACTGGAATTGGGAGAATTCGTCTGGACTGGCGGTGATGTGCATTTATATTTAAATCATTTAGAACAAGCAAAATTACAACTTTCTCGACGTAATGATATTCGCCCATTGCCGAAAATAAAAATAAATCCTCAAAAAAATAAATTGGAAGATTTCACGATAGAAGATTTTGAATTAATTGATTATCATCCGCAGGAAGCCATAAAAGCGCCCATTGCCGTATAATAATGATATTATGATTTCACTAATAGCGGCCATTGGTAAAAATAATGAACTCGGAAAAGGCAATGCTTTACTCTGGCATATGCCGGCCGATCTGAAACATTTTAGGAAGGTTACTTTATTACATCCGGTGGTGATGGGCAGAAAAACTTTCGAAAGTATTGGAAAACCATTACCTAATAGGAGAAATATCGTGATTACCCGAGATGCAAATTACAAAAAAGCGGGAGTTGAAATCGTTCATTCTTTAGCTGGAGCGCTTGATTTATTTTCTGACAAAAATGAAGAGATTTTTATAATTGGTGGGGCGGAAATATACAAACAAACTATGCCGATTGCTGACAAACTCTATATAACTCACATCGAAGCTGAAGACAAAAAGGCAGATGCCTTTTTCCCGAAAATTAATGAGAACGAATGGCGAGAAACTTCACACGAAGAACATCAATCAAATGAAAAAAATATTTTCTCGTATATTTTTTCGATTTACGAAAAAATCTAAGGATCCTTATCGGTTTTAATACGAATAAAAATATCTTTACCCTCGGGGGATTTTTCTTTTTTATATTTTCTATTTTTATTTTTTTCTATCTTTTCGATTAGTTCCTTTTCCAAATTAAAACCCATTTTTTCGCACATCCCAAGAATAAATATCATCACATCCGCAAATTCTTCAGCCACCCCAGGCCGATTTCTGTTGTGTTTAGAAAACGCTTCAGAAAGTTCTTCATACGCCCGACAAAACTCCAGCGCGATATCAGTCGTGTTAAAACCTTTTTCCAGTTTATTTCTCATCACCTCTTTTTGCAATTTTTTCAAATCCACCATAAAATTATTGGTCTTTATACGATTCAATTTTCTTATTTACAACTTCTAACTCTACTCCGGCTTTTTTAAAAACTATTTTTGATTGTTGGGTTGCGTGATAATCTTTCAAAGCAACCACTCTTTTGATGCCCGCGTTTATAATTGTTTTGGCGCAAGTATAACAAGGAACCATTTTACAATAAAGTGTTGATTGACTAATCGCCACCCCGCAACGCGCGGCATTGGCGATGGCATTTAATTCCGCGTGAGCGGTCCTCAGACAATGACGAGAGATTGTTCCATCATCTCCGGTGACAGTATGCATTTCATGTCCAACATCGTCGCAATGCGGTAAACCTATAGGCGAACCCACATATCCAGTCGCCAGGATTCGCTTGTCTTTAACCAAAATTGCGCCTGAACGGCCACGTTCGCAAGTGCCACGCGAACCAATTATATCAATCATTTGAACAAAATATTCATCCCAGGATAACCTTTTATGTTTTGTAACTTTTTTCATTTCTTTAATATACTCCCAAGAATCTAAAAATTCAATCCGCGTCTTTTTTCCCGAGCGCTTGGAGAACTTTCAAATACATTGCTTCAACAATCTTCTGCTGTTTTCTACCCGTCGTTACATAGTGATCTAGCCCGGGCGCAGAGTTGATTTCAATAATATAATAGTCGCAACTTTTCGGGTCTTTTTTAATATTCCCTTCTGTTACCATGATATCCACTCCAGAAATACGTAGCCCCATATCTCTAGTGAGGTCTATGGCAATTTTTTTAAAGTTGGGATGAATAGTATTGGTGACGTCGGAAGAATCGCCGCCAGCAGACAAATTAGCATTATCCAGCAAATAGATTTTTTTATCTTTTGGTAAAATGCTGTTTAAAGTATAACCAGTATGTTTTAATTTTAATTTAATTTTCTTGTCTTTAAAATTTATTTTTGTATCGCGCCCCGATATAATAAAAAACTTCTGTTTTTGTTTTAGCAGTGTTCGGATAGATTGTCGTCCGTCGCCTGTTACCGAAAGAGGTGAGCGTTCATAAGCGGAAATAACTTCTTTATCTAAAACTACAATTCGATAATCACGTCCCGGCAGATATCGCTCCATAATAGCTACTTTATCTTCCTTGAAAATTTCTCGCAGATTCAGAATTAACTCTTTTTTATTCCACGCCAGACATACTCCGAAACCCTGACTCTTGCTATTTGGTTTCACAATCACCGGATAGCCTAAGCGTTTGGCATAATTTAGCGCATAAGGAATCTTCCGATTGCTTTTAACTATCTTGGCCCAACTATCTTTAAAAACTGTCTTACCTTCTGCGACTGGATAACCTCTCTTCTGCATAAAGAATTTAGCATAATCTTTATCCCGAGCGATATCGGAAGAAGCGATATGATTGAGATCTAATGAATACATTCGAAGTGACCGCACCACGCCATTTTTATAAATTATCTGCGCGGCAATACTCCACTCTTTTTCCACAACAACTCTGGCACCAACCTTGGGGGCAAGTTTCATAACAAGTTTAGTTAAATATGGAAGCTTGTTCATTTTTTTCTTTTTAAGTTGGCAAAAAGCGGAGCGTAAATATCCTTTTTAGGGTCAATGATAAGTTCATTTCGCTTTATTTTATTGGTGAAAACAATTGGCGCTTCTCTTATTAAAGCGAGTGGTTGTCTTTCTTGACCTTCTCCCATGCAGAGCACCGCCGAAGTGGCGAGACTGTCCGCAATATTGGTTTTGGACATTCTTAATACTTTTCCAAAAATATCTTTTTGACCTATATAATTCTTAATGCCCCGAAAACCGGCATACCCCAGCGCTATCCCTAACGCTCCAGCGCGCAGGGGCATTAATCGCGAGTCGGTTATAATAATTCCCAAATTTTTCAGCCGGTAATTATGCATCAGTTTTTTTCGCAGAATTTCCGCGCGTTTCCAACTATTTTTTGGCAAGAGAATGAGTTTGCCATTTGCATTTGATTCATCAATGCCGGCCGAGGCGAGCATCATGCCATCTTTAATAGTCATCCAGACGATTTTAGTTTTTAGCGCAAAATCGCTTTCCTTCTTTAGGAGTTTAATTTTTTGGTTTATTCTTTCTCTGGTTTTTGCGTTTTTTTTATACTCTGAAGTCCTGCCTTCAGACAGAGATACTATTTTTGAAGTGATGACTAGAACAGATTTTTCGGGAAGTTTTTTTATATGTTTTAAAATAAATGAGAGCAAGTCTTCATTTTCTCGAAATATTCCAGTTTTTATAGCTTTAATTCGCATTTTTATATTGTAATAAAATAGTGCCTTGTTTATTAAGCTTCTTGATTGATTTTAAAACAAATTTGTGTTTTTTGAAAATAGCGCCAAAAAACATTGGAACACCAGTGGTAAAAACATACGGTTCAATAGTTACGAAAAGTTCATCCAACATTTTATTCAGGAGACAAAAATTATAAACCTTGGATCCGCCCAAGACTGCCACATTTTTATATTTTTTCTTTTGTAAAAATTTCTCTAAATTAGACTTTTGGGGGTTAAAGAAAATTACTGAGCCAACGGAAGAAAATTTCTGGACTTTAGAAGTTAAAACTATCGTGTCTCTCTTTTTAAGACGCGTTTCGGCTAATTTATAAGTATTGCGCCCGACAATTACAGCCTCCATTTTAGTTAGCGATTTTTGAAAAAAATTCCAGTCTGCCAGACTCGTCCAATTTGTCCCAGATTGACTATTTTGCGCTATGCGCCCGTCGATGCTGGAAGCGACAAAAGCCGTATACTTAATTTTTGTTGCCATATTTTCTTAAAATATGAATTCCTAAATATGAAAGAGGCGTGTAAAAAATTCCCATCACTACCTTATAAATCCACCATGGGATTATAATTAACAGTATTGTTTTTATGGGATAAACACCAATAAAAGCAATAGACATAAAGACAACTGTATCAAATAACTGGGACCAAATATTAGACAAATTGGAACGTAACCAAAAATACTTTTCACCAATATGTTTTTTAAAAAAGAAAAAAGAAAGAACATCTTGATATTCAGCAATAACAAAAGCAACGAGTGATGCTATGGCGAAACGTGCAGAAAGTCCGAAAATTTGGTTATAGCCGTTTTTTACCCAAAGGCCTTCGTGCGCCCAGGGCATAGCCGTAGAGATAAAAGAGTAAAGTAAAAAAAGCACGATACTTAAAAAACCAGCCATAACGAAATTGTTTGCCATCCGCTTACCATAAACTTCTCCAATCACATCCGTCATGATAAAAACTATTGGAAAAGAAAAAACCGCCACTGAAAGGTGCGTGCCAAAAAGAAAAGGCATTAGTTTTATCCCCAAAGTATTCGCGGCAAAAAGCGAACTGATATAAAGAGTCAAACAAATAAGAATTTTCTTATAATCTCGTTCAGTCAGTGTTTGCATTTTTTTTATTTTTATTCTTTAACCTCTACTCCTTACAGGAATAGAAGCGCTTAGCGCACATCTATGCCCATTGACCGAGCCGAACCAACGATGATCCGGATTGCTCCTTCGTCATCCTTAGCGTTCAAATCTGGCATTTTTTTCTTCGCTATTTCCAGAGCTTGTATGCGAGTTATCTTTCCAGCCTTAGTAATGGTATTCTTACCTGAACCTTTCTCTATTCCTGCCGCTTTCAAGATAAGCCCGCTGACTGGAGGAGTTTTTACGACGAAATCATAACTGCGATCTTCATAGACCGTAATTAAAACTCCAACTTTATCTCCTGCCATTTTAGCTGTTTGGGCGTTGAACTTAGTGACAAAGTCTCCGATATTGATTCCCGCCTGACCGAGCGCTGGTCCCAAAGGAGGCGCCGGAGTAGCCTTCGCAGCCTGAATTTGGAGTTTTATTTTTTTTGTTATTTTTTTTGCCATATATTTATTAGGTTAGATTAACTTAAATTTTCTTAACTTGCAAGAAGTCGAGCTCGACTGGAGTTTCGCGACCAAACATTGAAACAAGTACTTTTATCTTACCGCGTTCTTGATCAATAGAATTTACCTTACCCTCAAGATCTTTAAATGGACCATCAATAATCAAGATACTCTCACCGATAACCATATCGATATTATTATGTTTAGCCGTACCAGCATCCATTTTTTTGAAAAGATAATCCATTTCTTCGCTTTTAAGGGGTACGGGGTTCACTCCCGCGCCGACAAAGCCGGTCACTCTCGGAGTATTTCTCACCACATACCAAGAATCGTCGGTTACGATCATATCAACCAATACATAACCAGGATAAATTTTTTCTTCCACTTCTACCCTTTTACCTCCTTTTATTTTTATTTTTTTTTCAATTGGGACAATAACGTTAAAAATCCTGTCATGCATACTTAAAGAATCAATCCGCTGTTTCAAGTTGCGCAGAACAACATTTTCATATCCAGCATAAGTATGAATGGCATACCAATTTCTAGTTCCTTGTGTCTCCTGTTTTGCCATAAATCTAGCGATTAATTATTTTTTCCAAACCTTTTGAGAAAATAAAATCAAAAATACCTAAATAATACGCTATTATAACGGATAAAATTATCACAATCAAAGTATAGTAAAAAGTCTGGTTCCGGCTAGGCCAAATTACATGCCTTAATTCCATCTTTGTCTCTTTGAAATATTGAGTAATTTTTGACATACTTGTTGTTTAATTGAATGTTATTTTAAAAAACCCCCTTTCAAGGGCTCTTTTAACACTACTCTTTTTAGTGAAAATAGTCAAATAAAAATTTTCGATTGTCATATCCTTCCACCCATAATTTCATATACTAGCCTACGATGGGAAATTGCAAAAATTTTCACTTTTTGATTTTCTATACGAAAAATTATTCTGTAGTCGCCAACTCTCAATTTAAAATAACCTTTTAGTGATCTTCGTAATGGCTTTCCATACAACTCTGGTTTGGTTGTTAATTTTGTCTCAATGGCTTGCTTGATGCGATTTTTATACGAACCTGATATTTTAGGAATATCATTTTTTACAACTTTATCCACATAAAATATTTCGTAGTTCATAGGAAATCTATGTCCACGCCTGTTTGTGAGTCAAAAAACGAGCGTTTTTTATATCACGCTCTCCTGCGATTTTCTCAAGGACGATATCTTCTTCTATTTCAAGCGCAACACCCAAGAGATATACAGCTTTTGTAGCTTGTGGAATATGGTCGCGTTTAGCAATGCGAGAAAGCATTATATCTAGACTTGATGGCAAAGAAATATTTATTCTTTTTTTTATTGTTGCCATACAGAGTAGTGTATCAAAAGTGTATCACTTGTGTCAAGCAAGTTAGGTCTATTTTATCTCATAAGTTATCGTTACGTCCGAGCTGATTGTATGCTCGCCTTTTGGGATTACAGCTGGAGCTGACGCGGTGCTTACACCGCTCTTCATTATCACCGATTCGGCATATATAATGGGATAATTATTTCCTGATTCACTGAAGCTGGAAATCTTGCCCAAGCTTACGCCCAAATCTTTTACCAAAATCCCTGCCTTTGTTTTCGCATCGTCAATCGCTTTTTTTCTCGCTTGTGTTTGTATGGCATCTGGATTATCTATTTCAAAATTTGGACCATTTAAATCAGAAACACCCGTGATACCTAAACCTTGCATAATAGCGCCGACATTATCAGTGTTACGAATTTTTACAGTGACACTCTCGCTGGCCATATAGCCTATGATAATCTGCTTGCCATTAGGACAATAATAGGGAGAGGATGGATTCACAGTAATCCCGGCTGTGTCTGCGCCCATAGGGATCGGCGGGCATATTCCTTGCCGGTATTCATATTTAGGATAAAAAGAAACGTTAGCAGTTTTTATGTCTTTTTCATTTACCCCTTTTGTCTTTAAAAAATCCAAGGCTTTTTTTTCAATCACGGCCACTCCCGCCTGGGCGTCTTTAACTATTTTATCATCTTTGCTAATTGTAAAATAAACACTTGCGATATCTGGCACAGCCGTAATTTCTCCGTGACCAGAGAATGAAATAGTCGCCGGCGTGGTGTTCTCTCCCAACATATTGTTTTTCTTTATTTCCGAAAATATTTTAACAGCGAAATAAACCGACAAAATAACTATTAAAATAAACAACGCCTGAAATATTCTCTTTTTATTCTCTTCTAGTATTTCCATATACTCATTATTTATTAATTGAAACAAGTTCAACGTCGAAAATCAATGTTGAATTTGGAGGAATTACTCCGGGAACTCCATTCGCGCCGTAAGCGTCTGAGGGCGCTATGGTTAAAGTCTTTTTCTCTCCGACTTTCATTCCAACTATGCCTTTATCCCAGCCGGGAATTACTTGCCCAGCGCCTAAAGTGAAAACGAAGGGTTCGACGTGTTTGAATTTTGGATCAATGTTTGAATCAAAAACCGTGCCATTCTGGAGTCGCCCGGTGTAATTCATCGAAACCTGATCACCTATTTTTGCCACCTCCACTGTAATTGCTCCATTATTAGCAGGAACTGTCTGATTATTAGAATTCATATTTTCTTTTTTATTTAGATTGATAAAAATCAAAAACCCGACCAACACCAAGCAAATTATCACCGCCCCAATAATTCCTATATTTTTTTTATTTTCCATAAATTAAAGATAAACTTATTTATTCTAATAATTCAATTATAGACTTTATTATTTTTTCACACAAGATTGACTTCTGGCACAAGTTCCAGACCGAATTTTTCTCTGACATCGGCGATGATTTTATTAGCTAAAGCCAATATTTCTTTCCCGTCTGCTCCGCCGTAATTTACCAAAACTAACGCCTGTTTTTCATGCACGCCAACATTGCCTATTCTTTTTCCTTTCCAACCGCATTGTTCAATCAGCCAACCAGCGGGAATTTTTATTATTCCATTCTTGTTCGTTATCGCCGGAATGTCGATGGGTTCGTTAAAATATGGTATTTGGGGATAAATTTTTTGCAGTTTTTCGAATTGTTTTGGTTTCACAAAAACATTCTTAAAAAAACTGCCAGCATTGCCGATCACGGCCGGATCTGGAAGTTTGCTCTTGCGTATCTGTGAAACTGCGTCGCTGATGTCTCTTGGCTGTAGCCTGGCGAGCGAAGTTTTGGAGTCCATCATTTTATTTTTTTCTAAATACTCTTGCAGAATTTTATAAGTTATATTTTTATTTTCTATCTTGCTTAATAAAAGAGTGATGGCAGTGATAAAATATTTGTCTTTTAATTTATTTTTGAAAATACTATCTCGATAACCAAGTTCGCATTCTTCTTGGCTGAAAACTTTCTTCTTATTTTCTTCACCATTTTCTAAATTATATGCTTCCACACTCTTTAAGACATCGCGTAATTCTCTGCCGTAAGCTCCAATATTTTGCATCGGCGCTGCGCCGACGGTGCCTGGAATAAGCGCCAGGTTTTCAATGCCCCACCAGCCTCGCTCTACAGCAAAAATCACCAGATCGTGCCAAATTTCCCCACCCATACATCTTAGAACGACATTTTCAGAATTTTCACTTAAAATCTTTATACCTTTTAATTTATTTAAAATAACTAAACCGTCAAAATCTTTTGTGAATAAGACATTACTTCCTCCACCGAGAAATAATTTTTCGCTATTTTTAAATTCTGGAGTATTAAAAAGTTTTTTTAAATCAATTTCACTGGTTATTTTGACGAAAAACTTGGCTTGGACCGATATGCCAAAAGTGTTTAATTTAGATAGATTGTAATTAGTCTGAATTTTCATGTTTTTATGCTCGCCTAATATTTTTCAGTATATCAAAATAATAAATATAAACAAAAAAGCCGCTGGCTCTTTCTTAAAGAAAAAGTCTCAACGGACTTCACGATTGGGCTGGGGGTCCTTTACTCAGAGATTAGGACCCCCAGCTTTGACGTATGTTCCCAAAAAGAGATACTTATCCATTTACCGTATGGCTTAATACCTCAATCAAAGAACACAGTCATCGGTATAGTATCACAATTAAAAAAGTATGAAAAATTCCCCCTGTTAATATCTTAATGTATTGATCGAACCATCTTTATTTAATTTAATTACTTTGGACGCTTTGCCTTCAATCGTTCCCCCATCGATGTACAAATCGACTGAATCTCCAAAATATTTTTTCGCTTCAGAAATATTTTGCGCCGGAGGCAGACCTTCTAGATTTGCTGAAGGCGCGATCAGCGGACCTGTTTTTTTTAATAAGTTTCGCAAACCTTTCTGCCCAGGCAAGCGAAAGGCCAAAGTTTTAGCGCCACGATACAGATACGCGAATGTTTCATCTTCACAATCTAGAACAATGCTCACCGGCGCGCGCTTGTTCCCTCCAGAATCGGATCCCCAATATTTTTTGATCGCCTTTTTTTGTTTTTTTGAAATAATAATTGAAAATTTTTCAAGCTCGCTAATATCCCCAATAAGTATTATGCAAGGTTTGTTGGGCGCGCGTTTCCGCATCTCATAAATGCGATTAACCACCGCAATATTTTGCGCGCAACCCAACAGGCCATACAAAGTATCTGTGGGCATAACCACAACACCGTCTGTCTTTAGCGTTTTGACAAGATTCTTATTATTCCGTATATTATCCCAATTCATGGAAATTATTCTACTATTACTATATAATTAAACAATATGATAATAAAAAATATTATTAAGTTTTTAAATAAACTGGAGGACAAAATAAAAAGAAAATTGAGCCATTATCCTATTCTTTACGCTGTTATCGGAGGGACTGGAATCATCCTATTTTGGCGCGGAATATGGCATTTGGCGGATGATCTGAAGGTCAGTAGCATTATTTCAATAATCATTGGATCCGTTATTCTTCTTGTGACAGGAGTATTCGTTTCAGCTTTTATTGGAAACCGACTTATTATTTCTGGTCTGGTGGGTGAAAAAAAGATAGCGGAAAAAGAAGAAAGTGAAATAGAAACAGAAGAAACCCAACTGCGAAATCTACAAAGCACCTTAAATAAACTGGAAAAGAAACTTGATCACATTGATAAAGAGATAGAAGAAAAATAAGGGGTGCCTACTGGGAATTGAACCCAGATCAAGAGCTCCACAAGCTCATGTGTTAACCGTTACACCATAGGCACCAGGTGTTGCTATTTATACCAAAAAAATTCTATAAATGCCACTTTTCTTTTTTTTAATATAAGAATTATTTGAAAACCTGCAAACAAGTTTGAAATTTTCTTTCATCCCCGGTGCGGGATGGGAGAATCGAACTCCCAACCTCAGTTTGGAAAACTGACGTTTTACCATTAAACTAATCCCGCAATGTCGGGCCGCTGGGAATTGAACCCAGTCTAAATGCTCCCAAAGCACTTGTACTACCGGTATACTACGGCCCGTTTTTGTTCGCTAAAGCTTTGGCGGGCAAGCCTGCTTTTGCTTTAACACTGACCCAATATATCATAGAATAATATCTTTGACGACTTTTATTTTTGCATTTTTGTCCTTTAGATTTAAAAATACAACCAATAAATCCACTTGCCATTCTCTTTCATCCAGTTTTTTAGATAATAGGTAAGTTTGAATTATGCGCGCGAGCCTTTTTAGTTTCCATGGGTGCATATTGTCTTCGGGTTTATATTGATCTAGAGTTTCTTCAATAGCAACACCGCTTAATGTTTCACGCGCAACAGATTTTACTTCTATAAAATATATCTTATTATCTTTTTGAGCTACAATATCTATTTCACCCCATTTTTTAGTATAATTTCTTTCTAATATTGAAAAACTATGTTTCATAAGAAACTTTACCGCTACATTTTCACCAATTTCTCCTATTTTTTGGGTTTCTGAAGTAAATACTTTAGGCATTTCTTTATTTAAACGAAGCTTTTAATAAAGATCGATATTCTAGTTTCACGAATAACGTTATTAAATATGTTTCACGTGAAACCCTAGGCTTAATTTAATGTCTTTTACTAAAATATCTTTATTTATTAATGTATTTCTAATAAAATAGCCCTTAAGAGACAATTTATTAATATGTCCTTTATAAACATTACCAACATAGTTATCCCCAGATCTGTTTAAAATACTCAAGATATTTATGTATTAATATTTTCATAAAGGACAGATGCTTTTATTTTAACTTATTTCTTTTTAGTGCACCCGGGGGGATTTGAACCCTCAATGACAGTTCCGAAGACTGTTGTGATATCCATTTCACTACGGGTGCGTTAATATTGATTATACATTATATCTATTTTTAGTAAAATAGCCTTATTAAAAAGCTTAAAATATAAAATTGCAATATGTTTAATATAATATATAATTAAATAATTAAAAATAATTTTGCGGTCATGGTTTAGTGGTAGAACACGACCTTGCCAAGGTTGAGACGAGAGTTCGATTCTCTCTGGCCGCACAAAGTAAGGCTAAGAAGGCAAACTGCTTTGCCTTCGGGAGAGAAACGAAAGACTTTTCGTTATCTACCGAAGGTAGATCGAAAAGCACCTGGCTATGTAGTAGCCGATTCTCTCTGGCCGCACAAAAAATAGTGAACTCAATAAATAAAAATTTAAGTAAGGATTTAACATCAAAAATACCAAAGGAAGTTTCACATGTAACAACTACGCTTGAACAAGCTGGTTTTGAAGCATACTTAGTTGGTGGATGTGTTCGAGATCTCTTGATGTCACAGATCCTGAATCCAATCGAAGGAGATAAAGAACCAAAAGATTGGGATATTACGACAAATGCTAAGCCGGAACAAATTATCGGTCTTTTTGAGAAGACTATTTATAAAAATAACTTTGGAACTGTCGGAGTCTGTGTTTCTTCCTTCAACCATACTAAAGATGTTCCATGTGAAACATTTACTGATAATGTTATTCGTGAAACACCAAAATATGAAATTATTGAGGTTACACCATATAGAATTGATGTAAAATATAGCGATTTTAGACATCCGGATGAAGTTAAATTTAGTAATAAACTTGAAGATGACCTTAAAAGACGAGATTTTACAATAAATGCTATGGCCTATGGAAAAGGACATCTAGTGGATGTCTTTGATGGTCTAAAGGACATAAAGGACAAGACATTAAGAGCGGTTGGAAAGCCAAATGACCGTTTTCAGGAAGATGCCCTTCGAATGTTGCGCGCTGTGCGTTTATCTTGCCAATTAGATTTTTCTGTGTCATATGAAACAACCGAAAGTATTTTTAAAAATGCGGATTTAATAAAAAAAATATCACCCGAACGCATACATGATGAATTTGTAAAAATAATTATGTCGAAAAATCCGAGCAGTGGAATTGTAATGTTGTATAAATTTAATTTGTTAAAAAATATAATTCCGGAACTCGAGGCAGGGATAGGCTGTGAACAATTAGGGGAACATATTTACGATGTCTGGGAGCATTTGCTTCATGCCTTGCAACATGCGGCAAACAAGAATTGGTCTTTAGAAATAAGGCTTGCAGCGCTTTTTCACGATATTGGGAAACCGAAAACAAGGAGATTGGCAGAACTACCGAATAATTTATCAGGTCCTCGGTTCTCTGGGTCCCCATCCCAGCCAGACCGTGCTAAATTATTTAGTAGCTCTGCCAAAAAGAAATTTACTTTTTACGGCCACGAAGTTGTCGGCGCGCGAATGGCAAAAAAAATAATGGAAAGATTGAAATTTCCTAAAAAAGAAATTGAACTGGTGGAAAAACTTGTGCGCAATCATATGTTTTTCTCTGACACGGAATTGATTACGCTCTCGGCGGTGCGAAGGATAATTGCAAAAGTTGGGGTGTCTAATATTTGGCTTCTGATGAATATTCGCGAATGTGACCGGGTCGGAATGAAGAAAAAAGAAGCGCCATATAGACTGCGAAAATATTTTGCAATGGTAGAAGAAGCTCTGCGAGACCCGATATCGGCAAAACAACTAAAAATTAATGGAGAATTTATGATTAACAAGCTTGGTATCAAACCTGGACCTAGGATGGGATGGATCTTGAATGCGCTTTTGGAGGAAGTGCTGGATATTCCAGAGAAAAATACAGTCGAACACTTATCTGAACTGGTTAAATCTTTAAATATGCTCGGAGATATTGAACTTAGGGTGCTTGGTGATCGGGGAAAAGAAAAAAAAGAAGAATTAGAGGAAGAAGAAATCGCCAAACTTCGTGAAAAACACGGGGTTAGAAAATAGCGTGATTTGTCCACCGTTAGCTAGAACAAAGTATTGACTTCTCATAGCTTTTAAGCGTATTGTATTGGAGGAACAAAAGTAACCACTAAAAATAGAGAGTAACTATGAAAAAACGAATAGCGGATTTCAAAGATGTCAGTTTCAACAGTGACAGTGGTTCGGAAGATGGTCCTTTCACATGGTACGATGACGAATACGCAAACAATAGTGTCATTATGACGCTTGTCTGTAACCTACTAATGTTGGCTGCAACGATAATTTTCGCATTGGTTTGCCTGACAATCGCCGTATCAATTGCCACCAGTATTTGGTGGGCGTTCATCTATAAGACACAGATTGCAATTCCCGTGAGTTTAGCCCTTGGTGCCATAATCTGGCTTATTCGCGAATGCAATATGTACAGAGAACAAGTCAATTAAAGTTGCGGAAGCCTTGCTTCCGCAAAATACGGATATTATCGGTACCATCGCTAAGCGTCTCGTCGTCAGTTTCACTCAGCCGTTTCTCAAAAGGGAAGCGGCTTTGATTTTTTCTTAAAAGTAATGTATATTGTGGATATGAAAACATACATATATCTCTTTTTGGCAATAATAGCTATGGCTTCATATTTCGCGGGTACGAATATCGCGAACGCCCAATATTATTCGGACTATTCCGGTTATAACGCCCAATATTATTCAGATTATTCCGGTTATTATGACTATTCGCCATATTCTACTTACGATTCTTATGGCTCTTATGATTACTACAACTCGTACGGTTCATATTATTCGCCGTCGTATTACTCATCATACCCATCTTATTCTCCGACTTATTATTCGGGCTACAACTCGTACGGTTCATATTATTCGCCGTCGTATTACTCATCATACCCATCT
>JBBTYD010000005.1:79123-124067 GCA_038061925.1 Patescibacteria group bacterium
TATTCTCCGACTTATTATTCGGGCTACAACTATTCATATAATAATTCATAAAGGCAAGCAAGGATAAAGGCAAGCAAGGATACTCCTTGATAAGGGCAAGAGCGAAAAAGCTAGACGAGAAACTTAAAAGTTAATTCGCTTAGACTATCATATATGATATATTAAGACTTTATTAAAAAACACATATACGCTATGGCGTATATGTGTTGAATCATGTAGTTGAAAATTTAGTTCTCAATAGGGTGCAGTTTCTTCACAACATTCTCAAAAAGTCTAGTGCTATAAGAAGACAGATTAAAAATTACAGCCAAAGTAAATAAGGTAAGTGAAAGTTTTATACTGATAAAGGAGAGCGGTATGGCTATTATTGCAAAGATAACAGGGGCGAGGATGCGAACAGTGCTACCCCGGATTTCATGTTTGCTTATTTCTGGATTTTGAATATGGGGAGAATACAGTACATATCTTCGCATCCAATATAAACAAAGGCCAATTAAAATTATGTGGACACCGAATATTATGACCGATAATTCATTTCTACTAAATTCTCCGAGAATGCTCGCCGAGAAGGGCACTAAACTTATTAACATGAAAAATAATGCATTGATATTTATAAGTATGGAATCTACATTTTTAGCGTAGATAGAAATAAAGAAATGATGTGCTCGCCAGTAGGTGAAAAGTAATGCAAAGCTTAAAACATAAGAAAATAGCAACGGTAGCAATTTTTCAATTTCATTCCAAAGCCCTAAATTGTCTATGGGTTGCCAGATGGTTGGCAATTTAATCTGAAAAACAAGAATCGTCATCACGATGGCAAAAATTCCATCTGAAAGCTGGTCTAGTCTAGCATGGTTCATAATTGAAATAATAACACAAAATTCTTTCTTGGCATACTTTTTATAAAGCAATCTATCTGGCGTTGCTACGCCAGCGAACTGCTCGGCGCGTCCGCCTGCGCAAGGCTTTCTAAAAAGTCCGCCTGCGACGAATTTTGTAACCTAAATTATTTCGATTGAAATAGGGCAATGGTCAGAGCCCAAAACTTCCGGCCAGATTTTCGCACTCTTTATTTTTTTTGCCAATTTAGAACTGACAAAAATATAGTCGATTCTCCAACCAATATCTCGCGTTCGCGCGTTCCTAAAAGGACTCCACCAAGTATAATGTCCCGGCCCTTTGGTGAATATCCGAAAAGTGTCCACAAAACCAGCTTCTATAATTTTTTTAATACCCTCGCGTTCTTCGTCTGTGAATCCATGGGTAAAATGATTACTTTCAGGGTTGGCTAGATCATCAGGCGCGCGCGCGACATTTAAATCACCGCAAAATATTACAGTTTTCTTTTTTTCAAGTTCCTTTATATATGAAAGAAAAGCTGGATCCCATTGTTTATGCCGGAGGGCCAGTCGCGTGAGTTCCCGTTTACTGTTTGGAGTATAGACGCTTACCACATAAAAGTCTTTGAATTCGGCGGTGACGACCCGGCCTTCAGTGTTTGGGTTTCCATAACCATCATCTTTTAGGTTATATTTCTTTACAATTTTTTCTGGTAAACCAAGCATAACTGAAAGTGGTTTTATTTTTGTGAATATGGCGGTGCCGCTGTACCCTTTTTTTTCAGCTGAATTCCAATATTCTTCATAGTCGGGCAAATCTATTTTTGATTGATGTTGTTCGGCTTTTGTTTCCTGCAAACACAGTATATCTGGCTGGTATTTTTCTATAAATGGCGCAAAGAGTCCTTTTTTATGCACCGCTCTTATTCCGTTAACATTCCAAGAAATTATTTTCATTTTATTTTGTATTATGAAATTTTTTGTGAATATCTCGCAAGTGTTTATCGGTGACGTGCGTGTAAATCTGCGTGGTGCCGATGTTGGCGTGGCCGAGCATTGCTTGCACGGAACGTAAATCTGCGCCATTGCTAAGCAGGTCGGTGGCGAAGACGTGACGGATCACATGCGGGGTCACTTTTTTCGAGATGCCCGCAATCACAGCATATTTTTTTACAATTCTTTCAATGGAGCGACGAGTTAATGGGCCAGATGTCAGATTGGTGGATTTTTTTTCTCCCCCAGGTCTGACATATGGGATTTCTTTTCCAACCTGCGCGAAAAGAGCCTCTGACATATCTTTTCTTAAAGCTAAATAATCTTTTACCGCCTTTTTTGCTTCATCCGATAAAAAAACAACGCGAACTTTTCCACCTTTTCCCCGAATAGGAAATTCGTCTAAATGTAAATCTAAATCATTCCGGAGTGAACAGAGTTCCGAAACACGCAGACCAGTGGAAAAAAGCATTTCTAAAATCGCTTTGTCGCGAGATTTCCTTTCTGGATTTTCTTCTCCATTAGGAGCGTCTAAAAGTCGTCTTAATTCTTCTTGGGAAATAATATCAATTTGTCTTTCCCCAATTTTTGCCAGTTCAATCTGGTCCGCGGGAAGGGAAGCGATATTTTTTTTTGTTAGAAATTTGAGAAAAGTTCTGAGAGCGATTAAATAATAATTCTGGGTTTTCTTTTTTAGGGTGTCTCCAGTCGCGCGATTGTTTCCAGTTGATTGACGATTGAGCCAAATACGAAAATCTCGCACGGAGTTATCGGTAATCTTTGCCGGGTCGTCATTTTTTATAAAACTTAAAAAACGAGTGAGATAATGGTCATAGTTTCGAACAGTATTGAGGGAACGACCCTTTTCTATTTCCACATATTCCAAAAATTTAGTTTTGAGCTGTTTAAGGGATGCCATAGTCACATTTTAACACAATATTGTGCGACATGGTTGCATATTGTCTTTTTTGACACTTTGTGCTAGTATGTGGTTATGTTAGCGACCAAGAAAAAGCAGACAATTATAAGGAAAAATCAAATTCACGAGAAAGACACGGGCTCTCCAGAGGTGCAAGTGGCTATCATTTCGGCCGCGATTGATGAACTAGCGAAACATTTAAAAAAACACAAGAAAGACAATCACTCTCGCCGAGGGTTGATCAGAATGGTGGCGGATAGGCGCACTCACTTGAAGTATTTGGAACGAACAAATAAAACTCGCTACAATGCTCTAATGAAGAGAATTGAACTTGTCTAAAAAGGAAAAAGGCATAAGAAATTTTTGCCTCGCTTAAAATTATTTATGCCTTTTTTCTTTTTGTGTTACAATTAATATATGACTGTTATAAAACATAAAGAGCAGAGGGTGGGGGTTTTTATTGATACCCAAAATTTATATCACTGCGCTCGCAATTTATATAAAGCGCGAGTGAATTTTGGCGCGGTTTTGAAAGACGCCGTAGCCGGTCGGAAGCTAGTGCGGGCGGTGGCCTATGTTATCACGACGGAAGCTGGTGATGAAAAAAATTTCTTTGAAGCGTTAACTAAACTTGGCATAGAAACTAAAACAAAAGATCTGCAGATTTTTCATACAGGGACAAAAAAAGGAGATTGGGATGTCGGACTGACAGTGGATGTGATGAAAATGGCTAATCGTCTCGATGCGGTGATTATAGTTTCTGGAGATGGAGATTTTATTCCACTCGTTGAATATCTTAAAAATCATACTGGCGCTCAAGTCGAAGTAGTTTCTTTTGGACAATCAACCTCTGGCAAGCTGCGTGAAGCGGCGGACGACTTTGTGGATCTCTCCGAAAATCCTCGAAAATATTTGATGGGGGTGAAATGAAATAGTGAATAACAGAACAGATAATTGCTTTCTAGTCTGAAAATGATAGGATAAATAGATATTTATCAGTTAATCAGATTCGCATCTAGACACAAAGTAGTGTTTCAGCTTATTTTATTAAGCTAGAAACAACACTGTAGTCTGGATACGAACTCTCCTCGACTATGTTCGGGGCAAGTAAAAAATGAAAAAAAAAGAATATGATGTGGAGATTGGTGGAAAAAATTTAACTGCTATCTTTACAGATTTGACGGAACAAGCGCATGGTTCAGTCATGTTGAAATACGGCGAAACGATCGTGCTCGCGACTGCTTGCATGTCTCGGGACAAACAAGCTGGATTAGGTTTTTTTAATTTGACGGTAGATTATGTGGAGAAATTTTATGCGTCTGGTAAAATTCTAGGCTCTCGTTTTACCAGAAGAGAAGGCAAGCCGTCGGAAGATGCGATCCTGGCCAGTCGAGTTATTGACAGAACCCTGCGACCACTTTTTGATCAATCAATTCGTCATGCGGTGCAAGTGATTGTAACAGTTATTTCTGTTGATGATAATGACCCCGTTATTTTGGCGGTGAATGCCGCCTCACTGGCCTTGGCCGTTTCCAATATTCCTTGGAATGGACCCATTGGTTGCGTGCGTATCGGCAAATATGATGCTGAGAATTTAAAAATAAATCCAGCGCAAAAATTACGCGCAGAAGGTTCTCAATATAAGTTTGATCTCACTATTTGTGGAAAAAACGGGAATATCAATATGATTGAAGCGTCCGCTTCTCAGGCGGAAGAAAAAGAACTGGAAATGGCCTTAAGTAGGGCGAGTGAAGAAATTGCTAAATTGGAAAATTTCCAAAAAAACATAGTTGGGGAAATTGGTAAAAAGAAAAAAGTCATAGAAAAAGAGCAAATTTCTCCAGAATCCGTGGCGCTTTTCAATGAAAATATTTTACCCCAAATGCCGGATGCTATTTTTGCCGGAGCGGGGAAGGTGAAAATTGATGAACTGCATAATGTTTGGAACAAAATGGTGGCGGAGAAATATAAAGAGAGAGAAGATTTTGTACTCGAAGATAATTTATTTGATGATACGGAAAACAATATTTTGCATAAAAAAGCGATTGAAGAAAATAAACGAGCGGATGGCAGAAAGATGGATGAACTTCGGGAACTCTACGCGCAGGCTGGAGGGATATCTTCCATCCTGCATGGCTCGGGAATTTTTTATCGCGGAGGCACGCATATTCTGTCAGTGCTGACGTTGGGTGGACCGGAAGACAGGCATTTGATTGATGGGATGCAAGTAAAAGTTGAAAAAAGATTTATGCATCACTATAACTTTCCACCTTATTCGTCTGGGGAAGTTGGACGCGCCGGTTTCACTAATCGACGAGAAGTCGGTCATGGAGCTTTGGCGGAAAAAGCGTTGGCAATGGTTTTGCCTTCCCCTTTAGAATTTCCGTATACGATTAGATTGGTTTCTGAATCGATGGCTTCAAATGGTTCCACCTCTCAGGCTTCAATCTGCGCTTCGACTCTGGCGTTGATGGATGGCGGAGTGCCGATCAAAGCGCCGGTCGCAGGCATCGCCATGGGATTAATGTACGAGTCCAATGATCGATATAAAATTTTAACGGACATTCAAGGTCCGGAAGATCATTATGGAGATATGGATTTTAAAGTCGCAGGAACGAGGAAGGGCGTAACCGCGATACAGTTGGATGTGAAAGTGGAAGGAGTGCCAGTAAAAATATTAGGCGAGGCGATGATGCAGGCAAAAAACGCGAGAGTAGCCATATTAGATAAAATCGAAAAAGAAATTCCAACTTCGCGCAAGGATATATCTCGAAACGCTCCCAAAATACTTATTATTAAAATTAAGCCGGATATGATAGGTCTGGTAATTGGCGCGGGGGGAAAGACGATTAAGGAAATAAAGGAAAAGACTGGGGCGGAAATCACTATTGAAGATGATGGTACGGTATATTTCACCGGCCAAAATGACGGGGCGGAGAAAGCCAAGTCGATAGTTTTAGAAATGACGCATGAATACACAGTAGGGGAAGTGTTAAAAGGCGAAGTTGTGAAAATAGCTGATTTTGGAGCTTTTGTCAGACTCAACGCTTTTACCGATGGTCTGGTGCATATCTCCGAGCTGGCGCCATGGCGCGTGCAACGGGTTGAAGATATAATAAAGGAAGGGATGATTGTTCCCGTGAAGGTCATATCGATTGATAAGGAGAAAAATAAAATTAGTCTTTCGATCAAAGGGGCTAATAAAGATTTTTTTAATCAAAATAAAAATGGAGCAAAATAAAGAAAAAAAACATGGAGTGGTTCAAACTTATGCGCAGGATATGGCCCAGGTGCTGGAAGACGATAAAGGAGGATTGATAAAAAAAATAATTCAGGGAGAGGAAAAACATGAAGAAGAAAAAAGAAATCTGTCTCCCGAGTCAAAAAAGAATAAATTTTTTATGCTTATTAGCGTGCTATTTATCGCGCTTGGTTTAGCCACTTTATTTTTTTTCATACTGACCAAAGAAGTTCCTACTGTCCCGATAGAAAAACAATTTACGCCTCTTATTTTTAACGACACCAGCGCTTCTGTTGAAGTGGCGGGATTAGGAAGAGATAAAATAATTCAAAGTGTTTTTAATATCGTTAACGCGACGAAAGTAAAAGCAGGCGGAGTGGAAGGAATTTATCTTCTGAATAATAAAAAAGATATAGGTTTAAGAGAGTTTTTAATACTTCTAAAAGCCAATTTTACTCCAGGTGATAATACATTTTTTATTAAGGATCATTTTTTAATGGGGGTTGTGAATGGTGGAACGAAGGACTTTTTCATTTTACTTAAAGCGCGTTCGATTGCCGATATTTTTGACGCTCTGGGCGTCTGGGAAAACAAGATGTTTTCTGATCTATATGGATTTTTTGGGGAAGATATTTCCCTAGAAACGAAATATCTCTTGTCGGCCAATTTTACAGATGGCATCATTGAAAACAAAAATGCGCGCATCCTTTACGACAAAAATAACAAAATAGCGATGATGTATATTTTTGCCAATGATAATTCTGTCATCATTACCAACACTGAAAGCGCGGCGCAAGAAATAATGCTCCGCCTGGCGGCCAGTCAAATAAAAAAATAAAAATCAATATGATAGATCAATAAATAAAAAAGAAAATGGTGACCATGATTATGCCGAAGAATATGAAACAGAAATTTTGGATAAAAAAGAATTTAAGAAAATTTTAGGATTCTTGGATTTTAAAAAAGTACTAACCGTAGAAAAAAATAGAGAATATTGGATGTGTGGGCAAATCGAAGTTGCCCTTGATGAGGTGAAAGGATTGGGGTTGTATGTCGAAGCAGAGGCAAAAGGGGATTTCAAAGACGAAAAAGAAGCTAAAAAAGCTTGTATTGATTTTCTAGAAAATCTTGGAATTAAAAATGTTGGGAAAAATCAAATTTTAAAAGGGTATTCTCAATTACTTTTTGAAAAGTTGCATTAAGTTTCCTTAAACTATCATATATGATATATTAAGGAATTAAATTTTTTAAGTTTAAAGATTACTTTATTTTCTCAATTTTCTCCCAAGGCGAATTTTCTTTGCCAAAGTGTCCATAAGTGGCGGTTTGCCGGAAGATAGGATTGCGAAGTCCCAAGCGTTCAATAATAGCGAGCGGGCGAAAATCAAAATTCTGGCGAACAATTTTTTCTAAGTCTTCCCCTTTTTCATTAACCGCCTTTATCATTAGGGGTTTCTTCAGACCGATAGCGTAGGCGACAGACACCAGCGCTTCTTTGCCATATCCGCCCGCCACGAGATTTTTAGCCACATATCTCGCCATATAGGCGCCCGAACGGTCCACTTTCGTCGCATCTTTGCCAGAAAAACATCCGCCACCATGCGGAATAATTCCGCCATAAGTGTCAACCATTATTTTTCTTCCAGTCAGTCCGGTGTCCGCCAAGAATCCCCCGGTCACAAACTTGCCTGTCGGATTTATCAATATTTTCACTATCTTTTTTTCAGAAGAAGATAATAGCGGGTTTATTATTTTTTCAATAATTTCTTTTTTAATTTCTTTTAATTTCACCTCCGGCGTATGTTGCGCGCTGACCAACACAGTCTGCAATTTTCCATTAGCATAAGTAACTTGCGTCTTGCCATCTGGACGCAGCCACTTTATTTCTCCGTTTTTTCTTGCCTCCTCCAATCTTTTGGCAAGTTTATGAGCCAGCACCACCCCTTTGGGCAAGAATTCGCTCGTTTCATTGGTGGCATACCCATACATTATGCCTTGGTCTCCCGCTCCGCCAGCATCCACTCCGATCGCGATATCTGGGGACTGGGTGACAATATGGGCGGAAACTTCAAGTTCATCGTCATAACCGATTTCTTTATAAATTTCGCGCGCAATTTTAACATAGTCGACTTTTCCTTTTGATGTTACTTCACCACCGATGACAAGCTTGCCATGTCCGCCAAAAGTTTCCACCGCTATTCGGCTTTTTCCATCTAAAGTTAAATATGCGTCTAAAATAGCGTCTGAAATTTGATCACAAATTTTGTCCGGATGCCCGGAAGTTACGCTTTCCACTGTATAATTGTTACTATGTTTATATAACATCGATATAAAGGTGATTATAACACAAAAAAAAGATTTAAAATTTGTCCCTGAACTGAATTTTATTATATATCGCTTGCTATGAAAACTTAAAGTGCTATTATTTGCTTATGTTAGACAAAGAAAAAATTAAAAGCAAATTAGAAAAAGAACGAGATATGCTTCTGGAGGAATTGAGAGATATGGGCAAACTAAATTTGCAAACAGGTGAGTGGGAAACGATCCCAGAAGGATTAGATTTTCCAGAGTCAGATCAAAATGATATGGCTGACAGGTTTGAAGACTTTGAAGCTAGAAGTTCTTTGGTTAAGACTTTAGAGCCTAGGTTAAATAATGTTTTAAAAGCGCTTAAGGAATTCAATAAAGAATCTTTCGGCAAGTGTGAAGTATGCAGGAAAGATATTGAAATGAAACGTCTGGAAGCAAATCCGGCTTCTCGAACTTGCAAGAAACATTTAAAAAGTTAAAAATATTATGTCTTTTGCCAAAGTCTATTCCGCGCAAGTAAACCTGCTCTTGGGCGCTATTGTGACGATTGAAGTGGATATCACCAAGGGAACATTGCACGCCTTTAATGTGGTTGGCCTTCCGGACAAAGCAGTCGATGAATCAAAAGACAGAGTTAGTGGAGCGATAAAAAATTCCGGTTTTAAATCTCCTAAAGCTAAAAATCAAAAAATAATAGTTTCCCTCTCACCGGCTGACTTGAAAAAAGAAGGACCCTTTTTTGATTTGGCCATTGCCATTGCCTATCTCTCCGCCTCCCTGGATATCAAATTTAATTCAGAGAAAAAAATTTTTTTGGGCGAACTTGGATTAGATGGCACGCTCCGAAGCATCAGAGGAGCCCTTCCGCTCATTCAAGAAGCTAAAAAACAGGGATACGAGGAAATATATTTGCCCAAAGAGAACGCCATTGAGGCGGCGTTAGTGGAAGGAATAACGATTTTTGGCGCCGGCAGTTTGAAAGAAGTCATAGAACATATTGATGAAACGGATAATAGACTCAATCAAAATTTAGAAAATAAAATTAAAAACAAAAATAAAAAAATACCCGTTCAACCAAAAACAAAAATAAATTATAAAAGAGAAATAAAAGGAGGAGATTTTGCCGACATTCGGGGACAAGAAGGCGCCAAACGCGGGCTCGAGATTGCGGCCGCTGGCGGGCATAATATCGCTATGTATGGTCCACCCGGCACAGGCAAGACGATGCTGGCTCGAGCGTTCTCAGGTTTATTGCCAGATTTAAGCGCCGAAGAAGTGCTGGAGATAACTGGTATTCATTCGGTAGCCGGAAGTTTGAGAGACGAGCTGATTTGTTTTCCTCCATTTCGCGCTCCCCACCATACTTCGTCTTATGTTTCGCTTATCGGCGGGGGAACATATCCCAAACCCGGAGAAGCGACGCTGGCGCACCGAGGAGTTTTATTTTTAGATGAATTTCCGGAGTTTGAAAGAAGGGTTATAGAATCATTGCGCCAACCACTGGAAGATAACATTGTTTCAATTTCGAGAGCCAAAGGCTCAGCGATTTTTCCATCAAATTTCATTTTAGTGGCGGCGATGAATCCTTGTCCATGCGGAAATGCTGGAAATAAGCAAAAAGCTTGTATTTGCAAACCATCCGATCTTGATAGATATAAAAGGAAATTATCTGGACCGATAATGGATCGCATTGATTTGTGGGTATCAGTCGAAAATGTGAATTATAAAAAATTGGGTGAAGAAAGTGCTCTGAATGGGAGTGAGCAAAGTGAGAAAATAAAAGAGAGGGTGAGGCGGGCGCGAGAAATCCAAAAAGACAGATTTAAAAAATTTGGCCGGAGTATAAAAACAAATAAAGAAATGAATGTGAAAGATTTAGGAAATATGATAAAACTCAAAGCCTCCGTGAGAGATTTGCTTGATGATAGCGCCGAGCGTCTGGCTCTCTCTGCCCGCGCGTATCATCGAGTCATCAAAATCGCTCGCACGATCGCCGATTTGGAAAATTCACCCGAAGTTGAAGCGAATCATATTCTGGAAGCAATACAATATCGACCAAAGATTAATACTTAAAATAAAAATGTTTGGATTTAAAAAAGTTATCCACCGTTGTCTTGTTGACAGTGAACGAGCGTTCACTTATACTGTTTAAGTCGTAAAATATTAAAAATATAATCATCCGCCTTCGCTAAAGCTTCGGCGGGACACGTATGTCACAAACACAATATTTAAAAATGTTAGAAAAAGAGATACAAAAAATAAACAAAAAAATTGATTTGAAAATTATCCAAGGAGAAGAATATTTCAAAGAAGCGAGAGATCATAAACTTCTTTTAAAAAAAGTTCGCTATCACGCTAGACAGAATTTTTTTAGCAGGTTTTTCCGCCGATCATCTCCTTGGTTTTTTAAATTTCAATTCTAAATGCGCAATCTTTACCAGACCAAAATCGAGTCTTTTTACTCGCAAAATAAAAGAATGCCCACCTATTCTGAAATGCTGAAACTTTTTAGTTTCAAATCCAAAAATGCTGTTTTTAAAGTGGTCGGGAGGTTGATCAAAGCGAGGTTGGTGGCAAAAGATCATTTAGGCAGATTGATTCCCGCCAAATCTTTCGGTGAAATCCCGATGCTTGGGTTTGTCACTGCCGGTTTTCCAGCGACGGTGGAAGAAGAGTTAGCAGATATGGTCAATCTTGATGATTTGCTTATTGAAAAGAAAGCTTCAACTTATATGCTGGAGGTGGACGGAGATTCGATGATTGACGCTCATATAGAAAAGGGGGATATGGTTCTGGTGGAGAAAGCCAATCAGGCCCAAGACGGTCAAATAGTCATTGCCGAGGTGGATGGAGAATTTACCCTGAAATATTTTCGTAAAAATGGAAACAAAGTTTGGCTTGAACCGGCGAATAAAAATTACAAGCCGATATATCCGGAACACACCCTAAACATCAACGCAGTTTTGAAAGCGGTGATTAGAAAATATTAAAATCTTTTCTACTCTCTTAGTGCCCAGGGGGAGATTTGAACTCCCATACCCTTGCGGGTGCTACCACCTCAAGGTAGTACGTCTACCAGTTTCGCCACCTGGGCAAAGTAATCTACTTAGCCTTAACTTCTCCAGCTGAAGTCTCTTCCTCAGATAAAGAAGTTACGGAATGCATTTTACTGCGAACATCCTTGACCGCTTTATGGCGAATATAATAAAGTTTCGATCTGCGTGCGTGCGATTTTTTAGTTATTTCAATTTTATCTATCATCGGAGAATAAAGCGGGAAAATTCTTTCCACCCCTACGCCGGAAGCGATTCTCCTAACCGTAAAAGTAGCTCCCATTTCCGTACCGTGTTTTCTGGCCAGGACAATACCCTCAAAGGCCTGCAGTCTGAATTTATTAGCTTCTGTTTTTTTTGCCTCCCCTTTCTTTTTTTCTTTCTTTTTTTCAGTTTTTTCCTCCAAAATTTTAGACCAGACGGATATCGTATCTCCAGCCCTAAAATGCATAGCCTTTCGAGCTTCCATATCTACTGGACTAAATTTTATATTGCTGACTTTATTGCCCGTCATAGCAAAAGCACTTTAGCATAAAAAATTTTTATGGGCAACTTGTCTTGCCAGGTTGAAAAGTTTTTTGTTTTTTACAGAAATTCGTCTTGATAACATTTAACACAATAGACTATTTCGGGTCGGCCAGGAGAATAAGGTGTGTAAATTGGGATATCACATTTAGTACAGTTCCTGTGATACATGGTCGGTTTATTTTCTCTAGCGAATCTTTTATTCTCTCGGCACTTTGGACATTCGTGAGGCACGGGCAAGCCTAGCTTGTGTAATAATTTAAGTTCGTCAGAAATTATTCTATATCCTCTTTTACAAGAAGAACACTCTATAATTTCTTCTAAAATTGAAACATCGGTTTCTTTTATAGTTTCAGGTAAATTTTTAGCTTTCAGAGTACAAGTAGTGCTTGGATTTTGTGTATCGTCCCAGAAATATCCTAAACTTATAGCTTCTTCTTTTGTTTTAGGAAAAAACTTATTGGCATTTGATTTATTGTAGGCAAAGTTTCCAAAACCAAGGGAGAAAAATTCTCCATAGCTCCATACTCGCCCTCTTTTATCTACATATGGATTCTTTTTCATATCTTCAACTATTTTTACTTTCAGTTTCTCGTATTCTTCTTTTGAATATTCCTTATTTAAAATAGCGTATTGTTTTCGTTTAAGATTAACACAGCCGAAATTATTTTTTCCACCTATTGTCCAGTGACAATACTCATCATTCAAAACATCTGGAAAACAATGTGAAGCAAATTTACAATTACTTGCGCCGTCTCCGACCTGCAGGCACTCGTACAAAAGCTCCACTCTATTTCCCCAACCAGTGTAGTCCATACAATCTTTAGATCCATCAACCGTAATAAGTTGGCACCATTTGCAATTTTCTGCGCCATTTAGAATAAAGCACTCTTTTGAATTTTTTGAGGTATAGATGTATTCACCAGTAACATTTAAATTAAATGAATGGCCATGATATTCTCGGTAAGGTTTAGTTAGCCAAAATGCATGGGCTTTTCCAGTAAGTTTCTGAATACTACTCCAAGTATCGAGCTTAAGTTCTTTTAGTTTTTCCTCGTATTCTTTTTTTGAATACTTAATATTAAAAATACAGTTAGTTGCACCTCTCAAGTTTACACAACCTATACAATTGGAACATCTATAGCAGTTGCGTGAAAACCAAATATCTATACAGTCATCACATTCTTCAGAAAAAAAGACTCTATAGTTTCTGATAAAACTTATAGATTCATAGCACAATTCCGATTTCCAGCCACGTAAGCAGTCTGAACTCCATTTCAGCGTGTTTAGAATCGAAGAATAATACACATCTTCACAAAAATCTGCCCAGATGGTCATAAAGCAATTTTTTGAATACGCGATTGAGTTTGAATACTCGCAATTTTTCAAGGTTGTATAAGTAGTTTCTAGGGCGGTGTAAGGAGTTTTTGCAGAAAGTTCTTGAACCTGTTCCAAAAAGGGTCGACTAGAATCATAATCCATAGCGTGTTCCGTGCCATCCCAATCATCCGCCCACCAACAAGGCTGACAATACACGATCAAATCTTTTTTTGGAGGGAACATCGAGAGTGTTCTTTTTTTACATTTGTTACAATTACGCCAAAAAAAGGACCAACTATTTGTACAAGACATTCGCCTTATCATTCGACATTCCGGACACCACGTCGGTGCCGGAACTTTTATTTTTTCATAAAAATTAAAATCTTCTTGTTCTATAATGAAATCTTTTTTACAGTTTTGGCAGTTTCTTTTTTCCATCACACTATTTTATCACCTTTTTAAACTCTGGCGGTAGAGGGGATTCCACTTTTATGGTTTGACCTTTCAGGTTTTTAAATTCTATCGATTTTGCGTGAAGCGCCAAGCGAGATATTCCTTTTAGACAAGGAGTGTTCGGATTATAAAGTGAATCGCAAACAACTGGGTGATTTATATATTTAAGGTGAACCCGAATTTGGTGCGTTCGGCCTGTTTTTGGGCTAATTTCCAAATAGGTAAATTTTATAGGCGAAAGTTTCTGAAAATTTTTATCTCCGAGGGTCCCAACCGGTACTCCGGAAAGGGCGCAGGAGGAAAAATTTTTAGAAACTGGAGCCTCAAATCTTTTTAAAACTTTATATTCAGTAATCGCTTCGCGCATTTCTCCCCGCGCTCCTCGGCCGGCGAGTCTCCGGCGAAAATCTGAGGGGCTTCGCCCGATCGGCTTATTGATAATTTCGCGATCTTTCTTTATCTTGCCTGTCACGATAGCATGATAGATTTTTTTCACTTCTCTGTTCTGGAATTGTTTTTTTAAAAATTCATGTGTTTTTTGATTCTTCGCCAAAAGCATTACGCCTGATGTTTCTCTGTCCAGCCTGTGCGCTAACTCAGCTTTTGGGTATTTTCTTTGAGCCCAGTCTAAAATAGTTTCTTTGCTTTCGGTCTTGTCAGAATGCGCCAAAATGCCGGATGGCTTATCTATGGCTAAAATATTCGCATCTTCATATAAAATTTTCATTTTCATTATATTTAAAGATATCATATTTTATGATCAATTGTTAATTCCTTAATTCGGCAGATTTTGTTTTCGATATTTTTTTTGATAAGATGATAACGATGCGATTTATCCCATTTTACGATCCGGAAAAATCCTATGAGAACAATTTTAAACGTGGACCTTTTGGAGTTTTTTCTGATGGTCAAGTAATAAATGAGCCTCAAGCCTCCTCCGCCAAAGGCTTCGGCGGGTCACAGTATGATTTTCTTGGTTTTAAAGTAAACTCTCCTTTCGGTATTCCAGCTGGACCGCTCATAAATGGAAATTTCGCGCAAGCGGCGCTCCTTAAAGGTTTTGATATTGTGACTTATAAAACCGTCCGGACTCATAAATATCCTTGTCATCCGTGGCCCAATATCTTATCTATCAAAGTGCCGGAAGGCACGACTTTAGGCAAAAATGATCTGAAACTCATAGCGAATCATCACTATGACGAACCACTCTCGATTACTAATTCTTTTGGTGTGCCGTCATTTACTCCAGCCTTCTGGCAAAAGGACATAAAAAAATTATTAAAGAATATGCGTAGAGGACAGATTCTAATCGGAGCTTTCCAGGGAACTAAGAAAGAGGGGCAGACTCCGGAAGAATATATTAATGATTTTGTTCTAGCGGCTCGGTTACTCAAAGAGACTGGCGTGAAGATTATGGAAGTGAATTTAAGTTGTCCAAATGAAGGGACAAATAATTTACTTTGTTACGATGCTGAGCGCAGTCTGAAAGTGGTTAAAGCCATAAAGAAGGAAATTGTCGACACTCCTCTTATTATTAAAATTTCTTATTACCAAGATGAGGGAATTCTTCGTAATTTTGTAAAAGAGATGGGATCCATTGTGCAAGCTATTTCTGCTATCAATACTATCTCCGCCGAAATTGTGGATGAAAATGGCGCGCCAGCGCTTCCGGGAGAAGGAAGATTGCGCAGCGGGGTATGTGGGGATGCAATCAAATGGGCGGGGTTGGATATGGTCAAAAGATTAAAAAAATTGCGTGAAAGATTTGATTATTCTTACGTCATTATCGGCGTTGGCGGAGTGGTGACCCCTCGTGATTTTTTTAAATACAGAAATGCTGGCGCTGATATTGTGATGTCTGCCACTGGAGCGATGTGGAATCCATATCTTGCGAGAGAGATAAAAGAAAGGTTAGAATAACAAAATGAGTGAAGTTCTGGAAATTTTAAAAAAGGCTGGAGCCTTGTTAACCAAAGGTCATTTCGTCGGTACTTCGGGTGTGCATATTGATACATATGTTAATAAAGACGCGCTTTATATACATACCAAGGAAACCTCCCGAGTTTGTGAATTAATGGCAGAGCAGGTAAAAAATTTTGATATTGACGCTGTCGTCGGTCCGGCGCTGGGAGGAATTATTTTAGCGCAGTGGACAGCTTATCATTTATCCAAAATAAAACAGAAAGAGGTTTTAGCCCTTTATACTGAAAAAGACAAAGAAGGAGTTCAAAAATTCACTCGCGGTTATGACAAATTTGCGCGAGCAAAAAATATTTTGGTGGTGGAAGACGCCCCCACCACCGGCGGTTCAGCGAAAAAGGTTGTTGATATTGT
Organism: Patescibacteria group bacterium; assembly: GCA_038061925.1. GTDB lineage: Bacteria > Patescibacteriota > Minisyncoccia > Phycocordibacterales > UBA9973 > UBA9973. The sequence goes on from JBBTYD010000005.1 coordinate 95,111, forward strand.
AAATGATATTGGAGGTAAGGTAGTCGCAGTGAGTGTCATGGTAAATAAAAATCCCCAAAACGTTACTTCTAAATTTTTCGGTGTTCCATTTTTTTCGCTGGCTGAATTTAAGATGCAATCTTATGGAGCAGTTGATTGTCTAATGTGTCAGAAAGGTATACCAGTTAATACTGTGTTAGGACATGGAAAAAAATTTCTGGAAACTAAAAAATAAAAAGGTACTGAATTATACTATCGCAGAGTTTAGTACCTTTGAGTGGAGAATAAATTTAAAATGATGATTGATAAATATAATAAAAGAGCTAAAAAAATAAATTCACTGCTTTGTGTTGGATTGGATGCGGACTTTGCAAAAATTCCAAAGCATTTTTTGAAAATGAAATTTCCGCAGTTTGAATTTAACAAATGGATTATAGGAGAAACGCATGAATACGTGGCAGTTTACAAACCAAACAGCGCTTTTTATGAAGCGCGCGGGGAAAAAGGAATAAAAGAATTAAAAATGACGATGGATTATTTGATCAAAAATTATCCGGATATTTTTACAATTTTGGACGCCAAAAGAGCTGATATCGAAAATACCAATAACGGATATGTAACTTCGATTTTTGATTGGCTTCATTTTGACGCGGTGACTCTGCATCCATATTTGGGAAAGGAAGCCTTGCTTCCGTTTTTAGAGAGAAGTGATAAAGGTTGCATTATTTTATGCAAAACTTCAAATAGGGGAGCAGGAGAATTACAGGATCTAGAAGTTGGGGGAAAACCTCTTTGGCAAATTGTGGCTGAAAAAGTAACGAATGATTGGAATAAAAATAAAAATTGTATGCTGGTCGTCGGCGCGACGTATCCGGAAGAAATGAAAAAAATCCGCAGTCTCGCCCCCGATATAACTTTTCTTGTTCCGGGTGTAGGCGCGCAAGGTGGAAACTTGGAGTCAGTAATGGCATCCGGACTTGATAATAAGGGTCTCGGTCTTATCATAAATTCCGCCCGGGGCATAATTTTCGCCGAAAATCCAAAAGAAGAAGCGAAGAAGCTTTGCGAGGAGATCAGAAAATACCTACTTGAACATCCGATGTCCAAGTTATGAAAATAACTGAATAAACTTAAAAATACGAGTATAAAAATTTATTTGACATGATGTCGCGTTCAGAGGTAAAATGTAGTTGTCGAGTTTTAATAATTTAATATTAAGAATTATCAAAAATATGTCCGAAAAATTTGTAAATGAGGGTTTAAAAAGAGAAAAATATGGTTTAAATTTAAAAAAAAACGAAGAAATTGATAGGAGGAGAGAATGGTTAGCTCAAAAACAAGGCGAGAAAGGGAAGCGTGCCAGTCTAGAGTCTTCTGTTTCTAGAGAGGGAGGAAGTGTTAGATGGGATGCCGATGCAATAGAAAAAATAAAGTCTTTTAGTGGACGACACGATAAACCAGAAGTTAAGCCATAAAAAACTTTCATCGAATAGCAAAGCCCAGACAATTGTCTGGGCTTTGCTATTTTTATTTTTCTCTTAGATTTGTTTTTATCCACAATTCAAGCTCTTTTTTTGTTTTATCAAAATTTCGTGGATCTGAATTGGCAATTTCTATAGCTTTTTTAGTCGCTTCATCTTCCGTAATTTCAAGCCGTTTATTATTTATTTCAAGAAATACAAAAAGACAGGCAAGCGATATTCTTTTATTTCCATTTGGAAAGATATGTCCCTTGTTTATTTTATAGAACAGAATTGTTGCCTTTGATTCAATTGTCGGATATTGTTCTTCGCCGAAATGTTTAGTTTGAGGGATAACTACAAGGTTCTCTATTTCTTTTGCATTTACTTGCGTGAAAGGAGGAATCGGTTCGCCAATTTCTTTGAATCTGTCAAAAAGAACCAAATAGATATCGGTTATATCTGTTTTTGATAAATGTCTAATTAATTCCGACTTTTTCTTCTCTGTCATAGCGAGCTAAATCTTTAAAGCTTTTTTTATATTTTTTAAATACGGCGTCAGTTGTATCGCTTATGTAGTTTGATGACATATCTTTAGTTCTAGAACCAGAACTATCTCTTTTTTTAAATATTTTCTTGATTAAATCTTTCATACTGATATTGTATCATTTAGTCCATATTGATACAAGCTAAAGGGTCTGATTGATGTCTGATTTATTTTTTAGTATTATTATATTAATAATGAAAAAGAAAGAATTAAAAAATAATATAAAATTCAACGATGGCTGGTCTTTTGCTATGGTGAATGACCACTTGGCGGAGATACATTTCAGAAAAGGTTTTGGTATTTGGGCGCACGCTTATGTGAAGCGAAGTGAATTTTCTACTAAAAGAGAACAAAAAATGATTGATACAGATATTAAAAAATGCGTTTTTTCTTATAAAAAAGGTTTCTATTACGACAAAATTAAAAAGTTAAAACACGGGAGTGTCAGATAAATTCTCTTTTTTAAAGAGTACCCTTTAGAGGAAGGTGGATGAATTTGCCCTCTCCTTTGCAGGGAGAGGGCAGGGTGAGGTGAATTAATTTTCCACCCCGTCCTTTTGATTACAAAGTCCACCCCCAAGAGGGGAATCAAGAATTGCGTTGCGTTTGACAACGTTTTTTAATCTGCTAGTATAGAAACAACTGCACTTTTGGCAGTTTTTGTTTGCCCAATTATTAATAATATTGTTAGTAGTTAAGCCTCAGCAACTGGCTCCTGTATGTTGAGTTTTATTTATTAACACCAAAAAATATGTCTGAAGAATTTAAAAGAGACAGGCCTCACGTAAATGTTGGCACCATTGGTCACGTTGATCATGGCAAGACCACTTTGACCGCCGCAATCTTGCATGTGTTAAACATGGCTGGGAAACAAGTGCGACTTCGAGGGGTTGATCAGATTGACAATGCTCCGGAAGAAAGAGCTCGTGGAATCACCATTAACATTTCTCACAATGAGTATTCAACCGATGCTCGTCACTACGCGCACATCGATGCTCCGGGACACGCAGACTATATTAAAAATATGATTACGGGCGCCGCTCAGATGGATGGCGCGATTTTGGTAGTAGCGGCCACGGATGGCGCTATGCCTCAAACTCGGGAGCACGTTCTTCTGGCCAGACAAGTTGGGGTGCCAAAGATACTCGTATTTTTGAACAAGTGCGATATGGTTGATGATAAAGAAATGATTGATTTAGTGGAAGAAGAAATTCGCGAACTTCTGACTAAGCAGGGATTTGACGGAAAAGGCGCTCCGGTTATACGTGGTTCAGCTCTCAAAGCTCTTGAATCAAAGTCTGTTGATGATGAATGGGCAAAGAAAATTCTGGAACTTGCAAACGCCCTCGATACTTATATTCCAATCCCGGTGCGAGACATATCCAAGCCTTTTCTTATGCCGGTTGAAGACATCTTTTCTATTGAAGGTCGCGGTACGGTTGTGACTGGCAAGATTGAAAGAGGAGTAGTAAAACTGGATGAAGAAGTGGAAATCGTCGGAATCAAGCCAACTCAAAAATCGACAGTTACAGGCATTGAAATGTTTAATAAGAATTTAAAAGAAGGCATGGCCGGAGATAATGCCGGCGTTCTTCTCCGTGGTTTGAAGAAAGAAGATATTACTCGCGGACAAGTCCTTTGCAAACCGGGCACCACTACTCCCCATGATAATTTTACAGCTGAAATATATGTTTTGAAAAAGGAAGAGGGTGGACGGCACACTCCATTCTTTAAAGGTTACAAACCTCAATTTTATATTCGAACGACTGACGTCACAGGTGATGTTGCTCTGGCTTCTGGAACAGAAATGGTTATGCCCGGAGATACGGTGAAGATTACGGTTAAATTAGTCACTCCGGTTGCCTTGGAAGAATCGCAAAGATTCGCTATTCGAGAAGGAGGAAAAACGGTGGGAGCTGGAGTAGTTACTAAAATTCTTGGTTAAAATCAAGAACGGTCATCAGAGAAGTTTTTTAAGGACCGTTCTTGAAAAAGCACAATGACAACAACAGAGACAAAAACAAAAAAGTCGAAAATTCCAACCAAGGTCAAGATTCAGGCAAAGATTGGGACTAAAATTTCTAAACCAAAGGTCTCTAAAGTTTCTCTTAAAAAAGACAAAGAAGATGGCAAAGTGGTGCTTCGGATACGAGTGCGAGCGTACGAAAGTAAAATTCTTGATGCCTCCGTTAAACAGATTATGGATACGGCCACGCGTCACGATGCGGTAATAGTCGGGCCGGTGCCATTGCCGACTGAAATCAAGAAATATACAGTCAATCGTTCTCCTTTTATTTATAAAAATACCCGGGAACAATTTGAAATTCGGGTGCATAAAAGATTAATTGATATTATAAATCCAAACGCCAAGACCGTTGAAGCCTTGACTAATTTGTCGCTTCCTTCCGGAGTGGATATTGATGTGAAGATGTTATAACTATATTTTAATTGCATGAAATTCATTTTAGCCAGAAAAGAGAATATGACGGAGTATTTCTCCCCTGAAGGAGCGGTAATTCCAGTGACGATACTTTCCGCTGGACCGGTGACAGTGACCAGAGTTTTCTCCAAAACCAAAGATGGTTATGATTCTGTCCAAGTAGGTTACGGAGTGCAGAAAAAAGAAAGAGTCAGCCAATCTAGCGCTGGAGCGATGAAAGGAGCTTTTTTTAAGATTCTTAAAGAATTTAGATTAAAACCGAATGATAAAAGTGATGCCAAAGAAGGCGAGGTGATTAATGTTTCAGTTTTTACTCCAGGTGATAAACTCCAGGTTTCGAGCGTATCTAAAGGTAAAGGTTTCCAAGGTGTTGTGAAGCGCCATGGCTTTCACGGTGGTCCGCGCACCCACGGTCAAAAGCATTCAGAAAGAGAAGCAGGAAGTATCGGGGGAGGTTTGCGCACTCATGTTCCTAAAGGGATGAGAATGGCGGGCCGGATGGGTTCGGATCGCATTACTCAGAAAAATTTGAAAGTCGTTTTTATAGACAAAGAAAATAATCTGATGCTTATAAAAGGAGCAATTGCTGGCAAGCGTGGAAGTTTGGTGGAAATAGTTAGTAGATAAATTTTTATAGTAATAAAATTTATGAAAACACAAAAAAATATTACCATTTCGTTAATATCATTAATAATTCAATTCGCAATTATTGCGATTCCAGTGTTTTTAAATTTTTCTATATCACAAAAAATAGGTACGACTTTATTTTGGATTTTTGGAGTAATATCTTTTATCTACGCTGTAATTTCTCTTATAAAAAGAGAGGCTGCATCAGCCGTTGGAATTATTCTTTTAGAATTTTTGTTTCTCTTTTGGACTACATATAAAGGTTAATACTTAATTGATGATATAATTTTTTTTCTATTTTTGTGTAATTAGCTAGCTAAAACCCAGCTAAAGCAAAGACTAAAGAAAGGTTTGTTTTTGCTTTGCAAAAAAGATAGATTTCCTATATACTGAGGGTATGAAAATAGAGCGCCCCATAAATACCAAAAAAGAGGGAACCGTTGAAATCTTGGTCTATAAAGACAAGGATGTTTTCGTAGGTGTTTGCCTTACCTTCGATATTATTGAGGAGGGGACTGATGCTTTGTCTGTTTTAAAAAGTATAAAAGAAGCTACTCAATTACATCTTAATACTGTAATAAAAAATAATATGTCAGATGATCTGCTTAATAGATACGCTCCCAAAGAGTACTGGGAGAAATATTTTGAGACAACAAAGAAAATACAAACTGCCTCGCTTAAGAAATCTAATAATTACGCTATTGTTTCTCCTTATCATAGTTCAGTGGTTTCCGAATTTGCTTAACAAAAATGCCGAACGGACTATTTAACTGGACTTATAGAGACGTCATAGAATTTCTAAAAGATAATAATTTTAAATTTGGTCATGAAAAATTCGGTTCTCAAGAAGCATGGATAAATATAAAAACTCAAGCTGTGGTTGATATTAATTTTCATGGGCAAAAAAGTTTTCCGCCAAGAACTCTTGAGACCATGATTCGTCAATCAAAAATTGATAAAAAAATATGGCGTACGTGGGCTTCTCGTTGATTGTAAAAAACAAAATTTTCCAATTTGACTATTTTCAAGAAAAAGAGTAGATTAAAAAAGCCCTTGAAAGGGCTTTTTTGAAACAAATTTATGGAAGCAAAAATACAAGAAAAAATAGAAAAGATGGAAGCAAAAATATATAATCAGAAAGGTGCCGTGGCAGGGGAGATAAGTCTTCCGGCTAAGGTTTTTGCTGCCAAGTGGAGAAGTGATCTCGTGCATCAGGTTGTGCAAAGTATGAGGAGTAATAAAAGAGCTGGTACGGCTGATACCAAAGACAGGGGGGAGGTTCGAGGCGGAGGTAAAAAACCTTGGAAGCAGAAGGGAACTGGACAGGCTCGCCATGGATCATCTCGCAGTCCTATCTGGGTGGGTGGAGGAGTGACGCACGGTCCTTTAGCCGAAAAGAATTATAAAAGAAAAATTTCCAAGAAGATGCGCGCGCAAGCGCTTTTTTCTGTTCTCTCTAAAAAATTAAAAGACAATGAAATAATCTTTGTTGATTCGCTCGCGATGTCTTCTATCAAAACGAAAGATGCGGTGAAAGTGATGCAAAATTTGGCGAAAGTTTTCGGCTGGGAAACCGTTGATGTCAGGAAGAAACCTCGCGTGCTGACTGCGATTTTCGAACGTGCTGAAAAAACAGAAAAAAGTTTTCGCAATATACCAGCGCTGGAAATAGTTTTTTTGAAAAATTTGAATCCGTCTGACGCGCTGAATTATAAATATCTTTTAATAGAAAATCCGGTCGAAAGCGTAAAATTTTTGGAATCCAGAGGATAGCAGATAGAGGTTTAGCCTCTATCTAGAGGCTAAACCTCTATCTGCAGAATTAAGAGGATAATTTTCATATATGACAAACCTAATTAAAAATCCAAGAATTACCGAAAAAACATCTTTGGCCCAAGAGCAAAATATTTACACTTTTGATATTTCATCTAGAGCCAATAAAACGGAAATAAAAAAGGAGATTTTTTCACTTTATAAAGTGAAACCTTTAAAAGTGAATGTCTCAAATGTGCCGAAGAAAAATATTATGTCCAAAGGTAAAGCGGGAATCAAGGGCGGAGGCCGAAAAGCTCTGGTGTATTTAAAAGCGGGTGACAAGATAGAATTTGTTTAATTTTTTCATGAAAACATATAAACCCACAAGTAAATCAAGAAGACAAATGACCCATATACCTTATCGGGAACTTTTGACGAAATCTTTTCCAACTAAGTCTCTGATTTATGGTTTTAAACGTTCGGTCGGAAGAAATAGCGCGGGACGTATTACGGTGCGACATAAAGGCGGAGGACATAAACGTCTTTATCGCGAGGTGGATTTTTTATATAACAAGAAAGAAATTCCAGCGATCATAAAGTCTATTGAATATGATCCGAATCGTTCTGCTTTTATTGGACTGGCTATTTTTAAAGACGGAGAAAAAAGATATGTAATATTGCCTAAATCAGTAAAGCAGGGAGACTCTTTCATTGTGTCGGAAAAGGCGCCTCTCCTCGCCGCGAACAGGCTTCCGCTCAAAGAAATTCCGGTGGGAACTTTTGTTTATAATATTGAAATACAACCGAATGGCGGAGCGAAAATTGGCCGTTCGGCGGGAATTTTTGCGCAAGTAGTGGCCAATGCGGACGGATATACGAACCTTAAAATGCCTTCAACCGAAGTCCGAAAAATAAATGAAAACTGTTGGGCTTCCATTGGCGTTGTTTCAAACGAAGAACATCATTTGGAAAATTACGGCAAGGCTGGACGATCTCGCTGGAAGGGAATTCGTCCAACGGTGCGCGGAACGGCAATGAATCCAGTTGACCATCCATACGGAGGAGGAGAAGGCAGACAAGGCCGTGGAACAAAGCGTCCGAAGACGATGTGGGGTAAAGTTACGGGAGGAAGAAAGACCCGCAGTCCCAAGAGATACTCAAATGTCTTTATCGTTTCTCGACGCAAAACTGGAAAAAATAAATAGTTATCCACATTTTTTATATTGTCTTGCTTTATTTTTTATTGTATAAATGTGAGTGAACAAGTTGGGTTATAATAGCCCATAAAGAATAAAGAAAGGGAACCAAAAAGTGGGTAAACAAAAACATCAGTGGGAAAGAAGGAAAACCACAATGCGAAGGGAAAGGAGACAGTCGAAGCAGGATCTCAGCTTCTTTTGCTTCGGTACCCCGAACAACTGGGAGGAGGAAGAATAATTTCCAACCCGAGTAACCCGAGGGTCGTCACATAAGCCCTTACCTCCCTGAATCTGGCGAGGGCTTCGTGGGGGTCACTGTCAATCAGTGACCCCCTTAATTTTTTATTTGACATTTTACCCCTATTTGTTAGTATAATTTTAAGGCTCGAATGAGAGCCGTTTTGTTTGCATAACAAAATCAATTATGACCCGATCAATCAAAAAAGGAATATATGTGGATGAGAGACTCTTAAAAAAGATTGCCGGCAAGAACCCGCTCAATACTCCAACCATCAAGACTTGGAAAAGAGCTTGTGTCATATCTCCCGAAATGCTTGGTTTCACATTTGGCGTTCACAACGGCAAAACGCACCTCGATATTCTGGTGACCGAAGATATGGTCGGTCATCGATTGGGAGAGTTTTCTCCAACCAAGAAATTTACAAAACACGGCGGAAAGATGCAGAAAGAACTTGAACAAAAGAGACAAGAAGCGGAAATAAATGCCGCCAAGGGAGCGACCGCCGCCGCGGCGGATGCCCAGGCGACTAAGAAATAAGGGAAAAACATGAAAGCATTTTTAAAAAATTACAGACAGGCTCCAAGGAAAGTTCGTTTAGTGGCGCAACTCATAAAGGGGAAAAGTGTGGCGGAGGCTATTCTGGAGCTTGATTTTTTGGCGAAGCGCGCCGGGTTGCCGATAAAGAAGCTTTTGCTTTCTGCCGTTTCTAATGCGAAAAATATGGGAATAGAAATGGAGAATTTATTTATCAAAGAATTGCGAGTGGACAAAGGCATCACGATGAAAAGAATGATGCCGGCAGCAATGGGGACCGGGCACAGAATAAACAAGCGCGCGAGCCATTTGAATCTTCTTTTGGGTGAAAAAAGTATAAAAGCAAAGCCGTCAAAAAATTTGCGAGGTCCTCGGAAGGGGGTCAGCCAGACCGTCGCAAATTCTTCGCCGGTTTTGCTTAAAAAAGCAACTAAAAAATAATATGTCAAGAATAGTTCATCCATACGCGCATAGATTGATAATACTGAGAGACTGGAAAAGTCGCTGGTTTGCCGACCCGAAGAAGTATGTCTTTTATTTAAAGGGGGATGTTCTAATACGCCAATATTTGGAAAAGAAATTGCGCGGGATGTATATTTCCACGATTGAGATTGAAAGAAGCAGAAAAGCCACCAGATTTATTATTAAAACTTCTCGTCCCGGGCTCATTATTGGACGAAATGGCGAGGGGGCGACAAAACTCAAGGAAGATATCTTGAAGAAAATGGATCACTTGAAGCTTGGCCGACCGGAAGATTTTAAGCTTGAAGTTATTGAAGTTGCTAATCCAGAAGCGGATGCCGCGATTGTGGCGTATATGATTGTCGAAGGATTGGAAAAAAGAATGCCTTATCGTCGCGTCATTAAAACAATTATTGAAAAAGTTATGACCGCGCGCGGAGTAGAGGGCGCGCGGGTGGTTCTTTCAGGCCGATTAGGAGGAGCAGACATTGCCCGCACGGAAGAGCTTAAGCGCGGGAGTATCCCGCTTCAGACTTTCCGCGCGGACATAGATTTCAAGCGTGAACGCGCGACTTTATCCTATGGTGTTGTCGGCGTAAAGGTTTGGATTTATAGAGGAAAAATATTTGCGGACAAGAAACCAATTAAAGGCGCTTTCAGCTTAGATGACGGAGGGAATAAAGAAATTTCTTCGTCAGCCAATAATAAAAAAGGATTAAAAATAGATTAAATATATGTTAGTACCCAAAAAAGTAAAATTTAGAAAATGGCAGACAGGACGCAGCAATCCAAAAGCGGTGACGCCAGATACTCGCGGATCCAAGCTCTCCTTCGGTTCCTATGGGCTCAAGGCTCTCTCTCAAGCTCGCGTAAAGTCTGCTCAGATTGAAGCCGCGCGAAAAGTAATCGCTCGAACCCTCACCAAGGCTGGCAAGTACTGGATTCGCATTTTTCCAGATCGTCCTTACACCTCTAAAGCCGCAGAGATGGGTATGGGAAAGGGTAAGGGAGATCCGCAAGGGTACTGTTTTGACGTTTTTCCCGGACGGATTATTTTTGAAGTGGATGGAGTGGATGAAAAGACAGCCCGCGAGGCGCTCCGAAAAGCTGGCAGCAAACTGCCGATTTCCGTGAGAATTATGTCTCGAGCGCATAGGCAATAAAATTAATTGAAAGTTCTTAAAGTATGAAAAATAAAAAAGATAATTTAAAAGATATGGGGAAAAGCGAGCTTAGCAAAAAGCTTGCTATTTTGCGGGAAAATGTAAGAGTTAAAAGGTTTAAGGCCGAAGGGTCAAAATCAAAAAATGTAAAAGAGCTTTCGACTTTAAGGAAAGAGATCGCTAGAGTTTTAACCGAAATCAATAAATAACCATGGAAACAAAAGTAAAAAAAGGAATAATCGCCAATAAGGGCAACAGCTTGAAGGGAGTGGTTGTTTCGGATAAGATGGACAAGACGGTTATTGTTTCTGTTTCCAGACTGATCAAACATCCATTATATGGAAAATTTTATAAAGTGAGCAAAAAATACAAAGCGCAAGACGAGGAAAATAAATATAAAGTTGGAGACAAGGTGGAAATAGTCGAGACCAGACCGATTTCAAAAGATAAACATTTTAAAGTGGTAAGCAGATAATTTTATGATTCAACCAAGAACCTTAGTAAAAATTGTGGACAATGCCGGAGGCACCTTGGGACAGGTGTTCAAGATTTTAGGATCTTCCAAAAAAAGATATGGTTCTTTGGGCGAAGAAGTTATTATTTCGATCAAGGTGGCGACTCCCCGAAAGGGAGTTAAAAAGAAAGAGGTGCATCAGGCAGTCATCGTGCGCGCTAGAGCTGCTTACCGCAGAGTGGACGGATCTTATATTCGTTTTGACGATAACGCCGTGGTTATATTGGAGAAAGGCAAAAAGGATCCAAAAGCGGGGCGTATTTTTGGGCCGATTCCGAGAGAACTTGCAGAGAAAGGATATCAAAAAATAATTTCATTGGCTCAAGAAGTCATATAATATGAAAGTAAAAAAAGGAGACATTGTAACAATAATCACCGGAAAAGATAAAGGCAAAAAGGGAAAAATTGTCCATGTTTTAGTGAGTCAAAATAAAGTCATTGTGGAAGGAGCGAATATGATGAAAAAGCACCAGCGTCCGATGAAGTCCGGCGAAAAGGGGAGCATGAAAGATAAAGAAATGCCCTTAGACGCTTCCAATGTTAAAAAATCAGATTAAATAAAACAAATGACCAAACATTTAACGGTAAAAGAAAAAGAGAACACGGCTTTTGAAAAGATGAAAAGCGTTTTTCATTATAAAAATATTATGGCCGCGCCCAGAATGCAAAAGGTTGTGCTGAATGTAGGTACCGGGACCGCTCTCAAGAAAGACAAGAATAAAAATGAGGCTATCTCTCTTCGTCTTGCCAAGATCACCGGTCAAAAGGCGACCACTCGGGGCGCCAAGCAGTCAATCGCATCTTTTAAGACGAGGAAAGGCGACCCGATTGGAATTATGGTGACATTGCGCGGAGAGAGGATGTATGTTTTCTTAGAAAAACTTATCAATGTCGCTCTTCCCCGATCCAAAGACTTTCGCGGCATTGCTCCTTCTTCGGTGGACAATATAGGCAATCTCACTATTGGCATAAAAGAACACACTGTTTTTCCAGAAACAGCGGATGAAGATATTCGCGATGTTTTTGGTCTTTCGGTTACTCTCGTTTGCGCGGCTAAAAATAAAAAAGAAGGCGCGGCTTTCTTTGCGCTTCTGGGTATTCCTTTTAAAAAGACGGAAGAGAAGAAGAAATAAAAATCTCCCCCGACTTATCCCCTCATATTAAGATTGCTTTCATTTCAGATTGATTTATAATTACTTCTATGAATGAAGAAACAAACATCCCAAATAATTTAGAAATAGATAAAGCTCTCAAAGAGTTCGAAGCGAAGTCTGCTACTGAACAAATGCCAAAAGCTCCGGAAACTTCCAAAATCTCTTTCTTTCCGCAAGAAAAAACAGAGGGTGTTAAGTATGAGGCCGATAACTACAAGGCGGTCAAGTTTTATAAAGAAAATAATGCTCCTAAAATAGTCAGACTGGTTATGAAATGTTCCGGTGGATTGATTAAGGAAGAGAGACAAGCGGAATATGTTCTTTTTGGATTGGTTATAATAATGTTGGCTGTTTCTTTTTATTTGTTCTTGGGAGGCAAAAATACTCCCCAACAACCTTCTGCTGAACAATTGAAACAATTTGAAAATATGTAATAGATAAGAAAGAATAATATATTATGAAAATCTTTTCGAAAAATAATAAAGGTTTTACGCTCATTGAACTTTTAGTGGTGATTGCTATTATCGGTCTTTTGTCTTCCGTCGTCTTAGCGAGTTTAAACACTTCACGCAAAAAAGCCAAAGATGTGGCGATAAAAGAAGGAGTTGCTCAGTTTGTCAATTTACTGGCTCTTGAATATTTTGATAACAAAAGTTATTGTAAATTACAGCCAAGTGGGTGGATCAATGGTATTACTGGTACCAATACATGTGATTATGCAATTGATTCTATAACACCACCCTCATCATACGCATCACAGGCTAAAAAAATTTGCAATAATATATATAATAATGCTGGTGATAATTGGGGATCAACCGGCGTATACCGTATATATCCTTACGTACAAGTTGTGTATGGAGGTTGTGTTAATAATTATACACTTACGGTTGCGTTAAATAATGGAAAGTGGTACTGTTCTGGCAGTAGTGGCAGGAAAGGTGAGTATGACACCTCTAGTTTTAATGGTACGCAACCCGGATGTTATGGTAATCCATAAATAAAGTAGCAGAATAGCAAAGACAGTCCTGCTCTGTTGGATGTTGACTCTTTTAATTTAATTTGCTAACATCCAAGGGTCTAGAAATAGGTTGATCTGTGTTTCTCCTTCAGGTTTTTAAATAAAGCTTTAAGAAAAAATACACGATATCTCTATAAAAATAGATGTTATTTTATTTATGGCAAAAACATCAGTAAAGGCTAGAGCTTTGAAAAAGCCCAAATTTAGCACTCGACAGAAAAATCGATGTTTTCGTTGCGGGCGGGGCAATGCTTTTATGAGAGATTTTGGCGTTTGTCGCATTTGTTTTAGAGAATTGGCAAATGAAGGAATGTTGCCGGGGGTTCGCAAATCAAGCTGGTAAACGAGACAGCGCTTTAGACACTCTGAGCACCTTAAGCGCTGTCGTAAACAAAAATATGGATTCAATTTCAAATATGTTAATAATAATGAAGAACGGCAGCCTAGCGGGCAAAGAGTCCGTGTTTTTTCCGTATTCCAAAATGAAAAACGCGATTGCTGAATGTTTGAAAAAGGAAGGCTATGTTTCCAATATTGCGAAGAAAGTCAAGAAAGATCAGCCAGTGCTGGAAGTTGGATTGATCTACCGAGACAAGAATCCAAAAATTACCGAAGTGGAAAGGATTTCCAAGCAATCGAGGCGCGTTTATTTTGGAATGAAAGATATTCATTCAATTCGAAATGGATCCGGATTGCTTGTGCTTTCGACCCCGAAAGGAATTTTATCAGGTAAAGACGCCCGAAAAGAGCAAGTCGGAGGCGAAGCCTTATTTAAAATTTGGTAGTTCAATAAATTCACTGTAAATAAAAATTTTATGTCCAGAATAGGAAAACAAGAAATAGTTATACCAGAGGGAGTCAAAGTCGCGCAGAGCGGCAATATTTTGACAGTCGTGGGTCCCAAAGGGACACTGACAAAAAATTTCCGAGATGACATCACTATCGTAATCGCTCTCAAAGCTATTAATTTGAACATAAAAAGAAATGATAAATTTTCCCAATCTCTTTGGGGCACTTATGCTTCCCATATAAAAAATATGATTGCCGGTGTGCAAGCGCCATATCAAAAGAAATTAATACTGGAAGGGGTGGGATTCAAATCGGAAGTCAAATCTGACGGGAAGCGCAGTTTTTTCAATTTTGCTCTGGGATTTTCTCATCCCGTGGTGGTGAAAATTCCGGAAGGCATTACGGCCCTTGCCGATAAAAATAATATTACGATTACTGGGATTGACAAGGAATTGGTCGGAAGTTTCACCGCCGCCATTCGCGCCTTGAAGAAAGGAGAGCCTTATAAAGGCAAGGGAATGCGTTATGAAGGTGAAGTTATTAGACGCAAGCAGGGCAAAAAGACGGTCTAAAAAATACAATGCAAAATAAAACTGACAAAAGAATAAGGTTAAAAAGAAAAATTAGAGCAAAAATAAAAGGCACGGCGGAACATCCGAGACTCACAGTTTTTCGCTCTAACAAGTTTATTTATGCGCAGGTTATTAATGATGTGACAGGGGAAACTCTGGCGCAGGCCAATGACCTTGAAATAATTAAAGGAAAAAAGACCGAAAAGGCTAAAGAAGTAGGCAAGATGATTAGCGAGGCTTGCCAGAGGGCGCAAATTACGAAAGTTGTCTTTGACCGAAATGGATTTAAATATACCGGAAGAATAAAATTAGTCGCTGAGGGAGCCAGAGCGGGAGGTTTGGAATTTTAATTTATTTTATATGGAAAAAGATAAAGAAAAAAAGAATAACAATCGCCGATCGTCGTCTTTTGGAAGAGCTAAACCGGAATTTGACCAGAAGATCATAAATATTCGTCGGGTGACCAGAGTCGTTGCCGGCGGGCGCAGATTCTCTTTTTCTGTTGCTTTAGTGGCCGGGGATAAAAAAGGATCTGTCGGCTTGGGCTTGGGAAAGGCGGGAGATACGGCTTTGGCAATCAATAAAGCGGTCAGAAATGCCAAGAAAAATATGATCAGATTGAATTTAACAAAAACTATGTCTATTCCCCACGAGCTTTCGGCTAAATTCTCAAGTTCCAAGGTGACGCTTTTGCCTAACAAGGGTCGGGGATTGGTCGCGGGTTCGGTGGTTCGTGATATAGTAAAGCTTTCTGGCCTAAAAGACATTACCGGGAAACTTTTATCCAATAGCAAAAATAAATTAAACAATGCCAAAGCGGTTATGAAAGCGCTTTCGGTTATTTCTTCAAAATATGCAAAGCCTATACCGGAGAACGTTATTGTTGCTAACAAAGAAGTCGTAGCAGAAGCAGATAGAGGTTTAGCCTCTAGATAGAGGCTAAACCTCTATCTGCTTAATAAAATATATGCAAATACATAATTTAAAAAGAGTTCACAAAAATAAAAGAGACAGACTAATAGGTCGCGGGGGCAGACGTGGAAAGACGGCCGGTCGCGGAGGCAAAGGTCAGACGGCTCGGGCCGGCAATAAGCGTCGTCCTGAACTTCGCGATATTATTAAAAGGTTGCCCAAAAATCGCGGATATCATTTTAAATCTATCCAGAATGTTTTTGTTCTGGAAGGCGTCAAGCAAGCTCTGCCAGGGGAAAAATTTTCCGAAATTCGCAAGCGTCTCGGAATAAAAGGGAAGAAACTAAAGATTAATTAAATGCAAAATTTTTTGAATAAAATTAAATTGGTCTGGACGGATGTCACATTACGAAAACGCGTTTTATTTGTGTTTTTGGCATTGATAGTATTTCGTTTGCTGGCGGCTATTCCTATTCCGGGCATTGACACATTGGAATTAAATCGTTTTCTCTTCAATAACCAGTTTTTTGGCATCTTGAATATATTCTCCGGAGGCGGACTTTCCAACCTTTCCATCATAATGCTGGGTGTCGGTCCGTACATCACTGGTTCAATCATTATGCAACTTTTAACCATTATGGTTCCAGCTCTGAAAAGGATTTATCACGAAGAAGGCGAAGCAGGCCGAAAAAGATTTACTCAGTATTCCAGACTGCTGACCGTTCCCTTGGCTGCCATTCAAGGTTTTGCTCTTTTAGCTATTCTAGAAAGCCAGAATATTCTGGTAAATTTGACGATTTTTGATCGAGTGACGAACTTAATTATCGTGGTGGCCGGGTCAATATTGCTGATGTGGGTTGGCGAGCTGATATCTGAATTTGGTATTGGGAACGGAGTATCTTTAATAATTTTTGCCGGTATTGTCTCTGGTCTTCCGTCAACAATTAGCCAGCTTCTTTTCACTTTCGACGTTTCTCAAATTCCGCTTTATCTTGTATTTGCCGTAGTGGGGCTCATTGTTATTGCGGGGATTGTCCTTGTAACGGAAGCGGAACGTCCGATTCCTGTGACTTATGCTAAGCGTGTCCGCGGTCTGAAAATGTACGGTGGCGGCTCTACTTATTTGCCCCTCCGAGTCAATCAAGCTGGAGTAATTCCAATAATTTTTGCTCTCTCGATTCTTCTTTTCCCGCAAATGATTGGTACTTTTTTATCGCGTTTCAGTAACGTAATTTTAGTCAAAATTTCTCAGGTGCTTATTTCATTTACCCAAACTTCTTTTCTCTATGCAGTGTTTTATTTCATTTTAGTATTTCTTTTTACTTACTTTTACACGGCGGTTACTTTTGATCCGGAAGCGCTTTCCGTTAACTTGCAAAAAAACGGCGCATTTATCCCCGGCATTCGTCCAGGCGCGTCAACCTCCGATTACATTTCAAAAGTCTTGAGTCGGATTACGCTCTTGGGAGCGGCCTTTTTGGGATTTATCGCAATTTTGCCTCTTATTATGCAATATCTCACGGGTATTACCACTCTTGCCTTGGGTGGTACCTCGATTCTCATTGTCGTCTCAGTCGTTCTTGATTTAATGAAAAAAGTAGATTCGCAAATCTCTATGCGGGAGTATTAGTTTTTTCTGTTATCCACTTTTTATATTCTAATAGGATGATATTGGCAACTTGCTCTAAGTTGTTTTTCTCTGTGTTCACGACTAAATTAAAATTATTATGGTCTGCATGATTTTTTATTCCATATAAATCATAATATCTTTTACGGTCAGAGGCTAAACGTTTGGCGGATTTTTTCACCATTTCTTCTACCGACCACACTTCTTCGTTGTTTTCAAAATGTCGAGCGGGATTATCTTTCATATCATTTAACATTCTCTCCGCTGCAATTTTCGGATTTAGGTCTAGATATACCTTGAAAGAATTCGGTATAAAATGAAATGCCAGTCTAGAATCTATGACAACTTTTTCTTTTAAACCTGCTTGTTTTACATAATCATCAATTTCTTTATCCACCCAATCTTTTTTTTCAGCGATTTTGGCCAGTTCTTCCAGGGTTATATTATGTTCTTTGGCAATCTGGCGCATAAAATCTCCGGAAGAAAAGTGTTTAAAACCAAGTTGCGAAACTATCTTTTTGGCGGTGCTTGATTTTCCACCCCCATTTGCCCCAGCTATTGTGATTATTTCTTTTTTTACCATATTACTTATTGTCATTTTATAATTAAAACATATTTTACACAGAAAAGATAATATTGATTTTTAGGCTTAAATTTTGTATTGTTAGGAAGTGTCAAATAAAATCGGTCAGACTTTTGTGTTTTTTGGAATAGTCGGTTCAGGCAAAGGAACCCAGGGAAAACTCCTGATGGATTTTTTAAAAGCGAAAGATGGCAGAGAAACTGTCTATGCTGGCACGGGAGAAGGGTTTAGGCAACTAATAAATTCCGATAGTTATACGGGAAATTTAGTAAAGGAATATGTTGATTGTGGGCAATTGGTGCCTGATTTTTTGACTAATGCTATATTTACAAATATCTTGATTTCTCAGTTAACTTCTAAAAAAAATTTAATTGCCGACGGTTATCCTCGGACAGTAGCGCAAGCTGAAAGCTTTGAAGCAAAGATGCAGTTTTTCAAGCGCGAGGCAGTCAAAATTATTTATATTGAAGTGGGAAAGAAAGAGGCAATAAAAAGGAATTTATTACGTGGTCGGCAGGATGATACTCCTCTTGGAATAGAAAAAAGATTTGATGAATATATAAATAAAGTGATACCGGCGATGAATTATTTCAAGGGAAAAGAAAATTACACCATTTGCACTATCGATGGAGAGCAGACAATCGAAAACGTGCATCAAGATATAATAAAATCTTTAGGATATTAACCCTGTAGGTGATTTTACTAAATCATATGAATGAAACAATAATAATTTCGCTTGGTGGATCACTGATAATACCAGACAGTCTAGACCTGGAATTTTTGAAAGATTTTAAGGCCTTGATTCTTTCGTACGTTGCGCAAGGTAAAAAGTTTGTGATTATTACCGGTGGGGGGAGACTTTGTCGCAGATATCAAGAAGCGGCCAAAGAACTGGCGAGTCCCTCGACTGAAGACCTGGATTGGATTGGCATTGCTTCTTTGAAATTAAATGCGGAATTGATTCGAGTAATTTTAAAAGAGCAAGCGCACAGCGAAGTGATTTTTAATTTATCAGATCAACTCTCTTTTGATAAACCGATAATTATAGGCGCAGCCTATAAGCCCGGCCATAGCACTGATTATGATGCGGTTTTGGCCGCCAAAACAGTTGGCGCAAAAAAGATAATTAATTTATCCAACATTGATTACGTATATGATTCTGATCCAAAAATAAATTTAAAGGCTAAAAAAATCAAGCAAATTTCTTGGGCGGATTACCTGAAAATTATTCCCAGAGAATGGATTTCCGGGCTTAATTCTCCATTTGATCCAACTGCTTCCGAAATGGCGCAAAAAGAAGGGATTGAAGTTGTAATCTTAAACGGTAAGAATATTTCCAATTTAGAAAAATGTCTTAATGGAGAAAGTTTTGCAGGTACCAAGATAAAATGATTATAATAAAAACGCCAGAAGAAATAAAAATACTAAGAGAGGGTGGCAGACATTTGGCAACGGTGCTTTACAAAGTGAAAGATATGGTGAAGTCCGGTGTTTCAACTAAAGATTTGGATTTATACGCGAATAAATTAATTCGTGAAATGGGTGATGCTCCGGCTTTTCTAAATTATCATCCAGTGGGGGCGAAAATTCCATTTCCTGCATCTTTGTGTGTGTCTATCAATGATGAAGTGGTGCATGGAATTCCCAATCGGGAGCAAATATTAAAAGAAGGTGATATTGTTTCTCTTGATTTAGGTCTTAAACACAAAGGTCTTTTCACGGATATGGCAGTTACCGTGCCAGTAGGCAATGTAAGCATAGCTAGCCAAAAGCTGATGGACGTTACCGAACAGGCTTTGCAAATAGGTATTGATGTGGCGCGAGGAGGCAGCACGGTGGGCGATATCGGCTATGCCATAGAAAGTTTCGTTCGCTCCAGAAAAGAAAACAAATATGGTATTGTGGAAATTCTTTCCGGGCATGGTGTTGGTCGCGCGATTCATGAAGATCCCTACATTCCCAATTTCGGCAAAAAAGGCAAAGGAGAAAAATTAGTATCCGGTATGGTTATGGCTATTGAGCCGATGTTAAACAATGGCACGAAAAATGTAACATTAGACGACGATGGCTATACTTTCCGCACGGCGGATGGAAAAAATAGCGCGCATTTTGAACATACTATTCTTATTACCGATATGGAAGCTGAGATTTTGACCTGCCTCCCTTAAAGCTAAACATAGGCAAGCTAAAATTTAGCATTTTATCTGTTTTGTTATACAATTAAGCTATGGAAAAATCTTTTTTTAAGGAAATGCCTAAATTTAAGACTCCCGAAGAAGAGCTTGATTATTTACGCGCTCATGTTGCTAAGCGTGAAGAAGAATTGATTAAAATAGGGCATTTTGAAAATACGAAAGACAAGGCGGTAAGAGACGTAATGGGAACTTACAAAAATATGCCGGTCGAACAAATGATGCATGGCAGTAATATCATAAATGAAAAAGAGGCGCAGAGCATCGTGCTGGCCCTTCGGCCTGAATCTCACGATAGTGTGATGGAGGAGCTTCTGGGGATTGTCATTACCAAAGGAATTCGAAATGCGCTTTCAGTCGTGGAAGCCATGGGAAATCCGCATGTGGAAGATGATTTTCACCGGATTCTTGTTCAATATTTAAAAACCGGACAAATAATCTCCGATCTTAAAGAAGGCACACCTTTATCCAAGTCTCTTAATATGACACTTTTTGAAATAACCCTTCCGCCACCAACAGATGAAGCTGATAAATCAAAAAGTTTCAAGGAATTTATTGGCGCTATGGAACAATTTTATGCCGGTATGCAATCTATCTCTCTCGATGGGGAAAACGAAAAAGAAATTTATTTTACTTTGGAAGTGGCGCTCGGAAACGAGAGCGACGAAGTTATAATTTATGCGGGAATTCCCAACAAACATCTCTCCCTTTTTGAAAAACAGATTTTAGCATTTTATCACAATGCGAAAGTTCGCGAAGTGGCGGATGATTATAATATTTTTAATGTTTCGGGCGGATCCGTCGGAGCTTATGCGTATCTATCGGAACGGGGGGTGATGCCCATTAAAACTTATGACAATATTGAGCATGACCCCATGAATATGATCTTGAACGTTTTCTCTAAATTAAAAACCGAAGGTGAAGGCGCGGCCATTCAGCTCGTGGTTGCTCCCGCGGGCGACAAGTTTATAAATGAATTTCATATGATTTTAGATGATGTGAAAGACGGTATGTCCGTTAAACATGCCGCCGATAATTTTTATAAATTTAACCGAGCTTTTATTAAAGCTGGTAAAAATCTTTTGTTTGGGTATAAGGAGAAAAGCGACGAAAATAAAAAAGAAAAATATATGAAAGGCCGGCGCGCAGTGGATGAGGGGGCAACCGAGAAGATAGGAAATAAAATAAAAAGCACCATTATGAAAGCTAACATTCGCGTCATTGCGTCTGGCGAGACACGGGAGCGCGCTAGCGCCATTCTGCGAGAAATAGAATCTTCTTTCAATCAATTTTCTGAGGCGGCCAGCAATTCATTTATTTTCGAAGAGGCTCACGGAAGTGATTTGAAACAGCTTTTTCATGATTTCTCCTATCGTTCTTTTTCCGCAGATAAAATTTTACCCTTGAACTTAAAGGAGCTCGCTTCCGTATTTCACTTTCCGATTGGTATTGGAAGCCAGCCACAACTAAAAGAAGCGAAGGCCGGTATGGCGCCGGCTCCTCTCGAAATGAAGCCCGAAGGAATAATTTTAGGGGTAAATAGCTATCGAGGCAAAGATACTGAAATTCACTTGGCGCGGGAAGATAGAATGAGACATTTTTATACGATTGGTCAGACCGGCACAGGTAAAACCAATATTATGCTCAATATGATCACTCAAGACATCAGAAATGGGGACGGGTGTTGCTATATTGATCCGCACGGAACGGATATTCAAACCATCTTGTCTCGGATTCCAAAAGAACGCATTGAGGACGTTATTTATTTTGACCCTGCTTATACGGCGCGACCGATGGGTTTAAATATGCTCGAGTATGATCCAAAATATCCGGAACAAAAAACTTTTGTGGTGAATGAACTGATGGGAATTTTCAATAAACTTTTTGATATGAAAGTAGGGGGCGGGGCGATGTTTGAACAATATTTTAGGAATAGCGCTTTTTTAGTAATGGAAGACCCGGAATCTGGTTCAACTTTGCTTGAGATTACTAGAGTTCTCGCGGATAAAGAATTTCGTGATTTAAAACTCGCCAGATGCCAGAACCCTATTATTAAACAATTTTGGATTTCGGCCGAACAGACGACCGGTGACCAGTCTCTGGCGAACTTTGTGCCCTACATTTCTTCTAAATTCGACAACTTTATCAGCAATGACATTATGCGTCCGGTGGTGCTTCAACAAAATTCTGTTTTTAATTTCAGAAAGATTATGGATGAGAAAAAAATTCTTCTAGTCAATCTTTCCAAAGGCAGACTGGGGGATATTAATGCGAATTTGATCGGGCTCGTCTTGGTGGGTAAAATTCAAATGGCCGCGCTCTCCCGAGTGGATATGTTTGGCAAGCCGATGAATGATTTTTATCTTTATATTGACGAGTTTCAAAATGTCACGACTGATTCTATCGCTTCTATTTTGTCTGAAGCTCGAAAATACAGATTATCATTAAACATTGCCCATCAATATATCACTCAGTTGGAAGAGAAAATTAAAAATGCTGTTTTTGGCAACGTCGGTTCGATGGCGGTTTTTCGGGTTGGCACCGAAGATGCCACTTTCTTGGAGTCTAGATTTAAGCCGACATTTTCTGCCCAGGACATAACTAAACTGGATAATTACAACGCTTATGTGAATATGTTAGTAAATGGTCAACCTGTAAAACCTTTTAATCTAAAGACTCTAGCGCCGGAAACAGGCAATCCGGATATTGTGGACTCCTTAAAAGAGTTTTCCTATGTCAAATATGGCAGGGACAGAGAAGAAGTGGAAGCCGAAATTATGGGGAGATATAAATCGATGGAGTAAGATGAGTGAAATTTTGCAAAATAATTTTTTTCTGCTATATTATCTATTATGAAACACCCCAAAGAAGAAAGAACATATGTGATGTTAAAACCAGACGGAGTGCGCAAGGGTCTGACGGGAGAAATTATTCGCCGTTTTGAGCAGCGCGATTTAAAGATTGTCGCGCTGGAAATGTTTAAACCATCTCACGACCAGATCGATACTCATTATCCTAAAAATGAAGAATGGATTACCAGACTGGGTAAAAAAACTCTTTCCACCTATGAAAAATATGGCTATGATGCGATGTTGGATTTTGGAACCATTGATCCGGTCGTGATTGGTCCGGAAATTCGCAAATGGCTTGTTGACTATATGAAATCTGCACCACTGGTAAAAATGGTTGTGCAAGGCGTGCACGCAGTTGATGTTGTTCGCAAAATTGCAGGACCCACTATGCCTTATTTGGCGGAAGTAGGCACGATTCGTGGAGATTTTTCAATTGATTCTCCAGCTCTTGCCAACAGAGAAAAACGCGCGGTGATGAACATCATTCATTGTTCAGAAACAGAAGAAGAAGCTGAGCATGAGATTAAGCATTGGTTCGGTGATAAAAAAACTTACGACTACAAACGTTTCGGAGTGGATGAATAATTTATGTATGAAGTAGAGGTTAAAGCGGTTTTGCAAAACAAACAGGTTGTCATTTCTAAAAAAGATCATCTAGTTGGTGAAAAATACGATATTATGCTTTATAAAATACACAAAAAACTCGAAATAAAATAAATTTATATCCCCAGATAGAGGTTTAGCCTCTATCTAGTAAATTTGTTTGATGTTATACTTCAAATATGAGAAAACAACCGCTAGTTACAGGTGAATATTACCATATTTACAATAGAGGAGTAGATAAAAGAAATATCTTTTCTACCAACAAAGATTTGGAACGTTTTATCGAAAGTGTGCGTGAATTTAATTCTGTCACAAGCATAGGAAGTTTGACTAATTTAAGAAAAACAAAGATAGAGACTAAATTTCTATCTAAGTCACAGCCACAAGTTGCTATTGTTGCTTATTGTTTTAATCCAAATCATTTCCATTTTGTATTGAAGCAGTTAGTTGATGGTGGGATTAGTGATTTTATGAAAAAATTGCAAGGTGGATACACTTATTACTTCAACGTTATGCATTTACGTACTGGTTCACTTTTTCAAGGGACTTTTAAATCTCATTTAGTTGATGAAGAAAATTACTTTAATAAAATTATTGGATATACAAATAAAAATTATCAAATTCATAATATTCAGAAAACTAATATAAATCTTGTATTTGCTAGTGATCATGAATATGAAAATAATAATTTTATAATTGTCTCAAAAAAAGAAGGGAAAAGGATTTTAGATATTTTTGATGGTACTAAGAATTTCAAAAAACACTGTGATGAAATTGTGTCGATTATTAGAGAAGAAAGGGGAAAGACTTCTTTTTTAGAAGAGGATAACTTACCAGATAGAGGCTAAGCCTCTATCTGGGGAAATTTATGGCAATAAAAATAACTTATTTTGTTCATGGTACGACGATAGATAATGAAAAAGAGATTTCTTCTGGTTGGTATAATGTAAAGCTTTCAGAATTAGGTATTAAACAGTCGAAAGAATTTAAAAATCAAACAAAAAATAAAAAATAATTTGAAATCTTTAAAAAGTTGTGTTGTTTTATAAAAATTGTTGCTTAATTTTTTTAAGAGCATATACTTTCAGTAGGGTTATTTCCGGTTATTACCTAGACACTAATTTATGGGAGAGTCGATTGTGTTTAGCCTTGGCTTCTCGCATCTCTCACCCACCTAGCTCTAAGCTATGGTAATATATCTGAAATAGTCCTAAGAAGAATTCCGCGCTTTGGCGGATTTTTTCTTATTAAGTGTGATAAAATGTTGAAATGGACAGAAAAAAACTTATAAAACGATTGATATGCCTCGTTTTTTTTATTTTTGCGGCTAATTTTCTCGCCAATAAATTCTACTGGTATTTCTCTATATGGTATTTTGACATGATTATGCACTTTTTGGGAGGATTTTGGCTGGGACTTGCTATAATTTGGTTTTTCCCCAGTGAAAGTTTTAGACTCTCTCTTGAGTATCCTATTAATGTGGTTTTAAAAATATTGCTTTTCATCCTCTTTATTGGAATTGGATGGGAAGTGTTTGAAATCTTAGTTAACGAGGTTGTCCTAAAAAATTCTTTTAATTATCTAGACATTATTTCAGATATCTTTTTTGACTTAGCGGGAGGAGTTTTGGCGGTTTTATATTTTTTAAAAAGAATTATGTTTGTCAAAGAAGGTGAAGTACAATTAAAGTAATGGAAAAAACTGCCAAAATAACATTCTGCGGAGGGACTGGTTCGGTGACCGGAGCCAATTTTTTGCTTGAAATTGAGGGTAAAAAAATTTTAGTCGATTGCGGGCTCACTCAAGGAACAAAAGTAGCGGACGATATCAACTGGGATCCTTTTCCTTATAACTCAAAGGAAATAGATATTCTTTTTATTACCCATGCGCATGTGGATCACTTAGGCCGTGTCCCGAAACTTATTAATGAAGGATTCCGCGGAAAAATTTATTCCACCGAGCCTACTCATAGACTCGCCCTCCCAATGCTTGAAGATACCGCGGGTATTTTATCCCAAAATGCGGATTTACATTTGGATAGAATTTACACATCCGAAAATATAAAATTAGCTCTTTCGCTCTGGCAAGGATTTAAATATCACGAGGCGATAAAAATCGCTCCTGATTTAGAGGTGTCTTTTTTTGATGCTGGACATATCTTAGGTTCCGCGATGGTTTTATTTGTTTACAACGGCAAAAAGATTCTTTTTACCGGAGACTTGGGTAATAGTCCTTCACCGCTTCTTCCCAACACGGAAAAAATCACCGAGGTCGATTATCTGATAATGGAGTCTGTCTACGGCGATAGAAATCATGAGTCTAAAGATGATCGCCGGAAATTTTTAGAAGAAACAATTGAGGATAATTACAAAAGAAAAGGGACACTTATCATTCCAACTTTTTCTCTAGAGCGTTCTCAAGAACTTCTCTTTGAACTTAATGCCTTAGTGGAAAATAATAGAATTCCCGTGATGCCTATTTTCCTTGATTCACCACTGGCCATTCGTTTGACGGAAATTTTTAAACAATTTAAAAATTATTTTAATGAGAATGCTCAAAAGGCAATGTCGCAGGATAAATATTTATTTGATTTTCCCGGGCTTCAGAGCACTCTAAAATCAGAAGAATCTCGGATGATCGGCAATGTGCCTAATCCCAAAATAGTCATTGCCGGAAGTGGAATGTCTACTGGTGGACGGGTAGTGCATCACGAAAGGCACTATTTGCCAGACCCAAATAATACTCTACTTCTTACCGGATACCAGGCGGTCGGCAGTCCTGGGCGTCTAATTCAAGAAGGAATCAAAACGGTGCGAATAACTGGTGAGGATGTAATCGTCCGAGCGCACATTGTGACGATTACAGGATATTCAGGACACAAAGATTCAGATGGTTTGTTAAATTTTGTTGAAGATATGCAAGATTCACTTAAAAAAGTTTTTGTCGTTATGGGTGAACCAAAATCAGAAATGTTTCTGGCGCAGAAGCTTCGAGATAACCTGGGTCTTGAAGCTTCTGTCCCGGAGCAGGGGACTAGTGTAATATTGCCTTGTTAATTTTTAAAATATAATGTTAATATAAAAATATGGATTCTTTTTTAAATTCTCAAAGCAAACATGGACATAACCAAATAAAAATTTGTGTTTCCGGCGCAGCGGAGACTGGTCATTGTGGTGTCGATGCGTTAGAAAAGGCAAAAGAACTCGGACGTGAAATTGCCCGTCAGGGGTTGGTGCTTATTACTGGAGCGACAACCGGATTTCCACTTTGGGTTACCATAGGGCTAAAAGAAGTCGGCGGAATTTCGATTGGAGTATCTCCAGCGGCGTCTGAGAGGGAACATGTGGAGGTCTACAAGCTCCCACTTGATTACCTGGATTTGATTATATACACCGGTTTTGGTTATGCGGGTCGTGATATTTTGCTAATTCGTTCGGCCGATGCGGTTGTTTGCGGTTGTGGACGGATTGGCACTATTCATGAGTTTACGATTGCCTTTGAAGATAACAAACCTATTGGTATTTTTGAAGGACCGTGGGAAATGGGAGGGGAATTAAAGAATATTATAGAGAAGAGTCATCGCCCAAATGAGAAAATTGTCACAGGGAATGATCCCAAGAAACTTCTGGAGGATTTGGTTACTTTGGTCAAAAAAGATAAAATAGCGGGGTACAAAATTGTAAAAGATTCTGTCTCGGACACTAATTAAAAAATTTCCAGAACGAAAATTGCGTAGCAATGTGTAGCAAGGTTGGTTTAATATCCCAGTTTACTTTTCATTACAAAAAACCATATGATAGATATGATAGGACCCAAAAATCCAATAGTCATTCCAAGGAAAGTAAAAATTTTTTGTCGTTTCCCTGTATTTAAACTCCTTATTTTAATAATAATAGAAGTTGTACCTAAAATAATCCCCAGAGGCACGTTAATAAATAAGCTCATAAACATGGCATAAAGGTCGTGTATTGATGCGTATATTGCATCTACAACTGAGATAATGTAAACCAGAATAAAAATTCCTAAGATTATGTACTTGGCGCCGAACCCTTTTTTATTTTCCTCTTGATTCATAAGTCTAGATTATTATTTAATAATATTATTCTTTTGAAGAATTCAATTTATCATTTACAAGTAGGACAATCAAAGATATAACACTTAAAATTGTAACTATTATTCCCATAGTGGCAATTTTTTTATTCCATCCGAAATCATTTTTATACGAAAAAAAAGATAAAAAACTTAACACAGTAGTTGGCAGGAAAAGGTATAAAAAGTACGAAACAATAATTTCATACCAATTATGTATTTTCCAATAAAAAATAATTATATCTTTTAAGAAGTAAATTATAATAAAAGCTATAACAACTATAAATGCAGTTCGTATGTTTTTCATATGTTAGTTATTTTAATTGATTTTCATCAGAAAAACACCATTTAATTCACATTTGAATAATATATAACGTTGATTAGGTGATAACACAATATCGTAACAATTTTCTAAATCTGTTGTCCATTCAGTGCGAGTGTTTTGATTAGGTAGAGTTATTTTAAAAGAAGTAGCAAATAAGTCTTGATTTAATTGTATCTGAGTTCCGTTTGGTAAGATAAGATTTCTTGGATCATGGGGGGTCCGAGATAATAGAGTATCTAATTTACCTTGTGAAATAGAGTCAGTAATAATGGATTTTTTTTTATTATTTATTCCAATCGGAATATCGTTATGCCAAATACCCGGATCAAGTCGAACTTGAGATAATGAAATTTTTTTCCATTGACCTTCTTCATTAACATAAATACTTTGACTGTCCTCTGACCAAACCGGATATTCATCGATATTTTGGCTTGGCATAAGTAGTGCATATTTACTTTTTGTCATGAGCATCTGTTGTTCAATATTATCAATTTGTTGATGATTGTTGGGATTTATTGTTTTGGGAGTTAAATGTTTCTGTGATTGAAAATAATAAATTAATATAAAGGCAATTAAAATAAGCAAAACGATATAAGAAATAAGATTTAGATTTTTTTTCATAATATCACTGATTTAATCACTAATAACAAAAAACGTTTTTTCTATTAATTTTTTATTTTTTTCTTGATCCATTCTTTATTTATTTCATACCATAACAATTTTAAATAATACTATTGGTAGCAGGGCAGTTATCAATCCTAGAATAATTCCTAATGTAGTTATAAAAGTTTTCCAATTTACTTTTTCTACTTCTTTTGTTTGAATAAACAATGAAGTTATAATTGATAAAACACCCAACGGGATATCTATAAATTGACCCATAAATATTCCGTAAAGATTGTGTGGAAAGGATAGGAAATCGTCGGTGATTGTGAATATACACATTAGAGATAAAACTATACTTACCCAATATGTTGCTTTTATTTTTCTCATAAAACTAAATTATTAATTATTATTAATTGACTTTATTTTTTTATCTGCGAGAGACCAGACAGAAGGATTTTGCCATAAATTAGAATGAGATTCTTTTGGAAAGATGCCAGCTCTAAGTCCCACTCCAATATTTTCTGCACCTTCAAACTTTCTTAAATCGCCCCCTTTTCTACTTAATGGATCTCCAATTTCTCCTAAAGTCTGAACTACATCAAACCTACTGTATAAGTTTAGATGTAATCCTATTTTTTCTGGTTGGTAAGTGGTTCTATTGGGAGTTCCCAGAGTAACTAGAGTATCAATTTTTCTCATATCAGGGTTTTGACT
>JBBTYD010000006.1:0-3993 GCA_038061925.1 Patescibacteria group bacterium
GGATTTCGGAAAAAGCCAGAGCGGAAGATTTGAAAGTTGAAGATTGGATTTGTTTAATAAAAGAATTGCAAGAAAATTAACGAGAAAGTTTTCACCATAAAAAAGAAAATTGCAAAATGATTTCTGATATAATAGTTATATGAAAAATAATCATCGTTTTTTACGTATTGTTCTTGTTATATTTTTAGTAATATCTATAAATTTACTTTTTTATCAACAAAGTTATGCGTTCACGGGATTTGGAGGTAAAATTTTTGGAAAAATTACCATATGCGTTGGCGGTTTTTTGCTAAATATTGGACCTCCTGTTGGCGGATTATTTTTGCTACCCTTTGGAGCAAAAATATATGCTTTTTATACAATAGCCCCAGGTGCTTGGACACTTGGAACATATGGCCCAGGAGGAGCTTGTGTTGCCCCAGATGGTTGCGTCCAATGTCCACCAATTCCAACACAAGGAACTATCATTATGATGGGAACCTCGTAATAATTAATTCTCCACAAAAAGTTTCACCTTTTAAACTCTAATTCTTGTTATACTTAAAGAGTGATTCTGCCAAGCAAAAAAGTTTTGAGTATTTTTATATTAACGGTCGCATTGGTAGCGGCAATTATAATTGCTTTTGGCAGAGACAAAAGCAGTGAAGCTATAAATTTTGCCAGTAATTTGGTTGTTGGAGAGAAAGTCTCCATACCAGAAAACCCTGATTGGCAAAACGAGCTTGGTGGAGTAACTATGAATGCAGAACTAGTGCAAGAAGAAAATGCTTCAACCACCGAAACCACCACCGACACTATATCAAAAACTTTAGTATTAAACTATTTAGCTTTAAAACAAAGTGGCTCGTTGGATACCATGTCGGCTCAAAAATTGATAGACCAAACACTAGATTATATAGGCAAAATAGGTGGTCAAGTTGTTTTAGTATCAAATTTGAATACAATACCAGACAACGATAAACAAACCATAACAGAATACGGCGAGAATTTGGGAAAAATTTTGAAATATAATAAACCGAAAGAGACAAAAAATGAAATAGAAATCGCAACAAAAGCGGTAATTTCCAAAGACCAAAATAAAATAAACGAGCTAGATAGTATTATTGCCGTTTATCAAAAAATTTCGGACGAACTTATAAAAATGCCTGTACCAAAAACATTCATCAAAGCTCATTTGGATATGATTAATGGGATGAATAGCATAGCTTTAGCACTAAAAGAAATGAAGGAAGTTGTCAACGACCCATTTAGAGGTTTAAAAGCGATGCAACTGTATCAAGAGGGCACGACCATGTTCACACAATCTGAGAGAGCAACAAGACTTTTTATAAACCAAAATAAGATTATTTATAAACAAGGTAGCGGTGGCTACTACCTATTGTACGGGATATAATAAATGCAAAATAGCGAATGATCACAAAAATTAAAAGCAGAAAAATAATCGTTTTAACCCTAGTCTTTGTCTTTGTTTTTTCTCCTGTTTTAACAACACGGGTTAGAGCCCAATTAACAGTACCGGTTACGGACCCAATAACTAATGCGGGTGAAATATATGCAACAAGTAAGGAAGGAGGATGGGACGCCTTGGCTTGGATGGTGGTAAATCTCATTATAGAAAGAATGGCTAAAGATACTATTAATTGGATAAATAGTGGTTTTAAAGGTAGTCCGGCTTTTATAACCAACCCAGAAGCATATTATAAAGATATGGGAGATAAAATAGCCGGTCAATATATATTCGGCAACCCAAATTTAAACTTTCTCTGTGGACCAATAAAAGCAAAAATAAAATTGGCCTTAACTCAAAATTACATAGGAGATCGTCAATGGAACTGCACCTTGACTCAAGCGGGTAAAAATATGGAGGATTTTATGGGTGATTTTGAAAAAGGTGGCTGGGATAATTTTTTTGAATTATCTCAAAGACAACAAAACAATCCGATTGGCGCATACCTACAAGCTGAAAATGAATTGAATTTACAAATTGCCAATAAGAATAAAAACTTGAGCGATGATCTCAATCGAGGCAGTGGATTTTTATCTTACAAAAAATGTAAAAGATATTCAACAATGAATTTTAGTCCGTCACAAAATAATATCAACGCCACCACAGGAACAAAAAAGATGGTGTGTGTTAGAAGAGCTCCGCTCGGTAGTGGTCCTGATAGTGGAAAATGTTTAGAGGAAAAAGAGGTTATTGAAGATAGTTCCGGTAATGCTGTGAATGCAGACAGTGTTGGGTTGGGAGCAGAAGCAGCTTGTTTAGAATACGAAACAGAAACACCGGGAAATGTGATTTCAGAACAATTAAATAAGACCTTGGGATTAGGGGGTGAAAAATTGGCAGTAGCGGACGAGTTAAACGAGATAGTAAGTGCTCTTTTGAATCAACTCGTTTCAAAGGCCATAGGATCGGTCGCGGGAGGATTGCGTTCTTTAAGTAAGCCTGACTCGGCTAATAATAATCAAGCTTTCATGGATCAATTTTCAACTAAAAATCCCGGTAACCCTGCGGCCGGATATACTGGATACTTTGGGTGTGACCCAAACAACCCAGATGTATTTTGCGACAAACCCAACACTGATGTATTAACCATACCTATCCCAGAAACATTGCCGGAACAAACTTGTGATCCTGCTGATACACAGTGCATAATCTGTAGAGATAATCCAAGTGCCCCAGAGTGTTCGTCTCCAACTGGAGGTACTGGAACCCAAACACATGTAAGACCAACAGATAATGATTGCGATAATGTAGATTATGCAACGCTCGTTTCGGTAACTCAAAGGTTTGCTTCTTTAACAGGAATAACCCCCGATCAAGCAATGTTGAATTTTGATTGCGATCCACCAGGAATACATTAAAAATGAAAAAATTTCTTACATTTGGAATATTGATTGTCGTTTTGGCGGGAGTTTTTGTCCCGAGTGTTGCGTTTGGGCAAGATTTTAGTATTGGTACAGCTCTTTTAGGACCTGGGGCAATAGGGGCTGGTCTTATGGGCGGAGATGTTGTTGGTGGACTAGCTAAAATTGTCAGCCAAGCGTTGATGGGTATATCTTCTCTTGTTCTGATACTTTCGGGTTTATTGTTTGATTGGGTAATGAACTTTACTATCGTTGATATGGCCAAAAATATTGGTGGTTCCTCTGCGGTAGGTAGCAGTATAACTCAGGCATGGGCGACTTTGAGAGATATAGCCAATATGTGTTTTATATTCGTTCTTCTTTACGCCGCATTCAAGACAATGTTTGATGCCAACTTCGGCAATTTCCAAACTACTATAAAAAATATAATTATAGTGGCACTGCTTATAAATTTTAGTTTATTTTTTTCTAAAGTAGTTATAGATGCTTCAAATATTGTAGCCGTTGGGTTTTATAAATCAATAACAACGTCAGAATCAAGTTTAAGTGGAAGTAGTACTGTTGGTGGGTCAACAGAATTTAAAAAAAGTATTTCGGCCAGCTATATGAATATGTTAGGAGTGCAAAAGCTTTATGGTAGCAAGATATTAAGCAGTCCAGAATTACTAAAAGAACCAAGTAAACTATTGGTTGTTGGTATTATGAGTTCGGTGTTTATGTTGGTTACTGCCGTTGTTCTCTTAATAGCTGGCATAATGTTTATAGCTCGATTTATTATATTGATTTTTTTGATGATTCTTTCTCCTTTGGCTCTTATTGCTTTTATCATCCCCTCGTTAGACAAACGTTTTTGGGATTGGTTCCATGCTTTGGTAGATCAATCATTTTTCGCTCCTCTTTATTTTGCTTTGACTTGGGTTGTTTTTAAGATTGGCACTTCGCTTTTGGAAGTATTAAAAACATCACAACCAGGACAAACAAATGATATGACAGATATTTTCACTAAACCGGGTGGGGCTATGGCTTTATTAATGAACTATGTCCTCATCATAGGATTCTCCATCGCCGCTCTTATTTTTGCTAAACAGATGGCAAGCAAGACGGCCGGGTTTAAAGCTATCAGTG
>JBBTYD010000007.1:0-58947 GCA_038061925.1 Patescibacteria group bacterium
GAGCCGGCACGAGGGATCGAACCCCGGACATCTTCTTTACAAAAGAAGTGCTCTACCAACTGAGCTATGCCGGCTTACTGCCTTTTAGACTAGCATATATTATTCAAAAATCAAAATACTATTTAAAAAATAAAATTAGTTTTACACCTTGTAGACCACTATATACCCATTAGTTGTGGTATACTTAAGAAATGAAAAATTTAAGATTTTGTGCTGGGTGTAAAACTCAACTTTTAGTTAGACATAAAATAAAATTTTGCTCAAATAAATGCCAGTGCGATTTAGAATATAGAACAAATGTTGATTTATGGAAGAAAGGAAAACTAAATGGTGGAGTTGGAATAAGTGCAAGAAATTTGGCAGCTTGGCTTAGAAAATATTTGATTGAAAAATATGATAACAAATGCTCTGTTTGTGGATGGAACAAAGAACATCCATTAACAAACGGAGTGCCACTTGAAGTAGACCATATAGATGGTAATTCTGAAAACAATCTGGAAAATAACTTGAGATTATTGTGTCCAAACTGTCATGCATTAACGCCTTATTATAAAAATATGAATAAAGGAAAAGGAAGAAAGTGGAGAATGAAAAAATATATTAAAAATTAAAAGTGGATGTCGCGGGTTCGAATCCCCCTGCCGGCTCCAAGAGTGTATCTATTGTTTAATTAAACTGGTTTTCAAATTTAAAATTCTTATTACAGACTGATTAATTCTTTCTTCGGGAATTTCTTTAGACAAAACCGCCTTTTTTAAACTATTAAAAATAGCAACTGCTTTTTCGGGAGTAGATGTATCAATAATCATATCATCTCCAGCTAAAATAGCTTCTATCGCTGTTTGCTTGGAAGAATTTCCAGCTGAAGCCATCTCTATATCATCCGTAATCACCACTCCGTCAAAACCAAGCTCATTTCTCAAAATTTCAGTTATAAATTTATGAGATAATGTAGCTGGTTTTGAGTCTGTTACAGGTATTACAATATGAGCCGTCATAACCGCCCCAGTATTTTTGTTAGCCAATACTTTTTTGAAAGAGATTAAATTGGTTTCTAACTCTATAGCGCTAATAGGCAGTACTGACTGGTTTTTATGGGGATTCAAGACAACATTACCATATCCTGGAAAATGTTTAGCAACAGCAATTACACCTCCTCTTAAATATCCGTTTATCATGGCATTAGCAAGTTCCCCAGTATCATCTGGATTTGCGCCGAAGGTCCTTTTGTAGAGGTAAGATTCAGGATTTGAAACATAATCAACCACAGGTGAAAAATTCATATTAACACCCAGCTCTTTTAGCTCCAGTGCCCTACTGAAAGCAATTCGTTCCGCATCTTTTGTATTTTTAATTTCAAGTTGTGATGCTAATTCTTTTAAAAACTTAAAGCGAATAACGGTTCCTCCTTCTTGATCGGTGCCGACAAAAAGAGGTATGGTAGAAATTTTTTGTAAATCTGAGATAAGTTTTTTTACCTGATTGGCATCTTTCACATTTATACCCAACAGATTTATCCCGCCAATATGATATTTTTTGATCATTTCTTGGATATTGCTATCTGAATATTTATTGACAAATCCGACTATTAGCAACTGCCCAATTTTTTCATCTAAAGACATCTTATTGACTTGCAAAACAATTGGATCAATAACAATAGACTCTTTTTTTATTTCAGGTACATTGGAAATTACATTTATCTCCTTTGGGGGATAATAAACAAAATAGATTAAAAGCAAAGTGAAAATTAATATTAATGTGTAGATTATTTTTTTATTCATATCTATAAATCGCAGAATTGTCCCACCCTCTTACACATTCAAAAACTTTGTTAAAATTATCATTTAAATCCTTTTTAATTTTACTGTCTTTCATATCATAATTGGCGAAAAAAATATAAACTTTTCTATCTTTATAGCTGGAATTAATAATATTTCTTAATACCTCTAGATTCCATGGGTCAGGATAAAGATGAACTTCTTTTTGGGTGTAATAATAAACTATTGGCAATTGATTCGTTACTATTAACGAAATCTTTTCTATGGAATTATTAGTTAAAAACTTATTACCATCAATGAAGCACGAATTGGCCTTTAAGTTTCTATATTCAACCTTAAACATACCTCCTAACGATATTATTAAAAAAATGCATATCAATCCAAAAATAAAATTTTTATATTTTTTTAATTTATCTACAAAAAATCCAGAAATTAAACAAACAGCAGGAATTATCGGCATAATAAATCTATCTTCTTTGTGAGGCATAGTCATAACCATTACTGAAAAAAATACAATCCAAATTAAAAATAAGTAAATTTCTCTTTTCAAAAATTCTTTTTTGAGTAAAATATAAAACAAAGAAATTATAAACAATACACCTATTACTGAAAAAATGCGCCAAGAATTTACAAAGAAAAAATTCCAAGATTGTACTCCTCCCCAATAACCTGCTGCCTTGAAACCATGGATAAATCCTCCCAATGGATTACCGTAATATATGAAGCTATATATAAACCATGGAACCAAAGTCAGAAAGAAAATTCCGATTGCATACCACAAATATTTATCTTTTAAAAATCTCAGCGATTTATCTCTAATAAGAAAATAAAGAGGAAAGACAGGTATTATCCACAATGTTGTATAACGAGCCAGTAAAGATAGCGCCAGAAATAATCCAAACAAAATTTTGTGTTTTTTGTTTTCTTTTTCATACCCCCGCCAAAAACTAATAAAGGTTAGTAATATAAAAAATACAACAAAATTATCGGTCAATATTTTTTCACTATACAATACATGTATTGGTATTAAAGCCAAGAAAACTGCCGAGTACATTCCTATTTGTTTATTAAATAATTTTTTCCCCAAAATATAAACCAAAAATATACTCAGGGTCGAAAAAAAAGGAATGATTATTTGAATTAAGAGATTTAAGTTTAATGCATAAAAAATTGAAATAATATATGGTAATAGTGGCGCCCTAAATCCAATATTGGGCCATCCATAAATTACATCGCTGGAAGAAATAAAATCATTCCAGCCACTATTCAAAAGAGAATACATAAATGGATTTTTACTTAAATCGTGCCCTAAATTCAAATAAACTGTTTCGTCCCAACCCCGAAGAGGTGAATAAAAAAGAAACACAATTCTAATTAGGAATGAAAAAATCAATACTAAAATAATCAGTTTATCTGTCTTCCCCATTTCAAACCAATACATTTTTATTTGTTGGCCTATTCGTGAAAAGTCCATATTTTATTTCCAATAAAATTTATCATTAACGAAATTCCAATAGCCATCATTTGTGAAATAATGTAATATATTCCTAAAAATTCAGTGAAAACATATAGAAAAAAAATATCTATGAATAAGGCGGAGAGGCTCACAAGAAAAAAATTAAGATACTTTTTCGCTGTTTCCTCATACATATTTTCCTCGAAAGTCCATATTTTATTAAAAATAAAATTG
Organism: Patescibacteria group bacterium; assembly: GCA_038061925.1. Lineage (GTDB taxonomy): Bacteria > Patescibacteriota > Minisyncoccia > Phycocordibacterales > UBA9973 > UBA9973. The sequence goes on from JBBTYD010000007.1 coordinate 3,469, forward strand.
GTGGTCATCGCAATAGTAAATGCCAGCAGAGCGGAAATTATGTAATAAATCTTAAAATATTCAGTCAGCGCATATAAGATACTGACGTTTAATAAAGTTCCAACCAATCCGACCAAGGCGAATTTAAAAAATTGTAATATAATTTCTTTTTTATAAGAAAGATATCCGATCAAATTTCTCAGAAAATGAATAATTTCTTTGATTCCAGCTTTGCTTTCTCCAGTTGTTCGATTGCTAAAAGTGATAGGGATTTCTATTATATTTCGGAAATTTATTTTTACTAATAATTCAAGCAAAATCTTAAAACCTTTTGGATTTATTTCTTTGTTCACAATAAATTCTTTTCTAACCATAAAAAATCCAGACATCGGATCTTTAACATTAACAAAAGCTCTAGCTAAAAAAGTCGCTCCTGAAGACAACAACTTTCTATCTAAATTCCAACCTTTTATTTCGCCGCCTTTCACATATCTGCTTCCGATAACCAAATCAGCGCCTTGGATGATCATTTGATACATCTCATTTATTTTTTCAGCGGGATGGCTTAAATCAGCATCCATCACCCCGAGAATGTCACCCTCGGACATTTTAAACCCTTCTAACACGGCAGATGAAAGTCCTGATTTCCCTTCCCTATGAATTATTTTTAGATTTCGATATTTTGTTTTTAATTTTTCTAAAACTTGTCCCGTTCCGTCTGGAGAATTATCGTCAACCACAATAATTTCCGCCTTAATTTTAGTCTCATCGAACTCTTCTTTTAATTTAGAAAGAAGTTTTTGTATATTTTCTTTTTCATTATAGGTCGGAATCACTAAACTAAGTTTCATATATAGAATTAACTTACTGCGTAGATTTTATTGTTGGTTTAATATCTAATGTTTTTTCTTGCAACTTTAAGGAATCTTTTAATTGGGGAAGAATATTTTCAACCTCCTCTATTGTTTTGAAACCGGAATAATTTTTTCCATCAATCACCATCACTGGTACGCTCAGAGGTATTTTGTAAATAGAAATTAGAGCTTTTACAGCTGACAAATCTAAATTATAATCAAAAGAATAAATACGTAATGGCGGATATTTTTCACGCAATACCGACAAAACATATTCTTGTTTAACGCAATCGGTACAAGTGGGGTCGGGAGAATACATATAGAGAATAAACAAATTTTTCGTGCCACAGCGTTCATTTATCTTTTTCATTAAAAGGTAATCTTTAATCTCCAATAAAGAGTAATATTTCTTTAGATATCTAATGTCGGTATTGTCAGTGGCAAAATTTTTTTCACTATAATTTATTTTGTCAGCAATATTATTTATTTCTTGAGAAAGCACAGAATTATTGACATCTTTGCAAGATAATTCTTGAAAAAGAGAGAATTGAGTTTCAGAAGAAAGAATATCAATGGATATGTTGTCTTGAATATTCTTCAACTGGTTAATTTTATTATTATAAAAATAATTGGTAAAATAAAAAGCGCTGGCAAACAAGGTAGCTGTTATAAAAAAAACAATAACATATTTTTTCCAATCGTTTTGGGGTGTCATTTTAAAAATTAGCGCCAACTTGGTCTTTCTGAAACTATAACATTATAAACAGCCTTTAAAAACCAAACAGGAGCGATAATACTATAAGTTATAATATAAAAAATAATATAGAAACTTGGTTGAAAACGATTTTCCACTATTTTACGACCAACTAAAATAGTAAAAACAACAAAGAAAAAACACCCAATCAGGATTAACGATATACTTTTTATATTAAAATAAAACCAATCAAACTTGAACAAGTGCAGTGCCCCATTAATGCCAACCGCTTGAATTTTAATAATTTCTTTAACAAAAAAATCAATAAATTTTGAAACAAAAATTAAAAATAAAAAAACTATGCCCAAAATGGAAATAACTCCTGAAGGTAAAGTAAGCAAGGAAAAAACCCCAAATTTAGGTTTCAATAATAAATGCTTATAGTCAATAAGATTTTTAATAAATCCGTAATACCAACGCAAACGTTGTTTATATAATTTATACAATGAATCTGGCGAAACAGTGTAAACATAAGCATTATGACAATAATCTATACGTAGATTATGTTGGTGCATTCGCAACGCAATCTCTCCGTCTTCGGTATTGTGCGCCTTCCTAAAACCTCCCAATCGGTCAAAAACTTCACGTCTATAAATAGGCAGTGTGCCTGGCGTAACATGTAGTCCATTCAAAAAACTTAACATTTTTTTTATAAAAATAGAACCAAAATATTCAATTCTCTGAATCGATTGAGCAAAGTTTTTTGGATTATAAATTATAGTCGCTGGAATAACTGCCATAATATCTTTATTTTCCAGAAAACATTGCATCATCCTATTTAATGCTTGCGGGTGGACAAAAGAATCAGCGTCAAGACAAGCGACAAATTCTGTCTCAACATGTTGAAGACCTAGATTTATGGCGGTATGCTTCCCGCCATTTTCTTTATGAAAGATAAAAATATTAGACTGCTTTTCAAAATGCTTCATAAGATACCATGTATTGTCAGTTGATCCGTCGTCAACTAAAAAAATTTTTAGTTTTTCTTTAGGATAATCAAGATCTAACAGCGAACGGATAGTTTTACAAATTGTTTTATCTTCATTCCAACAAGACACAATAACAGTTATAGTGGGGTATTTTGCCAATTTGGTTTTTCTATTCTTAATAATAATTTTTCTTCTATTCTCAAAAAAAGTGACCAGAAAAAACACCTGCACGTAAACAGATAAAAAAATCAACACATAAAATACCATACTCGTGATTGAAGCCATATACTCGTTTTCACTATAGCATTATAAAGGTTAAATGCAAACGAAAAGCCTCCCACCTACACGGCAGACAGCGAGCTTTTAGAAAAAATTTAAGAAAAAGGGCGAGTTACATTTTCTTGTCCATACTCCCCGTTTCACAATTGATACATTCGCCACCCACACATCTCTTGCACTTGCAACCAAAAATTTTCATAATGGCCGCAACCCCCACAAGCACATAAACTATAGCCTCAAGAGTCGGCATAGCGCCTAAAACCATGTGCACAACGTTCCAATCATTATTCATTAACATTCCAATACCTATTAAACCCCAGTTTATTCCTCCGATGATTAGCAAAATTTTGCAAATCAAGACTGGAATACACTTGTCACCACATTTTGAATCACACATATATATTACTTAGTCCCAAATGGGATAAATTAATTAATAAAAGACCTTTGTTATTAATATCTAAAGTGTACCATATTATAAAAAAATGCTACAATAAAAATATGGAAGAAAATAACATTGAAAATAAAAGCAAAAATAGTCAACAACAGATAGTTGGAGCAATACTTGTAGTGGGAGTTTTAATAGCTGGAGCGATCTTGTTGAAAGGAAGCAAATCATCTGAAACAATCGCCGTCCCCGTGAATAATAACGGAGTCCCGATAACAACTTTGGCGCCAGTTGGAACAGCAGACAGAACACTTGGAAATCCACAGGCAAAAGTTACACTGATTTTATACGAAGATTTCCAGTGTCCTTTCTGTGGAGCAGTCTCCGGTTTGGTATCCAATACTGATGCAATTAAATACTTAAAGGAAAAAGTTGACCCAAATTGGACTCCTTTTATGCCTCTAATTAATGAACATATAAAAAAGGGAGATGTGCAATTTGTGTATCGTGACTGGGCATTTTTGGGACCGGAATCAATAAAATCAGCCGAAGCGACCAGATGCGCCGGAGATCAAGGAAAATTCTGGGAATATCATGATTATCTTTATGGTCACCAAAATGGAGAAAACCAAGGAAGCTTCTCTGACCCAAACTTAAAATCTTTCGCCAAAAAACTTGGTCTAAACTCTTCTAGTTTTGACAAGTGTCTGGATGAAAACAAATACGCGCAAGCGGTCGCTGATTCCAAAACTGAAGGAACAAGCGCTGGAGTAACTGGCACACCTAAAGGTTTTATCTTGAGAGATAAAAAAGTTGTTTCCACGATTGATGGCGCCGAGTCATTCACGATAGTAAAACAAAAGATTGAGAGTGCGTTGAAATAGAAAAAATTATGACTAAAATAATATTACGGGTTATAATTATTATAATAATACTTGTAGTAATATATTGGATTCTTGGAATGTTTGGTTTAGTACCAATTAGACACTGTGATGTTGCTATGGGACCAAACGGTGCAATTCACTTTTGTGAATGGTATCCTGGACCCAGTCGTATATATTAAAACATCTACCCTTAAGGGTTAACTAAAGGACAAGCCATGTAATGTGGATAAAACAAGTTACCATAATAGACACGGCCGTGTCTATTATGGTAATATAGTAATATGCGTTTAATTGATCAAGAATCGAACTCAGGAAAAATAATTCGCGCTCTAGGCATCGGAATAGGCATATCTGTTGCTTTAGCAAATAGAAGAACAAGTTATAAAATGACAAAAACATTGATTAAGGAAATCTTTGGTTTAAATGAACAGCCAAAAAATTATTCTAGATATTTTCATAAATTGAGGAAACAAAAGCTTGTATACATCAAAGAGGTTGGCAATGATCACATCATATCTCTCACGGATAAAGGCGAAGAAGTTTTTTTGAGATTTAATTACGAAAAGTTAGAAATAAAGCAAAGTAAAATATGGGATAGAAATTTCCGTATGATTATTTTTGACATTCCAGAAATAAAAAGAAATGCTAGGGACTCGCTTCGAGATAAAATGAAAGAGCTGGGTCTTGTAAAATTTAACAATAGCGTTTGGATATATCCATATCCATGCCAAAAAGAAATTGATTTTGTCGCTAATTACTGGAAGATAGGAAAATATGTTCATTTTGCCTTGGTGAAAGACGTGACTAATAGAGAATACTTAGAGAAATATTTTAATTTATAAATAATTTCCTTACCTTATTTTCATTATTACTAATAACCACAATAACCACGGTCGTGTCTATTGTGGTATTAATGAATAGTGTTTCTTATTAGTCAAAATAATTTTTCAACCTTGCAATTTTATCGTGCTGACGAAGTTTTTCGTGAACTTTCGCTTCAATTTGACGAATACGTTCACGAGTCACACCAAATTCTTCCCCTACCCGCTCCAGAGTGTGTTGAATACCATCTAGTAATCCATAACGCATCTCCAGTATTTTGCGTTCTTTTGGATTGAGCTCGCTCAAGACCTCGCGAATTTGGTCAGAGAGAATTCTTCGAGAAGATTCTTGATCCGGGCGTAAAATTTTATCATCTGGAATAAAGTTTTCCAGTGTTGATTTATCGTCATCGTCTCTAACCGGTTGTTCCAGAGAAACAGTTTCTTGACTAATATTTTCAATTACATGAATTTTTTCCACTGGAATACCCATTTCGGTGGCAATTTCTTCCGCCAATGGTTCTCGACCCAAATCTTGAGAAAGCTTTCGATGAGTTTGTTTATATTTAGAAATTGTCTCCACCATATGTACCGGTATGCGAATAGTTCTGCTTTGGTCAGCTAAAGCGCGAGTAATAGACTGACGAATCCACCAAGTGGCATAAGTGGAGAATTTAAACCCTTTTGTCCAATTAAATTTTTCAACTGCCTTGAATAAACCTAAATTACCTTCCTGAATTAGATCCAACAGAGTCAAGTTAGCGGATCTTCCCACATATTTTTTCGCAATTGAAACCACTAGACGTAAATTCGCGCGCGCCAGCAGATTCTTGGCCTCGAGATCCCCACGCTCAATGCGCTTGGCAAGATCTTTTTCGTCGCTGGCATGAATAAGCGGATATTGACCTATCTCCTTTAAATACATTTGGATAGAATCATGCAGACTGGACTTATTTAAATCTTTATCAGTCAGATCTGTATTGAGATTAAGCAGATTCCCCCCCTCCAACACATCAATTCCGGCAATTCCAAATTTCTCGTAAAGTTCATCTAAAAATAAAATATTATTCTCAATATCCGGGAAAGTTTTTAATATTTCATCGTAAGTGATAAATCCTCTTTTACGTCCTTTTTCTATAAGCTCACTGGAAATACGAGCCAAGTTTTGTGCTTTTTTTTCAATTGAAGACAATTTTTTAATTTTTTTCTTCTTGTTTTTTTTTATCTTTTTGGTTTTAAGCTTTTTAATCTTTTTAATCATTTTTCTTCTTGTTTTTGTTTTCATAAAATTTATTTCTTTAAACGACTATTTTTAATTTCCTCTTTTTTTTTATTTATTTCATTTATCTTTCTTAAAATTTCTACCTCCATTTTCTTGTCTTTAAGATTCTTGAGTTCGATCATTTTTTGAACAAGTTCTTCATTTAAATACTCTTCTTCAATATTTAGTAGCATTTCTTTTACATCTTTTTGTAAATTTTCACTATTTAAATAAAAAACCTCCGCTTCATAAATTAAATCTTCTTTAAGATCTTTATAAATCTCTTTCGCTTTACTTATTTTTGTAAAAATCAATTCCGGTTCTATAATCCTATTATGCATACTCTCCTGCCAAAAAGCTATCCCTAGAAGCCGGCGCTCAATTGGATCTTTTCTCAATTTTTTCTCCACATTTTCCTTCGCAGTTTTGGTTTCTTCTGTTTCAGATTTCAACTCAGACTCGACTTTTTTTAAATCCTCCATTAAAGCTTTTTCCGTTATGCCAGATTGATCGCTAATTTTCTTAAGAAAGTACATTTTTTCAATTGAACTTTCAATCGCATCTATGTAAGGTAATATTTTTTCTTTTATCAGTCTGCCAGCGCGCCTAGTATCAGAACCCGCTTCTTTTAAAACTTTACCCAACATAAATTCTATTATATGTTTAGCATCTTTAATAGCCAGACGCCAGGCATCAGGACCATTTTTAGAAATCAAATCTGCTGGGTCAACTCCATCTGGCAGTGACACCACTTTCACATCCATACCCAAAGACAAGGCAATTTTACCGGCTCTGTTTGAAGCATTAAACCCCGCCTTATCAGCATCAAACGAAAGGACGATATTGGACGAAAGACGACGCACAAGTCCCAAATTGGAAATTACATTTTCCCTCAGCCGTAGCCCGTCTACGGGCGAGGCTTTAGAAACAGTTGAGTCAGACAAAGCCGTGCCGGAGGTGGCAATTGTATTTTTATATCCAGCTTGATGTGATAAAATCAGATCCATCTGCCCTTCAACTAAAATAGAAAAATTATTTTTGCGAATTGACTCTTTGGCTTTATCGATGCCAAAAAGCACAGAAGATTTATTAAATATCGGGGTTTCTGGACTATTTAAATATTTGGCAGACTTGCCGTCATCAGCCAGAATTCTGCCTGAAAAAGCAATAATCCGCCCGCTTGAATCAGCTATGGGAAACATGATGCGTCCACGAAACCTGTCGTACATCGCTTTATTTGGTTTGTCCGTCTCGGGATCTGGTCTTTTGGCTAATCCCGCGCGCTCTATTTCGTTATCAGTAAAATTCTTAGATTTTAAATAATCGTATAGTTTGCGCCAGTCTAATATAGCCAAGCCAATTCTAAAATCTTTGACAGTCTCATCTAGGAGTCCACGAGATTTTAAATATTCTTGCGCTTGTTTATTATTCTTTAGATTGTTTTCAAAAAATTCCGTAGCTTCTTCCATCACCTTATAAAGTTTTTCTTTTTCACTTTCAGTCTCTTTTATTTCTTGACTGTAAACTTCAAGCCGGATTCCAGCCCTATCCGCTAAAAGTCTAAGCGCGCCCTTAAAATCAAGTCCTTCAAATTCTTCCACGAAAGTAAAAATATCCCCCGACGCTCCACAACCAAAGCAATAATAACTTCCTCGGTTGGGCGAGACAAAAAAGCTGGGCGTCTTTTCATTGTGAAATGGACACTTGCCTTTCCAGCTTGCTCCCGCTTTATCCAGCTTTATATAAGAGCTGACCAGCGAGATAATATCTATTCTTGATTTGATTTGATCAACAGATGAGGACATAAATACAATTTCTAATTGACCTAATATAATTTTATCAAGGAGAATCCTTGATAAAATTATTTTTCCACTCCAGTTTTGATCTTTTTTTGAACCCCGTCCCAGCCGGGATCAATCGTCCAATAATAACATTCTCTTTTAGTCCTCTCAAATAATCTACTCCACCCTTGATGGCATTTTCAATCAAAACACGATTGGTGTTTTGGAACGAGGCGGCCGAAAGCCAACTTTTGGTGCGAAGCGACACTTCTGTAATACCGAGCACGACTGTTTCCGCTTTTGATTCTTTGGATTCTTTCAGCTGTCCAACTCTTATATTTTCTTCTATAAAGGCCGTATTTTCAACAATATCGCCAATAGAAAAATTGGTATTACCGGCATCTTTTATTTTTCGGCGCGAAAACATCTGACGAATAATTATTTCGGTATGCTTCCTGGAAATTGAAGCGCTCTGCAATTCATAAACTTTATTTATTTCTCGAATTATATACTCTTCGACTAATTCTTTACTGCCAAATTTAAAGATTTCAGCAATATCCGCAGAACCATCAGTGATAATTTGACCCTTAAAAACTTTATCACCCACCTTCATTGTTGGGATTCTGCGAAACGGCACAAGGTATTCTATTTCGTTTGGCTGGCCGTCAAGTTTTGTGTCAGATAGCACTTTAATAATTTTTTCCCCGCCTGTGTGGACAAGTTTTCCACCTGCCTGCGCAGGTAAGTCTTTGGCCACAATAGATATCACTTCTCCATCAGTTTGTGAAACAATTGCCGGATTTTTTGGAATTCTTCTTTCAAATATCTCTTCGACTCGCGGCAGCCCCGTAGTGATATCAGTACCAGCCACACCTCCAGCGTGAAAAGTACGGAGCGTAAGCTGGGTGCCTGGCTCACCAATAGCTTGAGCGGCAATGATGCCCACCGCCTCTCCTAAATCCACCAAATGATTACGCCCTAAATCAAGTCCGTAACACATCTGACAAAGACCATGAACAGTGCGACAAGTTAATAGAGAGCGAACAAAAACTTCGTTAAAACCTGCCCCTTCAATGTTATAAGCTTCCTCTTTGGTAATCAAGAAACCTCTTTTGAAAACTATCTTGCCATTTTTATCTTTAAGGTCTCCCGCCAGTACCCGTCCGCGAATATTTTTGGAAAGTGGAATTTCTATTCCAGAAATATTTTCTCTGGTAACTATTTTCCCTTCTTTTGTACCGCAATCCTCTTCAGTTATAACCACATCCTGCGCAACGTCAACCAACCTTCGAGTTAAGTACCCAGCCTTAGCCGTGTTTAAGGCGGTATCGGAAGCGCCTTTGCGAGCGCCGTGAGTAATAACGAAATATTCAATTGGAGAAAGTCCCTCTTGGTAACAAGGAATAATGGGAAATTCCAAAGTTTTACCTTGATTGTTTTGGATAAGTCCAATCATTCCTGTCATTTGCATCAATGACGACATTGTGCCACGGGCTTTAGAAGTGAACAAATCATAAGTGGAACTCTTTTTATCAAGTGTTTTGGGTAAAACTTTTTCCAAATTTTTCTTTGTATGTGTCCAAATTTCGATAATCTTTTGATATTTTTCTTCTTCCGACAAAAGACCCTCGCGCCATTGTGATATTATTTCTTCTTCAAGTTTTTTACCTTCCGCTATTATTTTTGGTTTCTCGGGCGACACCGAAACATTATCAAGCCCCCAGGTAGTACCAGAAACTGTCGAGTATTTAAAGCCAAATGCTTTAATTTCATCCAAGATAAGAGGAGTGTTGTCGACCCCAGAGTGTACGATAAGCTCATCTAGCAGAAAAGACAGTCTATCTTGGGTCATTTCATCATTCACGTAAGAAAAATCATTTGGCAAAATACTGTTAAAAAAAAGTTTCCCAACAGAAGTGTCAAAAATTCCTCCAGAAAATTTTTTGTATTTCTCTTTCTCTGTTGCCAGAACTTTTATTTTAGCGCGTAGAGATATAATCCCATAGTTATAAGCAGTAATAGCAGAATTGGGACTGGAAAAATATTTACCCTCTCCAACTTCACCGTCAACTGATTTTGTCATCCAATAACTTCCAAGCACCATATCCATCCGAGGATGCACTATCGGATCGCCATTCTGAGGTTTTAGCAGGTTTTTGTTTGCAGCCATTAATTCTTTTGCTTCGGATTGAGCTTCTTCGAGCAATGGAACATAAACGGCCATTTGGTCTCCATCAAAATCAGCATTGAAGGCTTGACAAACAAGCGGATGAACTTGAATAGCATTTCCCTCAATCAGAATAGGATTAAAGGCTTGAATACCCAAACGATGTAGAGTGGGCGCGCGGTTTAAAAGAACATATTTCCCAGCGATAACTTCTTCCAACATCGTCCAAACGTCAGGAGTGCGTTCCTCTATAAGCTTATTCGCTCCACGAATATTAAAGGCTAATTCTGCTTGCAAAATTTTAGAAATTACGAATGGTCTAAAAAGCTCGAGCGCCATGTGCTTAGGCAATCCACATTGATTGAGTTTGAGTTCGGGACCGACAACAATCACTGAACGTCCTGAATAGTCCACTCTTTTCCCAAGTAAATTTTGGCGAAAAAGACCTTGTTTGGATTTCAAATTATCGGATAGCGATTTTAAGGGACGCTTTTGGGATTGACTCATCGCCGCCGAGTCATTTTGCTTGGCAATCGAATTATCAATCAGCGCGTCAACGGCTTCCTGAATAATTCTTTTTTCATTTCGTAATATCACATCTGGAGCATTAATTTCTTTTAATTTCTTCAAACGATTATTCCTATTTATAACTCGACGATAGAGATCATTGAGGTCTGATGTCGCATGTCTGCCTCCATCCAGAGCCACCATCGGACGCAAGACGGGCGGAATAACTGGAATAACAGTCAAAAACATCCATTCCGGTCGAATCCCAGCGTAAGTCATAGCGCGAATAAGAGACAGTTTTTTTTGTAATTTCTCTTTTTCCGCCATGCTTGCTCCCGTTATCATCTTTTCAGTGTGAGCTTTTAATTTATTTAGATCCAAATTTTTAAAAATTGAGTAAATAGCTTCAGCGCCTATATTTGCTTCAAAACAAGTTCCGTATTTTAAAGAGTAGTGATGAAAAGAAATTTCATTTAAAACTTTCCCTTCATAAATTTCTCCAATCTCTTTTTGAGTAATAGAAAACAGGTTTTTTAATTTCTCTCGAGTCTCGTCATCAGTCACATTTTTTAATTTTGCCTTGTATTCTTTGTCTAAATTTGCCACCACGGTTCCTTTTTCATCTTCATGAACTTTAGTAATAATATATCCGGCAAAATATATCACCTTTTCAAGGTCAGAAACAGATATATTCAAGAGGATACTCATCCGAGAAGGTACTCCGCGTAAAAACCAAATATGAGACACGGGAGTAGAAAGTTCGATATGCCCCATTCTCTCCCTTCTCACTATTGAGCGAGTAACTTCGACTCCGCATTTCTCACAAATAATATCTTTATAACGAATTCGGCGATATTTTCCGCAATAACATTCATAATCTTTTTCCGGTCCAAATATTTTTTCATCAAAAAGACCCCCGCGCTCGCTCCTTCCAGTACGATAATTTATTGTCTCCGGTTTGGTCACTTCTCCAAAAGACCACTCTTTTATCTGCTCCGGCGAAGCCAGCCGTAACGCGATCGAATCAAATTCAGTTGTGTTTAAAGTTTTCATATTATTTATCTTCGCTTTTTTTTAAATCAACATCCAGCGCCAGACCGCGCAAATAATTTAAGAGCACGTTAAAAGAGGCGGGAGAATTCGGTGGTCTGATTTTTTCATTTTTTATAATAGAATCAAACGTCGCCGATCGACCGAGTATATCATCAGACTTAATAGTAAGCATTTCACGCAACGTATAAGCCGCGCCATAACCTTCTAATGCCCAGACTTCCATTTCTCCAAATCTCTGCCCTCCGCCTTGAGCTTTTCCGCCAAGAGGCTGTTGGGTAATAAGCGAATATGGTCCGATTGAACGCATGTGAATCTTGTCCTCCACCATATGGTGAAGCTTTAACATATACATATAACCGACGGCAATATCTTGCTCGAAAGCTTCTCCAGTGCGTCCATCAAAAAGTTTTAATTTCCCATTTCCTGGTAATCCCGCTTTGATTAATTCTTGACTGATTTCTTCGTGTTTGGCTCCTAAAAATGGCGGAACAATAGCTTGATAACCAAGACTATTGGCGGCCATACCAAGATGCATTTCTAAAATTTGTCCCAAGTTCATACGAGAAGGAACACCAAGTGGCGAAAGTATAATATCAACCGGCGTGCCATCCGCCATGTAAGGCATATCTTCTTCTGGTAGAATGGTTGAAATAACTCCTTTGTTTCCATGTCGTCCAGAAAGCTTATCTCCAACTGAAATATTTCTAATTTGCGCGACTTCAATTACGATTTTTTTAATAATTCCCGCTTCAAGTGTATGTCCCAAATCACGAGAAAAAATCTTGACACCAATAATGCGCCCACGCTTACCATGCTCCACTCGCAACGATGTGTCCTTAACATCACGCGCTTTCTCAGCAAAAATTGAACGTAGCAGTCGCTCTTCTGGGGTAAGTTCAGTTTCACCTTTAGGGGTGATTTTACCGACTAAAATATCATTTTCTCTAACTTCCGCCCCGATGCGAATAATTCCATCTTCATCTAAATCTTTAAGTTTGAGTTCTCCGACATTTGGTATATCCCGAGTGGTAATTTCAGGTCCAAGCTTGGTATCACGAACGACGCATATAAACTCCTCTACATAAATAGATGTAAATTTACTCGCTTTTACTAGACGCTCAGATACAATTATAGCATCCTCATAAGTTGATCCAGACCAAGATAAAAATGCTACAAAAATATTTTGTCCCAGTGAAATCTGCCCACCGACAGTACTGCTGGTATCTGCCAAAATATCGCCTTTCTTTATTTTATCACCAACATTCACAAGTGGACGCTGATGAAATACGGCAAAGTTGTTATTTCTCATAAAATTAACAAGATTGTAAATCTTCTCGGAATTTTTTTCAGACTTTTCTTTAACGATTATTTTTTTTGCATCTAAATAAGAAACAACGCCGTCTTCTTCAGCTATAATTAATCTGCCTGAATCTCGTGATGCTAGTTCTTCTGTTCCAGTGGCAACAAGAGGCGCTTCAGGGAGAACGCAAGGTACAGCTTGCTTTTGCATATTAGATCCCATTAAGGCTCTATTCGCATTATTATGTTCCAAAAACGGAATCATAGAAGTTGCTATAGAAAAAGCTTGGTTTGGAGAAACATCAATAAAATCAACTTCCTCACGGGAAATTGCGCCCGGCTCTGTCTTAATTCTGGCTTCTACTTTTTCTTCTGTTATTTTCCCATTCTCGTCATAAGGAATTCCAGCATGCGCAATATTATATTTTTCTTCCTCCAGCGCATTCAAATAAACCACTTCGTTGGTTAGCTTGCCATTTTTTACTTTGATATATGGAGTTTCAATAATTCCAAATTCATTTATTTTTGCATACGTGGCAAGATGCAAAATAAGTCCAATATTGGGACCCTCGGGAGTATGAATAGGACAAACTCTACCATAGTGCGAAGGATGCACATCCCGAACTTCCAAACCCGCACGCTCACGCGTGAGACCTCCGGGTCCAAGCGCAGAGAGTGTGCGTAAATGTTCTATCTCGTAAAGCACATTTTCTTGCGCCATAAATTGCGAGAGTTGGTTTGTAGTGAAAAATTCTTTTATCCGAGCTTGGAGTGGCCGTTGGTTTATAATAGTGATAGGCATTGCGGTATCAACGTCAATAATAGACATTCTGTCTTGAATATTTCTTTTGATTTGCATCATACCGGTACGCACTTTTTGTTGAAGTATCTCGCCAACAAATCGCACTCGCCTCTGACCCAAATGATCTATGTCGTCACTTTTAGCGTCGGGAGTATTGTTTAAACTAATAATATGTGAAATTACAGTCACTAAATCCTCTTTGGAAATAGTTCGGCGAGCGAGCGCTTCTGTATTCATTGGTTTAAGAAAACGCTGATTAAATCTAAAACGACCAACTGGAGAAAGATCATACCGCTCTGTTGTAAACAAAGAGTTAATGAACTCTTTGGCATTATCAGCCGTGGCCATGTCGCCATCTCGGAGACGCTTGTAGATTTCAATATACGAATCATTTACGCTCTTGTCTTCATCTTTAGAGAGACATATTTTTATCGTTTCTTCTAGTCCCGCCACTCCACCGCCTGGAGTAGAAAAAGCTTTTAAGATTGCTTCATCATTTTCATAACCCATGGCTCGCAAGAGAGCAGTGGCGGGGAATTTTCTCTTTTTGTCTATCCTGATGTAAATTGCGCCATCCGCTTCTGACTCTATCTCAATCCAAACTCCGCGCGCGGGAATAATCTTAGCGCCAAAATATCTTTTGCCCTTACTTTCAGATTCAGTAAAGAAAACTCCAAAACTTCGCGCAAGTTGTGGCACGATAACCCGCTCTACGCCATTTATAATAAAAGTCCCGTGAGAAGTCATTAAGGGAAATTCAGACATAAAAATCTCTTGTTCCTTTATCGTGCCTAAAATTTTATTGGTTAATTTTACCCGAGCTTTCAAAAACCCTTGGTATGAGAGTTTATTTATTTTAGCGTTATTCTCATCGTATTTACATTCAGAGAGTGAAAAAGAAACAAATTCAAGTTGAAACTTTTTTGTAGAATAATCACTGATCGGAGAAAATTCCTTGAATACTTCGCCAATCCCCGCTTCGACCAACCATTTGAAACTCTTTACTTGAGCTTCAATTAAATTTGGAAACTCGACGAGAGGTTTTTTATACCTTGAAAAATATTTCTTCGGACGCTTAGCTATTGTATGCATATTTTTTACAACCAAAATAAAACAAAAAAAACGAAAGAAAAACAAAGAGAAAAATTCTTTTCTTTAGCTTCTTAAAAATTTATTTATAGTTATGATTAAGCTAAAAACCTTGTAATCCAAACCAAGATTGCATCCGATACTCAATCAATGAATCTCAAGTAGCCTACTCTATTCCACTTTTTTTGTCAAATACCAGTTGGGGATTATTTTATGATGAGTAAAGACTTTCTTAAGATATCAAAGATTCCCTTTGTTTTTGTTCCTTGATTGTTCCGCCAGACCATTTCATCACCAGTTGAACAATTTTCGGAGTAGTCGTCTCGCTATAAAACTTCACTGCTTTTTAACTGTCAGTTTCTGATTTAGACTTTTCCTCAAATTCTTTTTGCGAACATCAAAGAGTATAATGAACTCAACTAGGTCTTCATCTAGGCCTTGCCTAGCTGAGAGTGTTATAACTAAGCCATTCAAAAATTTCAGCTAAAAAAGATTTTTTATTCGGAAAATATTTTGGAAATGTTTTTATATTTAATATTTTATTTTGGGTTCTTTGTATCCCTATATAATCTAAATAACTCGAATAGGGATAATCATTTAAATATTCTACAACTTCTTTTTTATTTTTAATCCCACTTTCTTTCCAATCCTTCTGTATAAGTTTTACTGGATTTAAATGAATATAAGAAAACATATATTTAAGATATTGATCTATGTTTATATGTTGTGATTTAAATTTTCCTTCAAACAATGATCCAGTTCTTTTATACTTTTTATTAAAATACATTGAATAAGAAGTACTAAATTTCTGTATAAAATTACTTATATTATTATCTTCAGATTGAGTGATTAATAAATGAAAATGATTAGGCATTAAACAATACGCTCCAATATTAACTAGGGGTTCTTCACGCTCAATATCATATAAAGTTTGACCTTTATTTAAATTATTAACTTTTAAGTTTCCCTTTTGATTACAGGCATACAAAAGACCAATAAAACGCAAATAATCTTCTTTATCAAGAAAAATTTTTTGTTTACTATTTCCACGATTATATATATGATAATATTCTCCAGAAACTAATTTTACTTTTCGTATTGACATAGATATATAATACAAAATACTTTCCAGCTAGGCAAGGCCTAGATGAGTTTTTTTCCACTCTTCTATTTTCTTATGATTTCCAGAAAGCAGAACTTTGGGAACTTTGTAGTTTTTACCCTTCCATTTTAAAACTTCGGGACGAGTGTAGACTTCACTACTGGAGATTCGTTCTTCTTCCAATGATTTATATTTACCCAAAACTCCCGGAATTTGTCTGGAAATAGAATCTATTAAAACCATCGCTGGAAGCTCTCCACCAGTTAGCACATAATCCCCGATTGAAATTTCTTCCACCTTTGTTAAAGCTCCGACGGACAGGTTTGCATTTATAATTTTCTTAACTCGCGCATCTAGACCTTCGTATCTCCCAGAAATTAAAATAATATCTGTATATTTTTTGGCAACGACTTTAGCGTAAGCTGTATCAAACTTTTTACCTGAAGGAGAAAATAAAATCATCTTGGTTTTGTTTTTACTTTTGCTCTTCACTGCGTTCAGGACCTTCGCCACAGCTTTCAGCAGTGGCTCGGCTTTCATCACCATCCCAGGCCCTCCACCATAAGGCTTGTCATCTACCGGTTTATAATTATTTTTGGGCGCTTTTATAAAGTCCCGTGGATTATAAAATTTTATTGAAATAAGTTCATTTTTTATCGCCCGCCCAATAATAGATTCTTTTAAATAAGAATCGAACATTTCTGGAAAAATTGTAATTATATGAAAACGCATAAATTAAAAAAGGAGCGAGTATAAAAATTTTCTGGGAGCAAAAAAGGGTCCAGTTGCTCCAGGCGAAAACCTTTATACTCGCTCCTTTTTTTAACTAGATTCTTTTCAAGTCTTCCATCGCTTGGTCCACTGTTTTAAACGAACTCGGAGCACTACTTGCGCCCACAGACCTTTCAGGCCTTAGACTGCCTTCTGGTTCGTTAATTTTCAAGTTCACCCGGGCATTATTTTTCATACCGATTATTCGTAGAAGAGTGCGAATAGCTTTGGCGGTGTTCCCCATTCTTCCTATAATCTTGCCCATATCGGCAGAATTCACAGTCAGAGAGATAAGCACGCCCATCTCATCAACAGTCCTATCAATTTTCACATCATTTGGGTTGTCAACAAGAGCTTTCACTACGTATTCCAGAAATGTCTTATCAGCGTCTTGCATATTTAAAAGTTAAATTTATTTTTAATTTTAGCAGCGTTACGACCTAGAATGACTATCTGCCCTGCTTTACATCTGCATTATACTTCACCCCGCTATGGCGGGGCAAGTTATTTTTTCGCTTTCAACTCTTTTCTCCTCTTGGTTGGTTTCTTTTTTGGCAACACATTTACTTTCTTGCCTTCTATTATCTTATCATGCACTAAAAAATTATGCATTGTATCGGAACATTTTGCACCTTGAGAAATCCAATACTTTATTCTATCACCAATAAAATTTGTCCTGGATTTTTTGTCTTTGGCTGTCGGACTATAAGTCCCAAGTATTTCTAGAAATCTTCCACTCTTTGTGCTGTTTTTAGAATCAGTCAAAACAACTCGAAATGCCGGGTCATTTTTTCTGCCTATTCTCTGCAATCTTATTTTCAACATAAATAGAGCTTAACATAAATCATTTAAAAGGCAAACTTTTACTACGAAAGGTGAAAAACAAATTTATTTGAGAAAAAGAAAAAGCGCCGATGGTCACTTTTCCAGTGCGCATGGCGCTTCTATTGTTGATATTGTTTTATGAGCCCATCGAGCTCATTCTTTTCTTCTTTTACCAGAAGATGTAGTTGTATCCACCTTCCCCTACGGAGGTAATAACTGACCCACCGTAAGTACAATGGGGAAAGGTGGAACATCCAGTGAGAACGGTAAGTAGTAATATTGCTACTACCGCTCGAATTTTTGTTTTCATAATTTCAATTTCACACTACTAACTTCGTCAGGAGTATAGCATATTATAGTACTATTGTCAAGCATTAATTTTAGCTATATTTTGCTATATTTAAAAGGTGAAAAACAAAACAAACAAACTGGAAGGTATTATATCTATTTCCTCAAAAGGCACAGGTTATGTTGCAATCGGAGGGAGAAAAAACAAGCAAAATAATCAGGATCCAGAAATTAATTTCAAACATTTAAATACGGCAATGCATGGAGACTTCGTAGAGATAATCCTCCATCCAAAAATTAAAAACAGGCTTTTCTCCGCTCGAGACTCCGGCGAAGCAAGGCAAACGGCCGAAGTATCTAAAATAATCACTCGCGCTAAAATTCGCTTTGCCGGAGTGTTAGAAAAAGAAAATAACTTATTTTTCTTAAAGCCAGATGACACCAAGATGTACACGGATATTTTAATACCGGAAGAAGTATTAAACGGAGCCTTGGCTGGACAAAAAGTTTTTGGAGAAATAACTTCTTGGCTAGATGCGCGCAAAGCACCAGAAGGAAAAGTGATTAAAATTTTAGGACATCCAGGAGACAATAATACAGAGATGCGCGCCATCGCAATGGAAAAAGGCTTTGATTCAGAACTGCCTAAAAAAGTTTACGAAGAAGCGGAAAAAATAAAGCGTGATGGTATAAAAGAAAGTGATTATAGGGGACGCAGGGATTTTAGAAAAACTTTAACCTTTACCATTGACCCAAGTGATGCAAAAGATTTTGATGATGCAATTTCTTTCCGTGAAATAAATAAAAACCCCTCAGCTCCGCTCGGGGCAAGCGAATATGAGGTTGGCATACATATTGCAGATGTTTCACATTATGTAAAAGTCGGCAACGCGCTTGATGAAGAAGCACAAGAGCGTGGAACTTCGGTGTATTTAGTAGATAGAACAATACCGATGTTGCCGGAAATATTATCAAACGATTTATGTAGTTTAGTGCCAAATAAAGATAGACTCACAATGAGCGCAGTTTTCGTTATAGATAAAAATGCCAAAGTAAAAAGTGAGTGGTTTGGACGTACGGTCATTCATTCCCAAAAAAGATTCACTTACGAGGAAGCAGAAGAATCAATAAAAAAAGCTAATGCTCCTCTGCACAAAGAGCTATCAATTTTAAATAATTTAGCAAAGCTTTTCACAGTTGAAAGATTTAAAAATGGTGCAATATCACTAGAGCAAGAAGAGGTAAAATTTGTGCTAAATAAAAACGGAGTACCGCTAAAAATAATAAAAAAAGAACGCGGTGACTCAAATAGATTGATTGAAGAATTTATGCTTCTAGCCAACAAAAAAGTGGCCAAAATCCTGTCTCCTAAAAATATCAAAGGCCGAAAAGATGAAAGCATATCTTTGTATCGTATCCACGATCTTCCAAGCAAAGAAAAGATGGCTGACCTGGCATTCTTCCTACGAAGTTTGGGGCATAAAATATCCTTAGTGAATGGAATAATCCCCAGTTATGAAATAAATAATCTTTTAAAAAAATTAGAAGAGAAAAATGAAAAAGAAACAACCAAAGATACTGTAAGCCGAGCAGTAGTGAGATCAATGGCCAAAGCAATTTATTCCACTAAAAACATCGGACACTACGGTTTAGCTTTTGAATACTATACCCATTTCACTTCCCCGATCAGAAGGTATCCGGATATTATTGTGCACAGATTGCTCCAAAACTACCTCTCGAACAAAAAAGTAAATAAAGATAAAATCTTAGAATATGAAAAAATTGCCAGAACTTCATCTGAACAAGAAAAACGCGCCTCGGATGCTGAACGAGCTTCTATAAAATATAAACAAGCGGAATATATGTCCAAACATTTAGGAGAAAGCTTTGATGGAATCATAAGTGGCATAACAGAATGGGGTATTTATGTGGAAGAAATAGAAACAAAATGTGAAGGCCTGGTGAAAGTTCGAGACATGAATGACGATTTTTACGTTTTTAACGAAAAGAAACTGGAATTAGTTGGACAAAAAAATCTACCTGCGCAGGCAGGGAAAAAGAAATATCGTTTAGGCGACCGCCTTAAAATAAAAGTAAAAGGAGTTGATCTGGAACGAAAAACGATAGATTATAGTCTAATTTAAATATGCTAGAAAAAATTAAATTTGGATTTTGGATGATGTTCCCTATAACTCTTGGCATTTTTTTAGCGTCATTTGGATTGCTGGTTTTTAAAAATATAAATTACGAAAAAACAATTCAGCCAGGAAATAATACAGCGACAGTAGTGTATTCTGGAACAGAAAAACCCAAATACTTTTATCTAAATAAGGATCCCAATGGAGAACCAAAGGTCTCCGCTTTAACATACTTGGTTGGTGACCTAAACACAGGTGAAATCATTTTATCAAAAAACCAAGAGAAGAAATTTCCAATTGCTTCAATTTCTAAGCTGATGACTGCGCTGGTCACAAAAGAAATAATGACTCCGGACGACACTGCCAAAATAACTAAAACAGCCTTGGCCACCAGTGGCACAAACGGTGAGCTCCGATTGGGAGAAAAAATAAAAACAGGGGATTTACTATACCCGCTACTTTTAGAATCAAGCAACGACGCGGCCGAAGCGCTCGCTCTCTATTTTGGGCGAGACATTTTTATTGCGAAAATGAATCAGAAAGCGGAAAAATTAAAAATGTCGGGAACGTCATATGTAGATCCAAGCGGACTTTCTCCAAATAATCAATCAACCGTTTCCGACATATTTAAACTGACAGGATATTTAACCCAACAACAACCGGATTTGATTAAAATTACAAGTAAGCGCAGTTTCAACAATAAAAAACAATCTTGGTCAAATATTAGTCAATTTCTGGGCGAAGAAGGCTATTGGGGAGGAAAAAGCGGGTATACTGATCCGGCCAAGGAAACAGTTGTATCTCTTTTTAATCTACCTCTCGGGCAAACAGGGTTTCGTCCCATCACCATCACTCTCTTGCAAAGCTCTGACCGACATAAAGATGTAAAAACTATTTTAAAATATTTAAAAAAAAATATATATTACGGAGGAGTGGCTGATGCGACCACCAACTGGGTACAAGAGAAAGTTGGTATACCGGACATCCAAGATCCAGACTTTGTAACGCTTGTTTTCGGGGGCGACCTAATGCTTGACCGCGGGGTAAGATCGTCAGTCGTTAAAAATTTCAACAACGATTATTCAGCGCTTTTTGAAAAACTAAAAATTTTGAAAGAATCTGACATCGTTTTCGCAAATTTAGAAGGCGTAGCCTCAGACCAAGGCAGTGATACACATAATCTTTATTCTTTTCGTATGGATCCGAGTGCCATTCCTGCCCTGAAGGGCGCTGGAATAAATATTTTATCCGTTGCCAATAATCATATTGGAGACTGGGGTCGTCTTGCTTATATTGACACACTCTCACGCTTAAAAGAAAATGAAATACTTTACACTGGCGGAGGGCAAAATAAAATAGAAGCTGAAACACCGACAATTATTGAAAAATATAGAATGAAAATAGGATTCTTGGGATTTTCTGACAAAGGCCCAAATTATATGGTAGCGGATGCTGAAAAAGCGGGCATACTTCTCGCAAGCGATCCGAACTTCGATGAAATAATAAAAAACGCCTCAAAACAAGTTGACTATCTTGTCGTAACGTTTCATTTTGGTGAAGAATATCAAACAAAACATAATGCAAGACAAGAATATTTAGCGCATCGAGCGGTTGATGATGGAGCAAAAATCATCATTGGAAGCCATCCGCATGTCATAGAAGATACAGAAGTTTATAAAAATAGTTACATCGCTTATTCGCTCGGTAATTTTATATTTGATCAATCTTGGAGTAAGCCAACAATGCAAGGCATGCTTCTCCAAATCAAATTAAATAGAGATGGCTCGATGACTACGAAAAAAAATATCATCCAATTAAATTCCGCTTTCCAGCCAGATAAAATAATTAAAGGCAAGGAGGAGAAAGTTAAATTTTAATTCTATTTTGCAATTTGGGTAGCTTCTTCAAACTTCACCGAGAGAAGCTTAGAGGCGCCATTACTACCGATGGTGATGCCGTAAAGCACGCTGGCGCGGGACATCGTTTCTCTATTATGAGTAACAACAATAAGTTGAGAACTTTTAGAAAGTTTCTCTAACATATCGCCATATTTGCGCGAATTGGCTTCATCTAGCGCGGCATCGGTTTCATCTAACACAAGAAAAGGCGGCGGATTCACTTGCGACATGGCAAAAAGAAGAGCGATGGAAGTGAGCGACCTCTCTCCACCCGAGAGCGCATGAAGTTCTTTGACTTTCTTATGAGGCAAGGAAACATTTATTTCTACACCTTGTTCGAGCACAGCAGTATTATTATCTTCTTGTAATCCTAACTCTAGTTCTTCATCTGATTCGATAGAATCAGGCTGATTATTTTTTTTCTTCTTCTCTGGAACAATGATAGCTAAAGATCCCGTTCCCCCATCAAACATAAGCGAGAAAAATTTCTGAAATTCTATATTAATTTTTTTAACACCTTCTTTGAATTCTAGATCAATTTTTTCTTTCAGGTCAGTTACTAGTTTTTGTAATGATTCAATGCTTTTAGCCAAATCTTCCATTTCTTTCTCCAAAAAACTATCTCGCTCCGTCACTTCTTTAAATTCTTTCATAATTTCAGCCCCGTTACCAATACCAACATCTTCTAATTTTATTTTTAGACGTTCAATTTTTCTCTTTAACTCTTCTTGAGTTGCGGAAGCCTTGCTTCCGCCCTAAGGCGTAAGCAAGGCTTCCGCAATATTTTTATAAGACAAAATTTCTTGACCAATCAAGGCGACGCCTTCCTTTATTTCATTTTCAAAAACTTTAGCTCTCTCTTTTAGATTTCCTTCTTTAAGAATCACAAATTCCAAAGCGGAAGCCAATTCTTGATGTCTAACCTTAAATTTAAATTTTTCTTTTTCAAGATCACGTAAAGTTTCCATCTCTTGATTTATCTCCTTTTTTAAAATATCCACTGATTTAGAAATTTCTTTCTCTTTCTCCTCTATTTCTCGCATTCTATTGCTAATTTCTTGGTAATTTTTATTTAAGTTTTGTATTTCAAAATTCTTGTTAAAATTTTCTTTATTGGGAGTAGAAAATTTTTTCAAGATACTTTTAATTCGTTCTAAAATAGACTTCACATCTTCTATATTAGCTTTGGAAATAGCTTCATCTATCGAATAGTTTATTTCGTTTATCGTGGTTTTGATTTCCTCTTGGGAAATTTCTATCACTTTCGCTTTTTGCTCGGCCCGGCGTTCTTCCATCTCAATCATTCCCTCGATTCTGCCCAGCTTGCGTTCTATTTCGCTTTTTACTCCGCGCAGAGAATTCAAATTATCTTCCAGAACTTTTAATTCATCTATCTTCTTATTACCTTTTCCAAAATTGCCATCTTCCGCGACAGAGATTCGACTCACGACACTTTGAAGTTCACTTCTCAGTTTGTTTCTTTCGGTCGATAAAACATTTTTTTCATTCTCTAAGTAAACATCTTCCCCTTTAAAATATTCTTTATATAAAATTGCCAATTCCGCTTGCATTTCTTTAGTTTTCTCAAACTTTTCCACTTGTTTCTTTAGAAAATTAAGATGCGGAATATTTTCTCTTCGCAAGAGAGTTACTTCTTTCATATTCTCCTCTGCCCGTTCTAGTTTCCTAGCACTTTCTTTTATTTTATATTGATAAATTTTAAGTCCGAGCGCGTCTTCTACCATTTCGCGTCTATCTTCCATATTGGCATTCAAAATTCTATCAGCTTCCCCCTGTGAAATAATATGATGCTGAGAAGAACCAATGTTGACTGAAGACAAAAGGTGGTGAATATCTTTTAACCTAACTTCCGTGCCATTCAAAATATATTTGCTTAATCCATCAGAATAAACCTCACGAGAAATACTGACAGTTTCATAATTTAAATTTATATTGTCTCCGAGATCATTATTAAGTTTAAAAATTTTATCAGAATTATTAAAATAGATTGAAACCGATGCGCGTGAACCTTTGGGTAAATTTTTTGATCCTTTAAAAATAAGATCAGCGCCTGACTTTCCACGCATTGATTTGATTGATTGTTCGCCTAAAACATAGCGAATGGCTTCCACCACGTTAGATTTTCCAGAACCATTTGGCCCAACAATAGAGACAATTGAATTATCAAATTCTAAAACAGTTTTTTGCGCAAAAGATTTAAAACCATTTAATTCGAGGGTTTGAAGTCGCATGTTGCTATATTTTTTATCTTTAATCCAGCCAATTCTTTACTTTTAATGCCGCTTCGGCTGCTTTTTGTTCTGCCTCCTGTTTTGACTTACCCTTGCCCTCAGCTATCAAATTAGGTCCAAAGAAAATCCCAACCATAAAATGTTTATCATGATCGGGACCTGACTCGGAGAGAACTTTATACGCGGGAGTAAAATTCACAAATTCTTGCGCTTTTTCTTGCACTAGAGATTTTGCATCACGCCAAAGCTTTTTTGATACTATTTCTTCTGTTTGGGGTAAAAGAGATTGATGCACAAATTTGTCCACCGCCTTAATGCCTTGATCTAGATACATAGCCCCAATATATGCCTCATAGGTGTTCGCTAAAATATACTGTCTGGCTTTACCATTATCTTTGGCCTCACCTTTAGATAAAAGCAAGTAATCGTTCATGCCTATTTTCAAGGCAACTTCAGAAATAATCACAGCGTTCACCAGAGCTGAACGCAAGGAAGTCAATTCACCTTCTGTGTAATTAGGATATTTTTTATAAAGAAAATCTGTAACGATAAGTTCAAGCACCGCATCACCCAAAAACTCAAGTCGTTCATTGTGCGAAAAATTAGTCGATGGATTTTCGTTTATATAAGAACGATGTATAAAAGCTTGCTGGAGTAATTTTTTATCCTTAAATATTACTTTAGTTTTTTTCTCAAAATTGGAAAATTGAATCATATTTTTGTTCTTTATTTTATAAATTTTCTAATTTATTTTTTGCTTTTCATTACTTAATATATGGACTGCCTTCGTGATTAGTGGAATAATGTCGTTATAAATACGAAGCTCCGGCACCTCCGTCACCTCGAACCATCTGGCACCATCGAGTCCGCCTGAGTCTTCAAGTTTAAGCTCTTTATATTCACTATACGCCAGAAAGTATACAACTTTTTTTAGACTTTTTCCTTTGGAAGGATGCGTAGCGATATATTCATTTATCCCAAGTTTTTCTTCCACTTTTATATCAAGCCCGATTTCTTTTTTAATTACTTTAGATATACCTTCTTTTACATCCTCCAATGCTTCAATTTTACCTTTTGATAAAGTCCAGTAACCAAAAACGTCATGCACCAGCGCAAATAAAATATTGCCACTTTTTTTCGCATATACTAACGCCCCTCCTAAATTCTCAACTGGCAATTTATTAATATCTGTTAATTCTTTTTCTTCTCGAGAGTCAATATAATTTTTCTTTTTATCATATTTTTTTTGATGTTCTTTATCCGGCTCGCCTATTTCTTTATAAACCGCCCCAAGTACGCCATTTATAAATTTACCAGAATTCTCCCCACCAAAAGTTTTTGCTAATTCGATAGCTTCATTAATTGCCACTTTCGGAGGCACTTGCAATCTGTCGCCAAACAACAGTTCAGTCAATCCGATTCGGAGAATATTCCTATCGACAATAGAGATTTTATCTAACGGCCAATCTGGTGCGGCCTTTTTTATGATTTCATCAACCATCACTTGCTTCTTTAAGATTTGGTCTAAAAGAGAAAACACAAAAGGATCCTCCTCCAGACCGGGGGCAAATTCTTTTAAATTTCTATTTAATGCAACTTTAATCTCGTTACTAGTGGAGTGGTCGCTCTTTTTTTCTAAAGGTAAAAAATCCCACTCAAAAAGCGTCTGAAGTACTATTGATCTTGAAAGGTGCCTATTTGCCATAAATTAACGAACGTAGTGAATATAATTTATGAGCATCCTGAAACGCACCCTGTGCGTGGGGGACGCCATAACTATCGCTACTTACTTGCCTCCTTTTTTTTAGCCTTTTCTTTCTTCTGCTTCTTTTCTGTCTTTTTGACTAAATCTAAAACTTTTTTTCCTCGATAAAAACCGCAAGCAGAGCACACTCTGTGGCGTCTTTTCAAGGCTTTGCAATTTTCGCATTTAGTAAAATTCGTGCTCACTAGCGCGTGATGAGAACGTCTATTCCTCGTATGTGATTTTGTACTCCTCATTCGTACTACCATAATGGGATTATACTAGCATATTCATAGTTAAAAGCAACCAAGAAAATTTTGGAAAATAAAATAATAATGTGTTATGATACGAAAATGGAAAAAACAGAAAAGTTGAGCAATATGAGACATACGCTGGCGCACTTATTGGCAGCTTCGGTAGGAGAAATATATAAATTCGACAAAATAAAGCTGACTCTGGGACCCGCTATAGAAAATGGTTTTTATTACGATATTGATTTCGGTGGGGAAAAAATAACTGATGTAAATTTAAAAAAAATAGAAGATATGATGCGAAAGAAATTGCCTAAATGGACAGAATGGGAACATAAAGAAATGAGCAAAGACGAAGCTTTAAAATTTTTCAAGAACGAATATAAAGCGGAACTTATAAACGAAATTGTGAAACGTGGAGAAAAAATTACTGCCTACACTTGTGGAAAATTCACTGATTTATGCCGTGGTGGACACCTAGAAAACCCAGCTAAGGAAATCAAGGTAGATAGCTTTAAATTAGACCGTCTGGCGGGAGCGTATTGGCGCGGAGATGAGAAAAATAAAATGCTTACGCGTATTTATGGATTAGCATTCGAAACTAAAGAAGAATTAGATGCTTATATAATAAAACGTATCGAAGCAGAAAAAAGAGACCATAAAAAACTTGGCCAGGAACTTGATCTATTTACTTTTTCCAAACTCGTCGGCGCAGGACTCCCTCTTTTTACTCCTAAGGGTACATTGGTTAGGGATTTATTAGACAATTTCGTATGGGAACTTCGTAAAAAAGTTGGTTATGAGAGAGTAGACATACCCCACATAACCAAAAAAGAACTTTACGAAAAATCAGGACACTGGGAAAAATTTAAGGATGATTTATTTAGGATAAATACTCGTGAAGGACATATATTCGCGATGAAACCCATGAATTGCCCACATCACAGCCAAATTTACAACAGAAAACAGTGGAGTTATAAAGAACTTCCTCAGAGATATGCTTCCACCACCAAAGTTTATCGTGATGAACAAACGGGCGAATTAAACGGGCTATCTCGAGTACGCTCTATCACTCAAGATGATGCCCATGTATTCTGCCGATTAGACCAAGCAGGAGATGAAATGGGTAAAATTTATAATATTGTTAAAACTTTTTACGGGTCTTTTGGATTTTCTTTAACACCTCGCCTGTCTCTTCATGACCCCAAAAACATGCAAGCTTATTTGGGCACAGAAAAAATATGGCAAGACGCGGAAAATGCTTTAAGAGAAATAATTAAACAAAACGGAGAAGTTGGAAAAGAAGCTCTAGGTGAAGCTACTTTTTATGGACCAAAAATAGATTTTATGGCCCAAGATGCTATAGGACGAGAACATCAAGTGGCGACTATTCAACTTGATATGAATATGCCAGAACGATTTGATTTATACTGCATTAATAAAAAAGGTGAACAAGAACGAATTGTGATGATTCATGCCGCTATCATGGGCTCAATTGAAAGGTTTATGTCAATCCTCCTAGAACACACAGCCGGCGTCTTCCCTCTTTGGCTTTCCCCAATACAAGTAAAAGTTATTCCGGTCCGCGAAAATCATAATGAATATGCAAAAAATATTTTTGAATTATTGAAAAATAATAACATTCGTGTCGAATTTGATGATGGAGACTTAAATCTCGGGACAAAAGTTCGAGACGCAAAAAATAGTAAAATCCCTTATTGGATCGTCATCGGCGATAAAGAAGTAGAAGCTAAAAAAGTAACTCTCGAATCTCGCGACACTGGAACGCTTGGACAGATATCAAAAGAAGAACTACTAAAAAGACTTTTGGAAGAAATAAAAGACAAGGAGTAGCTTGTGTTTTATTGTCTCTTAGATATCAATCTCCGCTAATTTAGCATTGGATTGAATAAAAGATTTACGAGGAGGAACTTCGGAACCCATAAGAATATCAAAGATTTTATTCGCTTCTTCCGCGTCATCAATATTCACTTTTTTAAGCACACGGTTCGCCGGATCCATCGTTGTTTCCCAGAGTTCCTCTGGATTCATTTCTCCTAAACCTTTAAAGCGTTGAATATGCATTTTATTAGTTTTAGTTTCAGCGCTCTCTTTTTCTTCCATTGTCTCACCAGAATCATTTACAACATCGACAGACTGTATGTCACTTATATTCGCGCCCTTGCCAACAATTTTTAACTTTTCTTCGTCCGTATAAGCATATAAAATCTCTTTACCTTTTTTTATTTTATAAAGTGGCGGTTGGGCAATATAAATATATCCAGCATCAATCACCTGTCTGAAATATCGATAAAAAAGCGTCAAAAGCAAGGTGCGAATATGCGAGCCATCAACATCGGCATCAGTCGCGATAATTATTTTATGATAACGCATTTTAGAGAGATCGAAAGTATCTCCAATCGAAGTACCCATAGCGATAACCAAAGATTTTACTTCTTTGGAAGCAAGCATTTTATCTATCCGCGCCCGCTCAACATTTAAAATTTTTCCACGCAGGGGCAAGATTGCCTGGATCCGGCGGTCTCTACCCTGTTTAGCACTACCTCCTGCTGAATCTCCCTCCACCAAGAATAATTCTGATTCTTCGGCATTTTTGCTTTGGCAATCTGCTAACTTGCCAGGAAGGGTCATCCCCTCTAGAGCGCCTTTTCGCAGAATTGAGTCTTTCGCAGCTTTGGCGGCCTTGCGAGCTTTAAGAGCTAAAATAGACTTATTTATTATGGCCTTTGCCTCATCAGGGTTTTCTTCTAAAAAATTATTAAAGGCTTCGCCAAACACTGTAGCGACAGCTCCTTGGGCTTCCATGCTCCCCAGTTTCGCTTTTGTTTGACCTTCAAATTGGATCTCGCGAAGTTTTACAGAAATAGCAACCGTCAATCCTTCTAAAACATCTTCGCCGGTAAATCCCCCTTCTGATTCTTTCATCATTTCTCGCTTCTTGCAGTAAGTATTTAAAGTCCTCGTGAGCGCGGTCTTAAAACCTGTCACATGGGTGCCACCTTCAGGTGTGTTGATATTATTGGCGAAAGGAATAATACGATCACTTATGTCATCCACATACTGCAGAGCAATCTCTACTCCTACGCCATCCAATTCCTTTTCAACGTAAAAAATATTGCTCTGGATAGGTTTTTGAAATTTATTATAATATTTTATAAGAGAAATAAGTCCACCTTCAAAGTAAAAAGAAATCGAAGGAAGCTCTAATCCAAGTTCTTTAAAATAAAAAACATCTGCTAGGTCTATTTTTTCTTTCAACTCGCGGGCATCGACTATTAGAATTTTTAATCCCTTTACTAAATAAGCCTGTTGACGAATATGATTGACTATCGTTGTCCAATCAAATTTAATATCTTTGAAAATTTCTTGATCCGGTTCAAAAGTCACAATCGTGCCATGAAGTTTTGAGTTAATTGTTTTTCTGACCGCAAATTTGTTCTTGCCTTGAGAATATTCTTGTTCATACTTGCCACCATCCCTGTGTACTTCTACTTTACAAAAAATAGAAAGAGCGTTTACCACTGACGCGCCCACCCCATGCAAACCGCCAGAAACTTTATACCCTTCGCCGCCAAATTTACCACCAGCGTGCAGAGTGGTCATCACAGTCTCCAGAGCGGAAACTTTTGTTTTTTTATGAATATCCACCGGTATTCCTCGGCCATTGTCCGCTATTCGCACACGATTGCCTGGAAGAAGCACCACTTCAATATCATTGCAAAAACCTCCCATCGCTTCATCGCGTGAGTTATCAAAAACCTCCCAGACTAAATGATGAAGCCCTTCCGGACCGGTGGTGCCAATATACATCCCAGGCCGACGCCGGACGGGCTCCAGACCCTCTAAGACCGAGATATCCGAGGCGTCATAATGATGCGCTTTATCAGCTTTTATTTTCTTTTCTTTTGCCATAATACGCTTTGATTATAACAAATTTTTGTGGATAATGCTATCTTACCTGCCAATCATTATTTTCTTTAATTTTATTAGTTATTTTAATCATATTTTCATTTACTTCAATATCTGTCAGAGTCCGGTCGTAAGACTGAAAAACTAATCTAAAGGCATACGAGATTTGGTTACCTTTCTTGAATTCATCAAAAAGTTCTGGACCTCGGATTACCATATCTCCCATATTTTTTTTTATTATATTTTTGACTTCTGAGCTTTTTACATTTTCCGGCACCCAGACAGCTATATCACGCGCGATGAAAGGAAATAAAGACCACATCTGAAATAAAAGAGGCTTTAGTGAAGAATTCTTATTTTTTTTTTGTAAAAGAAAATCTTCTTTAAAAGAGACTTGGAAGCGCGACGGCGCGAGCACGAGGAATTTTTCAGCAGAAAAATATCCGTGCTCTTTGGAAGAAGAATTCTCTAGAACAAATTCTTCAAGCGTCGTTTCTTTTATCTCTTTTTTATCTCCATACGCAATATGCATCTCTTCCCCCGTCTTTTTAAATATCGTTCCAATTTCAAAAATCTTGACCTGATTAATTCCCAAAAATAGAGCATTTAATTGATTAAGTTTGCTACTTTCTTTAAGACCATCAGTTAAATTTGTGCGTAAAAATTTCTTATCAGAAGCACTGTTTTGCACTTCCACTTCCCCTTTATCGCAAAAAGTATAAGTCATCACTTCGAAGTATCCATCACTGAGTAATCTATTTTTCGCCCAACAAATTTTCGCATACGTTTCATTTTGTTTTGGTTTAAAACTTATTTTAGGAATATTTCCTTTTATCTTATCGTATCCAAGAATTCTCGCCATTTCTTCCGCCATATCTTCTTCAATTTCTAAATCAAGGCGCATCGGCGGCACGGTCATTAGAAACTTGGTAGTCGGAGTACCAAGTGGTACTCCGACTACCAAGTCGTATGTAAAATTATATCTTTTTAAAATATCCTTTATCGTAGTTACCGAAACATCAAGACCTAAAATGTCTGAGATTCTATTAGCCGAAAATGAAAGTTTTTTTTCTTTTTGTTTTTTGGGATAAGTATCGACGATATCTTCAAAAATAGCTCCAGGACACATTTCAAAAATAAGCGCGGAAAGTTCCCTCATCGCATAAGAACCCAATTCTGGAGATAAATTATTTTCAAAACGTTTTCGAGCGTCAGTAAAAATATTTAAAGCTTGAGCCGTTTTCCTGACACTCATAGGATCAAAATTAGCAACTTCAATAATTATATTTTTTGTATTTTCGTCAACCTCCGCAATCTTTCCGCCTTTTATTCCGGCCAGAGCTAAAACATTCTTCGAATCAGCAATAACAAGGTGGAAATTTTTTAATTTTATTTCTTTATTATCCAATGTGACTATCTCTTCACCAGCCTGCGCGTCACGCACCATTATTCCACCCTTTATTTTATCCAAATCAAAAGCATGTGTCGGCTGTCCGCAGTCAAACATCACAATATTTGCAGCATCCACAATATTATTTATGCTTCTCTGCCCTATCGATTCTAAATGTTTCACTACCCAGTCTGGACTAGAACCAACTTTCACACTTCTTATTATTCTACCCATATATCTTGGACATTTGTCGATCTTTATTTCTATCAGCAAATTAGTTGATTTAGACTCCGGAATTTTATATTTTGGTGTTGGATCAACATATTTTATATTCAAAAGTGAAGCTAGCTCACGAGCAACACCCTGATGAGAAAGTAAATCATGCGCGCGGTTCGGCAATATTTTTAAATCAAAAATAACATCCCCATCCAGCTTTTTCTCCGCAGTCTCAACTTCACAAAGATGATAATTAAAAATATCTACCAGTTTATTTGCATCTGGCGCCTTCGGTATATACTGTTTAAGCCAATTGTAAGAAATTTTCATATCAAAATCGAAAATTAAAATTGATTCAGCCTTAAATCTCCCTGATAAAAAAGACGCACATCGGGAATACCCCATTTTATCATCGCAATCCGGTCAAGCCCTCCACCAAAAGCGAAACCTTGCACCTTGGCGGGATCCAGACCAATATTGCGCAAAACATTCGGGTGCAACATTCCCGCACCCATCATCTCGAGCCATTTACCTTTAAATTTAGCAAATACTTCAATGGAGGGTTCAGTAAAAGGGAAAAAACTCGGCCTGAATTCTATCTCCACATTTTCCCCCAGCATTTTTTTATAAAAAAGAGTCAGCACGCCTTTCAAATCAGCCAGAGAAATATCCTCTCCCACCATTACTCCATCTATCTGAAAAAACTGCATCTCGTGAGTTATATCTGTGGCTTCGTTTCTAAATACTTTTCCGATTGAAATAAAGGCGCAAGGCATCCTGCCCGCCTTACCCGCCTGTTCAATCGCGCGAGCGGTGACCGTCGTGGTATGAGTGCGAAGCACAGCTGAGCCTGGATGCTTCCCATTTTTTATCCAAAAAGTGTCTTGCATGTCCAGCGCCGGATGATCTTTGGAAAAGTTCAAGACATAAAAGTTATACCAGTCGTTTTCCAGTTCCGGCCCGATCGCAATTTCAAAACCCATATCGGAAAAAGCTTGGTACGCTTGATTTGTCAATCTAGAAAACGGATGCATTGTGCCTTTTTGCTTATTTTCATCGGTCATACAGCTATCTTATCGATAAAAAGACAAAATTACAAGATTTTGGTACAATCAAAGAGTGAACAAAGAAACAAGAAAGACCTATATGATTTTAATCATCGTCACCATTGTTTTCGCCTTATTGGGTTTCTATTTGGGCTGGTTGGACAATGGCCCGAGACCAGCATTTTAAATTCTATAAATTTCTGCCATTTGGCAATATTCACATTCTGTGTTTTTTCCGTAAGAATTATAGTTACAAGAACGGTTCACCCATTCTCCTTTTTTGATAGATTGATCATAATCTTTTATGTCTTGAATAAGTAAATCAATCTGCTCTTTTTTGACCACTGTTTTATATATACTTTCTTCCTCATTTTTTGCCTCTAAAAATTCCAAACGTGACTCGCGCACATTCATTCTCCATTTTGGATTTTGTTTTATCAAGTAAGAATACATCGCCAACTGACGTAAATATGAATTCATTCTTCCTTCGAAATCTTTTTTTTCAATTTCAGATTTTTTTCTAATACTTCCAGTTTTGAAATCTGTCACCCGCGCATTTTTAGCATCCAAATTTTCTATCAAATCTATTTTTCCATAAATATTCAAGTGTGGAAATCTATCGTCAATGAAAGATATGCTTTGTTCATTTTCTCTTTTTTTATTTATCTCCCCTAGTCTAGCCTTTGTCCATTTTAAGATAATTTTAAAAGCCAGATTAAATAATTCTTTTTGCTTCCTTTCATCACCAAAATCTGATTTTCGCACTTGCTGTAAAATTATATTTTCTAAATCTTCTTCATTCGGCTTTTTAGATAATTCCAAAATTGCATCTATAGACCTATGCACAATATTTCCAAATTCCAGACTTTCAGATTTCGGTTCCGGCAATTGAAGTAGGTTTCTGAAATACCATTTCCAGGGACATTCAAAAAAATTATTTAAAAGGGATACAGATACTTTCTTGTTTTCATAATCTTGCGCGACTAATTTCACTAAATCCGGTAAACTAGTGTGTTTTTCTTCCTTTAATTTTTTCTCCACATACGCTCGCTCGTCATTTTGAAGAATGATTTTCTCTGTTTCAATAGCATTTTGTTTTTCAAAATTATTTTGCATATCAGAGACAATATGCGTGAGCTCTTGATTTCCTCCGGTATAAGATTTTGATGCGTAAGAAATTGTGCAGAATCTTTTAGCGCGAGTCATCGCAACGTATAATTCGCGTTTCAAAACTATTTCATCTTTTTTTTCAACCATTTCTTTTGCAAATAAAGGCAAAGTAAAACCTTCACGCTTGCTTCCGGCAAAAGACTTTTCATCCATATGAGCGATCCACACATAATCAAATTCAAGTCCTTTTGACCCATGCAAAGTAAGAACCTTTACCCCCTCATTTGGAGAAAATATTGTAAGTGGGATATTCTCTCCATATTCTTCCACTCTTTCTAAAAAATTCAAGAAATTTTTTAGATCAATTTTGGGATTTTTCTCTTTTTGCCTTAATACTAAATGGAGCATTGTGCGTATAACTTCAATTCGAGTCACTAGCTCTTCGTGATTTTTTGCAGTATCAAGTAAAAATTCTGTTCCGACTTTTTGAATAAAAGAATAAAGAGGCTCGGTCGAAGATGCGATCCATCGTCTTAATTTATCAATCCAAATATTTACCTCGTTGGGACTATCAAATAAATTGTTTTTTCCTTGAACAACACTTAAAAGAGAAAAATCACGCATTTTATTGTCTCTTATAAACTCATAAGCTTTCAGAGGTGAAACAATTGAATTTTTATCGAAAAAAGATTCGGCTAACATCGTACCATCTTCTGGATTTGCTATAATTTTCAAAACTCGCAAAAACGAAATAGCTTCATTTGCATCAAAAAAATTCATAGCCTCGCCTCCGGCAACTGGCACACCCATATCTTTCAAGATAGTAATCGCGCTTTCTACTTGACGATTCTTGGGCATTAAAATTGCCATATCATTTACATAATCACCCTTTTTTATTTTATCTTTTATCTCTAATCCACTTAGGATAATTTCATCTCTCGGATAATAAGCTTCAATCAGACGTAAAGCGTGATTTTCTTTGCGATTACTTTTAAGATGACCTTGGGAAATGGAACTTTGAAGTAAATTATCAGAAGAATCTAGAATTTTTTGAGTCGAACGGTAATTTTCGGATAGAGTGATAAGTTTTGTTTTGCCAAAAGTATTTTTAAAGTTTTCAAAATATTCAAGCGATGCTCCTCCAAAACCGTAAATAAGCTGACGATCATCTCCAACCACGAAAATATTTGGTTTTTCCTCGTGTTCCCAAACTTTGGACAGAAATTCATTCTGCACCCCGCTTGAGTCTTGATGCTCATCGATTAAAACATAAAGGAAATTCTCCTTAATATAATTATTTGCCTCCTCTGATTCCTCTACAATAAAAACAAGAGACTCTAAAATATCATCATAATCAAATAAATTTTTTTCTTTTTTCAGAAGCTCATAAAAGATGTAAAATTTCACAGCTTCTAGCGTGCGATAAAGACTTTCAATCTTTTTTTCTAATTCTTTTTTTATCTTACCTTTACTTTCTCCCCTAGAAGAAATACTCAGAGGATTTTCTTTAATATTTTTTATTTCTTTATTAATTTCATCTTCAATTTTCTGGGGAGTTATGCGTTCTCTTTTTAAAAAAGAGATTAAACTTTTTAAATCCTTAAAATATCGTGATATATCAGAGCGTGGACGAATATATTCCCATTCTTGTTTTTGTAAAACTTCATCATAGAGAGCGATTGAGTCTTTCTCATCCATTAATTCTGGTTTTTCGTCAAACCCCAGTACATTATAATATTTATCAAGTATTTCCATACCAAAACTATGAAATGTAGAAATATTAACTCTTGAAACTTCTGGACCGATATATTTACGTAATCTTTCCCTCATGGCTTTAACCGCAGAATTTGTAAAGGTAAGACATAAAATACCGTCTGCTTTTGTGTCTGTTTTTAAGAGAATATTGCCAATACGTAAAGCCAATATTTGCGTCTTGCCCGTCCCCGGACCCGCCACCACCATTACCGGCCCATCAATAGTATCCACCGCTTCTTTCTGAGCTTTATTTAACTTTTTATATTCTTTATTATATTCAATATATCCTTCAAATTTAGATGCCATTTTTATATTATACCCTATTATTCAAGGCTATTTTTGATTTAAAGAAGAAAAATCCAATTATTAGAAATGTGGCAAGTGGAGAAATATATTCCGGAATATAAGCGCCAAAACTATGTAAGATCATAATAATACCTAAAACTAATATGGAATACATCGCGCCATTTTTTAAATAAATATACTTTTTAATATGTTCTATATTTTGGATTGTTAACTTTCTGATTAATAATGCGCCAAAGCCATTGCCGAGCAAAATCAAAGGCACCGAAAGAGTAAAAGCAAAAGCGCCCAGCACACCGTCAATGGAGAAAGTAGTATCAATTATTTCCAGAAAAAAAAGTTTACTTAAATCTGAATGTCCGCCATCAAGTAGTTTTTTTTCTTGTGCTTCCGCATTTTGTTTAAAACCATGAGTAATAAAAAACAAACTTGATCCAACAATCGCACCAAATCCCATTAAAATATTCTTTTCTAGCGCAAACCATGAAATTACTGTCAGCAAGATAGAAACCACTGCATAGAACCAGATTCCTTGATTCATAAAAAATTTCTCTGTTCTAGGCAAACCTAATTTTTTATCTTCCAGAAAAAGCCAATGCAAAAAAAGAAAAATCAAAAATACCCCACCCGCCACAAGCAATATGGGAGCTGATTTATTGATAGATTCTAAAACCAAAGGATCGCTTGACCAAGCAGCCGATAAAACTTGCCCGACATTGAGTTGGACATTAAAAGACCAAATGATAATAAAAGGAAGAATTCCGCGCACTAGAAAAACCGCAATAAACATTCCCCAAGTCAAAAACCACTTTTTCCCCCGCTCACTTACCTTGGTAAGCACTTCCGCATTAATAATGGCGTTATCCACAGATGAAACCGCCTCAAAAAGTGATAAACCAATTATTGTAATTAAAGCAGAAAATATCATTATCGTATTCTACTCTACTTGTCTTTAGTTGCCAATTTTATCCTTTTTAAATTCTGCTTGCGTTAGGCAAGGCCTAGCGTAATAATTTACTCCTTTCTTTTTGCAGAAAATAATGTAAATTAAGAGATATTGGAGGGTTCGCATAGTGGTCTAGTGCGCACGCTTGGAAAGCGTGTGTGGAGCAATCCACCAGGAGTTCGAATCTCCTACCCTCCGCAGTCAGTATTTAGTATCGGGCTATGCTGAGAGCTATATTTTACAACGGCTAGAAACCTCTCTGGGCTTGATATCCCATGCATTGCAGTGGCAGATTCTTTTATATATGCTAGAATTTTTTTATGAAACTGCCCAAAAATATTCCTTTAGATAAAGAAGGTCAGTATTGCATCAACTGTTTTTCTGGTCTCGTTGAGCGTGTCTATTAAAGTAATTTGACCTATTATAAATGCGATTCGTGTAATCAGGTATTAGAGCGGAGCGTAGTGATGGATAATAAAATAGAATGGTGGGTTGATGAGCGAGGAAATTACTGGCACGAAAGTGTTGGGATAATTGCTGTCAACAAAAACAATAAAATGTTTTGTATGTTACGAAAAATCTTTCCGTTTTCTTATACGTTACCAGCTGGTCATTTAGATAAAGGAGAAAAACCAAAAAAGTCTGCGGTGCGGGAGCTTGAGGAGGAGACTGGCATTTAAGCGACAGCTGGCCAACTGGAACTCATAGAAGAATTTGATATGCCAAGAGATTCGTGCCGAAGGGGCAGCGATCATCACAAATGGCATTTGTATAGACTCAAGCCTTCTGAAGAAGGCCAGATCGTCTTGTCTGATGAGGCATCGACAGCAAATTGGTATAGTCTCGATGAGTTGAAAAGAATGGATAACCTAAGTTTCGCTTTGAATTTCATAGTAAATAAATTCGGGAAGTCTCTTACAGAATAAATATATTTACATCAAGGAGTTTACATCAAGGAGTATCCTTGATATTTTTACATCTTAGAACGCAAGCTTCCAGGAAAGCGATGAAAAGAGGATGTGGATGGAGCGGTCTGGACTTCAGTTCGGGATGAAATTGAGTACCCAAGAAAAAGGGATGCTTGGTTTGCGAAAGTTCGGCAATTTCCATTAATCGAAAATCCGGCGAAGTACCAGAAAATATTAAACCAGTTTTCTCCAGTTTTTCTATGTATTCTGGATTAACTTCATAGCGATGACGATGACGTTCAGAAATTTGTTTTTTTCCATCCTCCTTCGCTAAAGCTCCAGCGGACAAGTAAGCGGCGTTCGCGATGCTCCTTTCTTTCAGAATTGCCGGATAAGCTCCTAAACGCATCGTCGCGCCGAAATTCTTTTCTTTCAGATTCTTTTTTTGTTCGAGCATAATATCAACAACCGGATAAGAAGTTTTGGGATTTATTTCAGTTGTGTTTGCGTCTTTCATTAAAGCCACGTTTCGCGCAAATTCGATAACCGCGAGTTGCATACCATAGCATAAACCGAAATAAGGAATTTTTTTCTCTCGACAGTATTTAATAACAGAAATTTTACCTTCTATGCCTCGGCTGCCAAAACCACCGGGCACAATTATACCGTCGAATTTGTTTAATTCTTTTAAAGATTTTGGGTCCTTTTCAAATTGTTCCGAATTTAGCCAAATAATCTCGGGAACGCAACCTACCTTGCCTCCCGCATGTTTTATCGCTTCAATCACGGAAATATAAGAATCTTCAAGCACAAACTCGCCCGTACCAAAATACTTGCCAACAATTCCAACCCGAACCGATCTGGTTGCGCTATTCATCTTGAGAACCATCTCTCGCCATTCTTTCATATCTCGTTTCCCCGACAACATTCTAAGTTTCTTCAAGATACGATCACCCAACCCGTCATTTTCGAAATTAACTGGCACCTGATAGATATTCTCCACGTTCGGCGCCGAGATAACATCTCCTTTTTCTAAACTGCACATAAATTCAATTTTTTCCTTTCGTTTTTCGTCCATCGGAATATGCGCGCGCGCGAGGATAATGTCTGGATTCAGCCCAACTGCGTTTAAGCTACGAACTGCGTGTTGGGTAGGTTTGGTTTTAAGTTCATTTCCACCGGCGCCGAGCGCGGGCACGTAACTCACCAACACTAAAACAACATCACGAGGATTTTTAATCTTGAGCATACGCACTGCCTCGAGAAATAAAATATTTTCATATTCGCCAACCGTACCGCCGATTTCCGTGATTGCAACTTTCGCATGAGCTTTGACTACTGCCTTATTGATACGTTCGATAATCTCGAGTGGAATACGTGGCACCACTTC
This sequence comes from Patescibacteria group bacterium, assembly GCA_038061925.1. Taxonomy (GTDB): domain Bacteria; phylum Patescibacteriota; class Minisyncoccia; order Phycocordibacterales; family UBA9973; genus UBA9973. Next base: position 42,576 of record JBBTYD010000007.1, read on the forward strand.
CACTTGTTTGCCACCAAATTCCAAATTGCGTTCTTTCTGAATCACGGAAAGATAAACACTGCCTGTCGTCATATAATTCGTTCGAGTAAGATCACGATCCAGAAAACGTTCATAATTACCCATATCCTGATCACACTCTGTGCCATCATCTAAAACAAAAACCTCACCGTGTTCGGTGGGGCTCATAGTGCCCGCGTCAACATTCACATACGGATCTATTTTGAGAGCCGTAACTTCGATTCCTCGAGACTGAAGAATCTTGCCGATTGAAGCGGAAGCGACCCCCTTTCCAACTCCCGACATAACTCCCCCCACTACGAAAATATATTTTGTTTGTTTGGCTGGCATTCTTATTACTTATTTAAATACTTTCTAATGGCGAAAAAACTGGAAATCACCCCCAAGATTATACCTGACAATAAAATAATGGCAAAAATTTGAAAGAAATTTGAAATATAATAATTATAGAGATTAAGTCCCAGGAAACCAGTCATATTACGTCCAAACCAGGCTGTCGCTGGCCAGAAAAGAAGGAGGGTCACGATGGTAGAGATAATTCCATAAATTGCGCCCTCAACCATAAAAGGTCCCCGAACCCGCATTTTACTTGCTCCTACCAATCGCATTACTCCAATTTCTTCTTTCGAAATAAAAATAGTCAATCGAATAGTGTTGAAGGTGATAAAGATAGAAGAAATTATGAAATAAAGCGTGAGAAGAAAACCAAACTTCTGCGCGCCGGATATTATGGTATTCAATCGGTCTATCACTAATTTATTATTGTAATAATTTGAGTGATTTACAATATCAGACGAACCTAAAACAAGCGCGTTGTCAGATTTCAAAAAGTTTGCGATACTTTCATATTGAGAAACTTCTTTAGTTTTAACATTCAAAACAGCGCCGAGTGGATTATCCCCTATTTCATCCAATGCGGCAATCGTTGGATAATCGTTCTGGTGACGATCACGAAAAAGTTTAAGCGCTTCGGAAGCGCTGGTATAGGAAACATTGGCCACTTCCGGCAATTTCAAAAGAGAATCTTTTAAAAGCGCAATTCGCGCTTCGGAGGCGCCCACGTTAAAATAAATCGTCACGTCTACTTTATCTTTTATGACATTAAGAGAAGAATAGAGTACTGCTTGTAAAAGAATAATCGTGACAATCACAGCTAAAGTATTCACTACTTGCAGGACTGCGGCGAAAGAAACTAAACCACTCCGAGTAAAATTTGTAAATCCTGCTTTTGTAATTCTTTTTAATTCAGTCATACTATAATTATACCATAAGTCTATTGGTTATTTTTGGTATCTCGAATAACTTTCCCATTTTCCATCGTAATTACTCTTTCACCAATTAAATCAATAACACCACGATTGTGGGTAGCTAAAATCACCGTCGTGCCAAGATCATTTATTTTTTTTAAAATTTGCACTATCTCATACGTATTTATAGAATCAAGATTACCGGTTGGTTCGTCAGCAATGATAAGTTCAGGCTGATTAATAATAGCGCGAGCGATGGCGAGTCTTTGTTGTTCACCGCCCGAAAGTTGATTTGGAAAGTGATCTAAACGATGACTCAAATCAACCAACTCAAGAACATGCGGCACATCGGAAGCTATTTCCAGATCGGACTTGCCGACCGCTTCCATAGCAAAAGCGATGTTTTCGTACGCGGTTTTATTGGAAAGTAGTTTAAAATCTTGAAATACCACTCCAATCCGCCGACGCAGTTTGGTCAAATCTTTGTTTTTTAATTTATGCACATTAATAGATTCAAAAAAAACTGTTCCATTAGTCGGATTTTCATCGGCCACAATCATTTTAGTGAGAGTTGTCTTGCCTGCCCCTGAATGTCCAACAATAGAAACAAACTCTCCCGCGGTAATTGAAAAAGTGACATCATCTAACGCCACCGCATCCTTATAAATTTTAGAAACATTATTGAAATAAATCACATTTTCATTGTATCATATTTAGAAATTTTTCTCCGCCTCAATAAAAATATCTATTTCACCATTTAAAACAGCCTCCGTGTTTGATGTTTCCGCGCCTGTCCGATGGTCTTTGACCATTTTATACGGATGCAACACATACGAGCGAATTTGGTTCCCCCATTCTATTTCCAGACCTTTATTTATTTTCATACTCTCTTCCACGCTTTTTTTCTCCTCTTCCGCTTTTTTGAAAATTTTTGCTCGAAGAATGCCCAGCGCGAGCTGCCGATTCTGTTCTTGGGAACGCTCACCTGAAGCATGCACGGCAGTACCTGTGGGAATATGGACGATTCTAACGGCTGTTTCTCTTTTGTTCACATTCTGCCCTCCGGGTCCAGATGAACGAGCAAATTCTATTTTTAAATCCGCATCTGGTATAACAATATCTTTTTCTTCAAGTTTAGAAAACTTGGGCAGAACTTCAACTAGAGAAAAAGAGGTGTGTCTTAATTTTTTTGCATTAAAAGGAGAAATACGCACGAGACGATGTACTCCGGATTCATTTTTCAAATTTCCGTACGCATTTTTACCGGAAATTTCTATGGTGATATTGCGATAACCTCCATGTTCATTTTTATTTTCATGGATAAAAAAAATCCCCCAGCCCTTTTTATTCGTATACTTCATATACATAGAAAGAAGCATGCTCGAAAAATCTTCGGCATCGTCTCCGCCCGCGCCGGAAATTATCGCCAGAATCGCATTCCCTTTGTCATATTTTCCAACACCCTCTTTTCTGGCTTTTAGTTCTGACAATTCTTTTAAAACAGCTTGAGCTTTATTTTTGTCATTCCAAAAATCCGGACCTTGCATCGAAGTTTCAAGTTTTTCTATCTCTTTTTGTAAATTATCTTGCATGTCATTTATATCTTTTTTCATAATATTTTCTTGGAGCCGAGAGTGGGAATCGGACCCACGTTCCTACTTTACGAAAGTAGTGTTCTGCCACTGAACTATATCGGCCTAAAAATTGTCAACCTACTACATCGACAAGTTTTGCCTGAGCCGTTGGTGGGGATCGGACCCACGGTCTCGTTCTTACCAAGAACGTGCTTTACCACTAAGCTACAACGGCGCATTCACACTTTTGTGTTCGGTACTTCCTCTCCCTCGTTCGTCAGTATACTTAAACATACTAGTTTATATTCACCTAACACTACTTTTAGTATAACAAAGATTTTTTAATATAAAGAGTACTTTGATACGACGGCGACTCGGACGCCAAGAACAAGTGCTCTTGTTCTTGCGCTCCTCGCTTGTCGTAATAAAAATAAAAACAAGTGAGCGTGGAATAATCCGATGGCTCACTTGTGTGTGAATGATGCGTTCTACTGCACCATCCACACACAAGTGGGAGTGCAAAAAAAACGCGAATGCAAGGGCAAAGGGCAAAGTGTCAAAAAGACCACAGTGCCCAATGCCAGAGTGCCTACTTGCCGAAGCGGAGTGCGGGGAGGCTGGAGTACCAGTGGCCGTCCAGCCAGAACCAAACCAACCCAACCTTGTCGCCGTTGTCGTAGAGATACGGGACAAGCAGGTGGCCGTTGCGGTCCTGCACGACCGAGCCCCACAGGAACACCGCCTTGCCCGCGAACAGCTTGCGGAACACGGCGATACCCTTCTGCTGAATGGCGAGCCCATCCTGCAAGTTCAGGCAGGTGGCGAGGTTGTCGCCCTTCTGCAAGTGCTTGTAGATGGTGTTGCCGACGACGGACCCACGCTTCTGGTCATCGTGGAGCCACTGGTCAACCTTTGTGAGGTCGTATTCAGCGGGTCCCGCGAGTTCCAACTCGGGATGCTCCAACTTCTTGAACCAGTCGGGGTAGGTCGGCTTGACGGACCTGTCCACGCGAACGAGGAAGTCCAGCACGGGTTCGGGCGGGAATTTGAGTTTCGGTTGTGGAATGAGGATCAGCTCGCCTCACAGGAACTGGGTGGCTCCCTCAAGTCCTCCTAGTTTGTTGAAGACAGCTTCCATCATCCCCAAATCCAGCGAAGCGTATTTCATCGTCGTGTTCATTGTGTCTTTCTCCGACCATTGGTCGGCATTGTTTCTCCGCCTACTAGACGGAGAGCCGTGTAATCACGGCAGGTTGTTGTTTGATGCTAGAGGACGACCACAGTGGTAGTCATAGCCAGAAAATACCAAGTAAATTGGGACCTTTTGGCTATGACTACTGCTTTTGCAAGTAGTTTATCAAGGAACATTTTACGGGCTATATTATACTATACTTTACGGATATTTGTCAAATTTTTGTAATACCCGTGAACTTTTTATGCTTTATTTATAAGACTAAAAACTTTGCGCGGCTGATGGGTGCTGACCCCACGGCCTCCCACGTGACAGGCGGGTGCTCTACCGTTGAGCTACAGCCGCAAAATTTATTCTTATCAAGGTTTAATCTTGATGTGCCGGAGAGTGGAATTGAACCACTGTCTAAGGCTTATGAGTCCTTCGTTCTACCATTGAACTACACCGGCGTATTGTAAACCAAACTAATGCTAGAGTAGCACATTTTAGCTTATTTTCAAATGTATTTACAAAAATAAAATTGCTAATTATTCGCAATATATTTGCGAACTTATACATTGCATATCTTTATAATCTAATATAAACTATTCTGTATAGCGGGATAGAGAAGAGGCATCTCGTAAGGCTCATAACCTTAAGACGGCCGTTCGATTCGGCCTCCCGCAACTCTTCGTCGCAAAGCTCCTCAGAGCCTGTGGCCGCTGATGTCTTTATAGAGAAGATACTGACAAACGTTAGTGAGAAAGTAAAATTAAATAAAACCAAATACACGGAAAATATGCTCATATAGAGCAATTACTCTTTTTGCTTCATGCTGAGTCAGTTCGAAAGAAACCCCCTCGTGAGCTATCCTATTACGGACTGTATGCGCTTCCCAAGCGGAGCTCAAATCGTGAAACTTGTCTTGGGTAGTAGATTTCAGTTTGTCACCAAAAGTCTCGCCCTTGAATCCCAATTGATTCATCAAATCTTCTAGCATCGCGTCAGCTTCAATAACCGCCAGCTTCCAATCGCTTGAATGTTGGGAAAAAAGATAACCTAGAGTTTTGACCCACCTCTCGTTTTTTGACATTGCTTCTCCGAGTTTTGATTTTTTTTCTTTTTCTGCCTGATGATGCGCATATTCGGCCAGCTCCTGCTTTAGATGTTTGCGTTCCTTGCTTCTAATTTCAAACATCCTAATTGAAGTATATGAAATAATAGTCAGAAAAAACAATAAAAAAATAAAGAGAAGAGCATGGTAAAAAGATATTATTCCCGCGCCACTATTATAAATAAAATCAAAAAACTGACGAAAAAACACAATACCCTGATTAAATAAATAACTTGGATCAAACCACTTGGAACCAAGAACCGAATCTCCGAGAATAGGATTGGGATTTAATGATGATGGATTCATAATATACGATAATTATACTCTTATTTTTCGTTTATTTCCTCAAAACGCTTGCTAATTTCAAAAAGCAAATCTTCCCTCCCGTGCGACGCCATAAATTGAATCCCGAGCGGTAATTTTTTGCCTTCTATTTCCAGAAAACCACTAGGCAAAGAAATGGCCGGCACACCCACGATATTTGCCGTCACTGTAAAAATATCCGCTAACCACACAGAGACAGGATCGCTTTTCTCTCCTATTTTCCAAGCGACAAACGGCGCAGTCGGGGTAATAATGAAGTCAACACTTTCAAAGGCTTTGGTAAATTCTTTTTTTAATTCGTTTCGAACCATCTGCGCCTTTCCATAATATGCGTCGTAATATCCATGAGAGAGAACATAAGTACCAAGAAGAATTCGGCGGCGAACTTCTTTGCCAAAACCCGCCCCTTTGGTAAACATATAATCTTCCAGTAGATTTTTTCCATCTTTATGAAGACCATATCGAACGCCATCAAAACGAGCCAAGTTTGTAGATGCTTCTGCGGGCATAATGATGTAATAAATAGCTAAAGACATATCAAGATTTTTTAAAGAAATATTTTTAGTTTTAAATCCAAGCTTTTTTAATTTTTCAACAGCTTGTGTAAAATTTTCTCTCACTTCCGGACTAACACCTTCTCCAATAGCCAAGTCGTAAGGTATACCGATTACTAATTCTTTGTTAAAAATTTGTTTTGGATATGTTGTATCGGTAATGCTAGTACTGTCCAAAACATCATGTCCAGAAATAGCATCAAAAATAATTTGTACATCTTCAGTATTTTTAGCAATCTGACCGATGCAATCAAGTGACGAACCCATAGTAATAAGCCCATAGCGTGATACTCGACCATATGTTGGTTTCATCCCTACTATTCCACAAAAGGCCGCTGGTTCTCGCACCGAACCACCCGTGTCAGAGCCTAGCGCTCCAAGAGCAAGGTTGGCGGCAACAGCTACGATTGCCCCTCCCGAAGACCCTCCTGCCACTCGTTTAAGATCATGAGGATTTTTGGTTACTCCATAGGCAGAATTTTCCGTTGAACCACCCATCGCAAATTCATCCATATTTGTTCTGCCTAAAAATACCGCCCCTTGTTTTTTTAATTTAGTTATCACTGTGGCATCATAAGAAGCAACATAGTTTGCTAAAATTTTTGACGCAGCGGAAACAAATTTACCTTTTATTAAAATATTATCTTTAATGGCAAGAGGAATACCAAGAAGAGGAGATGACTCCCCTTTGGCAATTCGGTCATCTGCCACTTTTGCTTGATCTAAAACATCATTATAAACTTCTAAATATGCGTTAAGTTCTTTATTTTTATTTTTAATCTCATTAAGATAGGTCTGCGCCAAATCCACCGCCGAAAATTCGCCTGCGTCGAGAGCTAGCCTTGCTTTTTTTATTGTCAGATTTTTCAAGTCTATCATAATATCTTTTTTACTTTCAAAAATCCGTCTTGCGTGTCTGGAAATTGTCCAAGAATTAGCTCTTTTGAAAATTCACGCGATTCTATTTTATCTTCACGCCAAACATTTATGAGATTATTGTATTCATTTTTCTCATCTGCTAATTGGCGGATAGGCATTTTAACCTTCTCAATCTGCTTCACATACTCCAAGATACCTTTCATATCCGAAAGTATTTCTTTTTTTTCGTCCCCGCTAAGCTCAATTCGCGCAAGCTCTGCAAGGTTTTCAACATCTTCAATATCCATCAAGAGATTATAACAAAAAATAAGAAAAAATAAAACTTAACAAAATACTCTAAAAAATTTTATCCCCATATACGCTATAGCGTATATGGAAATATCTGATATTTTACCCTATTAAGGCTTTAATTCGCTCTTCTGCCGGCGGATGAGTGGCAAAAAAACCGCTGATTTTTTTACCAAAACTTGAGCCCTTGGGATCGGAAATATATAAATGCGCAATAGCGCTAGACTGCTGCGTCATTGGTTTACTATATTGAGAAATTTTTCGCAACGCATTTGCTAAACCTTCGGGATAGCGAGTGAGTAATGCTCCAGACGCATCTGCTAAAAATTCTCTCTTTCTGGAAATCGCTAATTGAATTAAAATGGCAGATAAGGGCGCTAAAATTGAAAGAATAATTCCAATAAGCATCATCCAGCCTCCGCCTTTGTCATTACCCCTGCTCCGACCCATATTGCCAAAAAATAAATTTCTCCTAAAAATATCCGCCATAATAGTCACAAAACCGACCAGCGTGACAATGACCGTCGAGAGCAACATATCTCGATTACCGACATGGGAAAGTTCATGCGCCAGGACACCTTCCAACTCTGGCTTATCAAGTATGACGAGAAGTCCAGCCGTTACACACACCACCGCGTGATTTTTATCTCGACCAGTGGCAAATGCATTTGGCGCTTGATCTGTTATTACATATACCTTTGGCATCGGCAACCCAGCGGTAATAGACAAATTTTCCACACTTGTATATAAATCAAAATACTCTCCCCTTTTTGCCTCTTTGGCTCCAGCCAGTTTAAGAACAATTTTATCTGAAAACCAATACGAAAAAAAATTCATCAAAATACTAAAAACAACGAAAAAGTAAAGAATGTTTGGATTACCGTAATAAATGCTTATGAACCAACCAAAAAGAATAACTGCGACAAAAAATACTGACATAAGTAGCCATGTTTTTGCGACATTTTTTGATTGTTGGGTGTATAAAGTTGCCATTTAGAACTTAACTTTCACCGGATTCTGAGCCACATCATTGTCCGCCAAATCAAAGAATTCTTTCTTAGAAAAATTGAATATCCCAGCTAAAATGTTTGAAGGGAAAGATTCAATTTTTATATTCAAGTCGCGAACATTCCCATTATAAAACCTGCGCGCCGCTTGAATTTTATTTTCTGTGTCCGAAAGTTCATTTTGTAAAGCTAAAAAATTTGTGTTGGCTTTAAGATCTGGATAGGCTTCGGCAATAGCAAAAATGGACTTGAGCGCTCCCGTAAGCATATTTTCGGCTTGTCCCTTATCCGCTAAATTACCCCCCGCCCCCATAGCCAGAGATCGCGCCTTGGTCACATTCTCAAACGCGCTAGATTCATGCGTAGCATATCCCTTCACGGTATTCACTAAATTGGGAATTAAATCATATCGACGTTTTAACTGGACCTCAATATCCGCCCAAGCTTCCCCTGCACGGTTCTTGAGAGAAACAAGACCATTAAACACAAAAATTACCCATAAAACCACCACTCCTAAAACTATGAATGTGTAAATCATATCTTGATTATATCACAAAAAACAAAAAAGCAAGTTATTTTTTCTTTTGCCACTCTTCCACCCATACTAAAAGTGGCGAGGCAAAGAAAAGCGATGAGTAAATTCCAAAGAAAAGACCAATGGTTAAAATAAGCGCGAAATTTTTGGTCGTTTCTGGTCCAAACAAATAAAGTGGCACAAGCACGAAAATAATCGTGAGAGTAATATTAATCGAACGGACAATAGTTTGGCTAGTGCTTCGACCGATGGTCTCCCTAAAATCCTTTTTGTCTCCCGCGCTTAAATTCTCTCTCACTCTATCAAAAACAACAATCTTATCATGAACAGACAAACCTAAAATAGTCAAGAGCGCCAAGACAAAGAGCGTATCAATTTCAGCGCCGGTATAATGGGAGAATAGGGCGAAGATTCCCGTTGGTATAATAATGTCATGAAGAAGAGTAATGATTGTGATGATTCCATATTTCCAAGATGAAACTGGTTTTGAAACTTTACGAAAAGCGTAAGTGATAAAAAGAATAATTGCGATAAAAACAAAAATGATGGAAAGAATTGCTTTATGGGCAAGCTCGCTTCCGACTGAAGGACCGATGGAAGTAAAACCTTTCTCGGAAACAGGATATTTGCCTTTTAGGGATAATGATTGAGAAAGTGTCTCGTGTTCTAATTCGTTTAAATCGCGAGTTTTAATGAGATAACCCGATTCTCCAGTCGGTTGAATAAGCGCTTGATTTATATTAAGCGTCTTAATTGCATTCTCCAGCAATGATACGTCCGGACGACCGCTCGGGTAATTTACCTCAAGCAAAGCGCCTCCTTTAAAATCAATCCCAAGCTTTAAACCAAAAGTAAAAATAAAAACAACCGAAATAAGAACTAGAATAACTGACAAGGAAAGAAATATTTTTTTGTGTTTGATTATAAACATATTATTTTTATTGATTATTTTTTATGTTCTGAATTGATGAAAAACCGCTACTAAAAAGGAATCTGGTAAAGCGGTTACTCTTATTGATACCGAGAGCAAAAAGAAATATTCGAGAAACAGTAATAGCGGAAAACATTGAAACCAAGACACCTAAACCAAAGGTTAGCGCAAAACCTTTTATAAGCGGGGTGCCAAGCCAAAATAAAATAATGGAAGTGATGATACTTGAAGTGTTTGAGTCTCGGACCGACGTCCAAGCTCTTTTGAAACCATTATGAATACCATCATCGATATTATTTCCTTTTCTGATTTCCTCTTTCATTCTTTCAAAAATAAGCACATTTGCGTCAACCGCCATTCCAAGCGAGATAATAAATCCACCGATTCCAGCGGCGGTCAAAGTGACAGGCAGGAGTTTGAAAATAGCCAAAAGAATTGCTGTGTAAAAGAAAAGCGCCAGGACGGCGATAAGACCGGGCAAACGATACCAAAAAATGAGGAAGAGAGCCACCAATAAGAATCCTATAATTGCGGCTTTCACTCCAGCTTTCACGGCGGACTCCCCTAAAGTGGCGCCAATAGTTTGCGTGGAAAGAAGAGTGATAGGCACTGGAAGGGCGCCTGAATTTAATCTGCCAACTAACAGTTTTGCTTCATTGGGGGTAAAATTGCCGGAAATAACCGCTTGACCATTTGGAATTTCTTCCCGGACTACCGGGGTGGATACTGGCGCGCCGTCTAGGTAAATAGCCACCATTTTACCTATATTATCTTTAGTAATCTGCGCAAAAAGTTTTGTCCCTGTATTATTAAATTGCAAACTCACTTTTGGTTCACGAGTATTCTGGTCAAATTCTAAAGTCGCTTTTTGTAAGTACCTGCCAGTAAGTTCGGTCGAAATAAACTGAGAACTTACATCCAAAGTTACTTTGCCGTTTTTATCCACCGTCGCATTTTGCGGAGCGTCTTGGGGAGCTTCAGTTTTAAATTCTAGAATCGGGGTTTGTCCAATCATTTCTATCGCTTTTTTTATATCGGTCACTCCCGGAAGATCAACTATCAATTTTTCTCCGCCACCAGAAATAAGTCCGCCACGCTCCACTTGCACAACTGGCTCAGAAACTCCAAAAAGATTTATCCGTCGTTCAATTACATCACGAAGCGCATTCATTGAACTTCCAACCTCACTAGACGGTACAGCGCCAATATCAGCTTTATATATGAGGTGACTGCCTCCAGATAAATCTAAGCCCAAGCGAAAAGGGAATTTCTTAAAGAAAGCTTTTTGCGTCTCAAAATTTTTATTCAATTTAAGCTCAGTCTTAAAAACAAAAAAAGCCACGCCAAAGCCAAAAATAAGTATTATAAAAGCCAAAATTATTCTTTTCTTCATAAAGATACAAATATACTATACATTTTTAAAAAAATAAGCAAATTCAGCTAGGCCTTGCCTAGCTAGTTTTAACAAAATATCTTACAAGATAAACTATAAAAGCACCTAATACAAACCCACCCAATATATCAATCGGAAAATGGATTCCAACGATAATGCGCGCCAGACCGATTAAGAGAGCAAAAAAAATAAAAATATAGCCAATTTTTTTATCCAGAAAGAAAAGTGATACAGCCAAGGCCGAAAAAAGTGTTGCGTGCCCAGAAGGAAAAGCATACCCGATTTCCAGAAAAAGCGGATGAACATTGGCGAGCGTTAAAAATGGTCGTGAAGCATGAATTAAATATTTCAACAATAAATCAATAAACACAGCCAGACCTCCGGAAAAAAATACCAGAAATAATTCTCGCCAATTTTTACGACAGAAAAGTAAAAATAATCCCGCCATTAAAATCACTAAATAGGGAAAATAAACAGCTAAAAAAACAACTACTTTATCAAAAAATTGTGAGTGATGCGCTAAATTATAAAAGAAGTAAAAAATTGTTTCGTTCATATATTTGATTTAGCAAAATCATCCCGAGCTTTGTTGAGGGACTTCGCCACTTTTAATACATTATTAAAAAGCATCGCGACGGTTACTGGCCCAACTCCTCCAGGAACGGGAGAGACGAAACCAGCCACGTTTTTTACAGATTCCAAATCAACGTCACCAACTATATTTTTCCGATTATCTAAAGAACTATTTTTTTCCTCTGAAGTACCCGCGTCTATTAAAACTGCCCCTGACTTAATTATATTGCCGGTAATATATTTTCCCTTTCCCATACCTGAAATCACAACATCCGCTCGTTGTAAAAGATATTCCTTATTTTCCGTCTTGCTTGTAATCGTAAGATAAGTCAAGCCTCGATAACGCAAAAGCGCCGCGGTTGGTTTGCCCACCAATTCTCCTTGTCCTAAAACAACTATAATCTTCCCTTTAAAATCTAAATTGAGAGAATCAAGAAGCGCCATACAGGCAAGCGCTGTAGGATATCCTAAATCTGTTTGACTATCATAGTTATTATAAAATTTCTCACTGGCTACGAGCCCTAAACAATCAACATCCAAACGCGGATCGATGCTTTCAAGTATCGCTCTTTTATCAATTGATCCCGGCAATGGAAGCTGGACAATAATTCCGCACATATTCTCTATTTTATTTAAAACCTTTATTTCTTTTATTAAATCATTTGTTGATATGGAGGCTGGGAAAGTTGCTTTGTGAAAATGAATACCCATTATTTCGGCAGTTTTTGCTTTCATCTCCACATACTGGAGAGATGCGGGATCATCACCCACCAGCACATCGCAAAAAATTGGCGTAAAAGAAAGAGCGGCAACTTCTTTTTTTACTTTAGATAATATTTCCCCGCGTATTTTTTTTCCGTCAATTATTTGCATAAATTAGACTCCCAGAAACTCATTCTTTGTGTCATCTCGATGCACAGGTCTCGCATATCTTCTCATGCTCATCAAAATTCCTAAACCGGCAAATTCAAATAAAAGATGTGAACCGCCATAACTCATAAATGGCAATGGTATACCAGTTACCGGCATCAATCCCAGATTCATACCGATATTTACGAGTATATGACTCATAAAAAAAATAGCAATACCCATGCTAAAAAGCATTTCAAAATTATATGCTCCGAGAGTGGCAAAAGAGAGAATCCTCCAAATAACCAGCAAAAAAAGCAAAAGAACTAAGGAAGAACCAATGAAGCCCCACTCTTCGGCATACGCAGCGAAAACAAAATCAGCCTGAGGTTGGGGTAAAAATTTCAACCGTGACTGCGTGCCAAAACCAAGACCCTTACCAATAATTTCTCCAGAACCCACCGCTATCGTAGATTGAAATGCGTTATAGCCTGTTCCCTGAATATCAGTGAGTGGATGAATAAAATTAAGAATACGAGCTTTCTGATATGGCGCAAAAACCAACAACCAGAACGTTGCAAAAATTATAATGCCAGAGGCCAGAACAGCGAATAAATGCATTTTAGAAATTCCAGAGACAAGCACCATCCCAAGCCAGATAAAACCGATAATCATCGCCGAACCAAAATCAGGTTGAAACAATACTAAGACAAAAGGCGCAAATGCGTAAAAACCAGAAATAAAAATATGTTTTATGTCTCTAATCTCCACGTGACGACGAGAAAAATACTTCGCTAAAATAAGGACTAATACTAGCTTCATCATATCAACCGGCTGAAAAGAAAAAAGGCCAAGGTTAAACCAACTTTTAGCGCCATGGGAAACATTCCCTAAAATAAAAAGTAAAAGTAAAATACCAGAGCTAAAAAGATACAACGCTATCAGTACAGAGGAACGCTTAAGAAAACTAAAATCTATAAAAGAAAAAATAAAAAAAACAGCAAAACCTATCAAAATCCAAATAATCTGTTTATTAAAAAAATCTCCGGTAACCTCTAGGGGCGCAAAACTCTTCATCGTGACAAGCCCAGCAATAACTAAAGGAAGTATAAAAAAAACTAGAAGCCAATCTATTCGATTAAAAGCTTTTTTTACCATATCTTATTTTAATTGCACCGATAAAATGTTATATAGGGGAATTATTTCTTTAACAATGACTTTGGAGGACATTGGTTCTGGCCAAGTAAAATTAACATCTCTGCTCTCTTCCCCCACGAGAGTTTGCAAATAAGTACTACTGACAGAAACAGCGTTATGATTCGCATCATATAGAATAGCCACTACATTCATCTTCGGAATAGCAAAGAAAGAATTATTTTTTATTGTAGCGGAAAGTGTTGGACTTGTGTCTTCATTAGCAAGAGTTATATTTGAAACTGACACTTGCAATTGATTAATTTTTTCTTGGGAAACTTGAATCCACCGTGGTATTTGCGTAAACTCAAAAGTGGTATAAACGGGGATAGAATTCCCGATATCTATGCCGGGCTCAAAAATGGCAATCTTCCCTCCGGGGGGAATAAAAGTGTTACCTTCACGCTTGCCTATATAAATATTATTTGCGTCAGCAAAACGAAATTTATAATTTATTTTTTCGAGAGCGGCATTTTTATTATGATTTTCAAGATAGGCAACAGCATTATAGCGCCCTGGAATAATTTTAAAGGCGCGAGTCCAAAGAACTGAAATCGCATCCACTTGCGTCAGACACGCCTCAGCGCAAAATCCTCCACAATCTACACCCGTCTCAGTTCCATTTTGCTTGTTATCTGTGCAACTTGGCGCTTTGTTTAGACTTGGATAAGATATTAAGTATCCAAATACTGTCAAAAATAAAACGAGCGCAAACACATAAAAAATTTGTCTCCGAAAAGCCCAAGTCATAAGAACATTGTAACATTAAAAACTCAAGAAACCAGTAATCACTTACCGGTTTCTTTGAATCAAGTGCTCGGTGTTGGCGACTGCTTACTTTCCCCATAAAGAGTATCATCAGCTCAACAAGGCTTAACTTCTCTGTTCGGAATGGGAAGAGGTGTGACCCTTGCGACAAATCACCAACACTGAAAACTCAATTCGTCCATAGGCCTTGCCTATGGATTTTACTTAATTTTTATATATTGAAAACTGAGTTTTAGGCTTCGGCTTAAAAGTTTAAAAAACCAAAAGCCGAAGAATAAAAGATAGCGCTCCGCGAGGATAATCCTCTCTATGTGGCCAACCCCAAATAGGCTCTCCACAGAGCACGGAGCGCAAGACAAAGAGCAATTTGGGAGCGTATGCATTGTAAAGTCCCGCTTTACATTAATACACAGCCAGTATGTAATCGTAAAGTCCCGCTTTACATTAATATACACACCTTCCCCAAAACTCAATTCTCAATATTGTTTTTCCCGCCTCCACCGAAATTTCGGCGAGGCAAGTGTGATTTCCAAATTTCTTAACAGGAATCGAAACATTAGTACTTCTCAGCTCAAGCGATTACTCGCCTTACACTTAAAGCCTATCAACGTGATCATCTCTCACGGTTCTTAACGATTCCTAATCTTAAAGCTGGCTTCCCTCTTAGATGCTTTCAGAGGTTATCCATTCCCGACATAGTTACCGAGCAGTGCCCTTGGCAGGACAGCTCGCACGCCAGAGGTCAGTTCACTTCGGTCCTCTCGTCACATATTTCCCCTATTTCTAGGAGTGCAGACTATATCTTCATCCTTCGACAAGCTTAGGATAAATCCTTTACTTATCGGGAGGATGTTGGCGTATTACAAGCATAAGCCTGTTTCAAAAAACTTTCCAGCGTTATGCAAGTCCTCCGACCTGAGTCGGAGAGTCGTTACGGGGTCAAATTTAAAATCTTATACAATTCGTTTTTTGTTTTCTTCTTTTTAGTAATATAATTTTCACTTTGAATAAGTAAAATGAGATTAACAAGTTTAACCAATTGCTTTTTTGTTAGCTTTTGAAATTTCGTACCAGATAATATCCCACACGCTTGTAAAAGCGCATGAGCTTGAAGTTTTTTGAATTTGATATATGGCAATAAATTTTTAAGAATATTTCTTATTTGTTTATAACCATTTATTCGCAGTTCGGTCATTCCATCATTTCTTTTGGAAATATAACCAATTCCTAAAACTTCCTTTATCCAATACAAAGTCTTTTCGTGCCTAGTATCTTGATAGAAACAAATTGTAGTCATAAAACGAATTGCTCGTTTACTATCGCTTCGCTTTTTCAGCTGAAGCATTAGACTACCATCTCCATCAAGAAAACCGGCAATATAAGCTAATTTGATTTTAGATTGACTTCCCACGGTATTATCTTACCACATTTCTGGTCCTCAAGCGAATCATAATACCAAAGACCGTTCAGTATTATTTTTCATCGAACTAGAGACATTGATGAAGACTCCACCGTTATTAGCCACATTGTCATCATAAATTTCTTTATGAAGTAGCAAGGACCCTCTCGGGTCTACTAGAAGCAAATCTTTTCAAGAATCAACGAGTGCAGTAGATAGGAGACCAACCTGTCTCACGCATGATTTCACAAATTACTTTGTGCATTGGACTATACTTTCTCTGACATAAGATCAGAGGTCGGTTTGTAGTCTCTACAAAGAAAATTAAAATTTTCTTCTCGATATCATCCTATCAGTGTTAGTGATATGGGATTTCATCGAAAACCCCGACTTAATTCTCATAATTAAACAAGAACCGCCGTGATTTGATTGGTTCTATCTTTCAATTTCATAAACAAAAACAATTTAAATAACATAAGTTTCAACTTTCCTCTGAGGATTCAAACTGTACTTCAGCCGAAATAAATTTCCGCTTCAGTACGGTCTGAACCCAG